>CAYNBE010000058.1:0-17178 GCA_964395045.1 uncultured Prolixibacteraceae bacterium | reverse complement strand
TTTAACGGTCGGGACTTTCTTTTGCATCAATCTTTACCATTTGTTGTCCCGATATTAAATTTTGAGTGTATATCAGGGGAAATCAGGATGTGGCAGGTTGGAGAAACTCTGTTGTGGAGAAAAATAAATACATTTAGGTCAAAATTATATTGTTTGAGATTGACCAGTTAACAGTTTACTTCTAAATGAAAACAAAAGCAATCAGACTTTACGGGAAAGATGACCTCAGGCTTGAGGAATTCGATCTGCCCGCCATCACCGACGATGAGATACTTGCCAAAGTTGTTTCCGACAGCATTTGCATGTCATCGTACAAAGCTGCCCACCAGGGCACTGCACATAAGCGTGTACCTCCCGATGTAGCAGTGAACCCGGTTATCATCGGACATGAATTTAGCGGTGAGATTATCCAGGTGGGTAAAAACTGGCAGCACAAATTTCGTCCGGGCCAAAAATATTCCATACAGCCTGCTATTTATTATCCTGACGGCCCCATCGGCGTATTGAGTTCACCAGGCTACAGTTATCAGAATATAGGCGGAGATGCCACCTATGTGATTATTCCGAGGGACGTCCTTATCCAGGATTGTCTTCTCCCCTTTGAAGGAGAAGGATTTTACCTGGCATCACTGGCAGAACCCTTGTCATGTGTGATCGGAGCCATGCATGCCAATTACCATACCAAACCAGGCTCCTATGTTCACAGCATGGAAATTGTCCAGGGCGGGAAAATGGCCATCCTTGCCGGGGCTGGGCCGATGGGCCTGGCTGCCGTGAACTATGTTGTCAACCGGAAAGACCGCAAACCATCTCTTCTGGTGGTCACCGATATCGACCAGGACCGACTTGACAGGGCCGAATACATCTTTCCTGCCGGATGGGCAAAAGAAAAAGGAATTGATCTGATTTACCTGAATACAGCAAAACTTGCCGGACCTGTTGAAGCATTGATGGAATTGTCGGGAGGTTCGGGCTTTGACGATGTTTTTGTTTTGGCTCCGGTACCAGCGGTAGTTGAACAAGGCGATGCCATCCTTGCCAGAGATGGATGCCTGAACTTTTTTGCAGGACCTTCACAACCCGATTTTAAGGCAAGAATGAATTTTTACAATGTCCACTATGCTTCGACTCACCTGGTCGGAACCTCGGGAGGAAACAACGACGACATGGTCGAAGCATTACACTGTATGGCCCACGGACTTGATCCAGCCGGACTGATCACCCACATCGGCGGACTGGACGCCGTGATTGACACCACTCTGAACCTGCCTTCCATTCCGGGCGGGAAGAAACTGATCTATACGCACAAAAAACTACCACTAACCCCCCTTCAGGAGTTTGAAGAAAAGGGGAAAAGTGATCCGCTTTTTCGAGGCCTTGCTGAAATCATCGGAAAGACAAAAGGATTATGGTCGGTCGAAGCCGAAAATTTCCTCCTGAAAAATGCCCCTGAAATCTGAGACGGACTTGAGTATGATATATTCAGCAAAAAACCGGAATAGAAAGTTTATCCCAGGTGGTTAAAACCTCCGGGAGAAAGGGGGATCAGGGCGCCGCCTCCAGTGACCAGCATAGTGCCATCTCCCGGATCGGTTATATGCCCGATGATGGAGATATCCGGATCGTTCTTCAGCTTGTCCAGGTCCGATAGGGGTACCGTGAAGAGCAGTTCATAGTCTTCGCCGCCATTCAGCGCAGCCACAATCGGGTTGATATTGAACTCAAGCGCCATTTCTGTGGTTTGCCTGTCGTAGGGGATTTTATCCTCATACAGACGGCATCCTTTGCCTGAGGCTTTACACAGGTGCAGGATTTCGGACGAAAGTCCGTCGGAAATATCAATCATGGATGTAGGCCTGATTCCCGCTTTTTTCAGTCCTTCCACGATATCGGTCCTTGCTTCCGGTTTGAGCTGGCGCTGAAGGATATAATCATACCCTTCAAACCGGGGCTTCATTTTGTCATTTACTTTAAAGACCTCGTTTTCCCTTTCAAGAAGCTGCAATCCCATGTAGGCACCCCCCAGGTCGCCGCTTACACACAAAAGGTCATGCACCCGGGCACCCGAACGGTAGGTTATTTCATTGGTTGAACCATCGCCGATTGCCGTTATACTGATCGCCATCCCGGTCAGAGAACTGGTTGTGTCGCCGCCAACCAGGTCGACATTGTATTTCTCACAGGCCAGGCGTATCCCGCTGTATAGTTCATCGATCATTTCAAGGGTGAATTTTGCCGATATCCCCAGGCTGACCGTGATTTGCCTGGGTGTTGCATTCATCGCGCAAACATCCGAAAGGTTCACAACCACCGACTTATAGCCGAGGTGTTTCAGTGGCATATACATCAGGTTGAAATGAATACCTTCGAGCAGCATGTCGGTGGTAACAACCAAAGCCCTGTCACCTGCGGAAATAACTGCCGCATCATCCCCCACACCTTTCAGAGTGGTTTCCTGCCGGCAAACAATCTCTTTGGTAAGACGTTCAATCAGCCCGAATTCACCGAGTGAAGCGATTGTTTCCCTTTTTTTGTTCCCGTCACCCATTAAATTAAGATAAAAAAGTATGAAATATCATCACTACTCCACAAAAGTATCCCTAAATTTGTATCTTTGCAAACATTTCAGAAAAACCGGTCAGTGAAGATAATTGTTGACATTCAATCGGTTATGTAATTTGAACAATGGAAGATCAGGATCAGATACTGAGAGATGTTACCCAGGGTGATTATAAATACGGATTTTTTACCGACATTGAGACCGACATCATTGAGAAAGGTCTGAATGAGAATGTGATCCGGACCATCTGGGAAAAGAAACAGGAACCTGAGTTCATGCTTGAATTCAGGATGGATGCATATCGAAAATGGCTGAAAATGGAGATGCCCGACTGGGCTTATCTGAATATTCCGCCCATTGATTTCCAGTCAATCAGTTATTATGCGGCTCCCAGGAAGAGGCCGGAGTATGAAAGCCTCGATCAGGTTGACCCTGAATTACTGGAAACCTTCAACAAACTGGGGATCCCCCTGGAGGAACAAAAACACCTGGCTGGTGTGGCAGTCGATGCTGTGATGGACAGTGTTTCGGTCAAAACCACCTTCAAGGAAACTCTGGCAGAACAGGGGATCATTTTTTGTTCGTTTAATGAAGCGCTGCGTGATCATCCCGATCTGGTGAGAAAATATATCAGCATGGCAGTTCCAAAAGGTGACAATTATTTTGCCGCTCTGAATTCCGCAGTTTTCAGTGATGGTTCATTCTGCTATGTGCCGAAAGGTGTCAGGTGCCCAATGGAGCTTTCCACCTATTTCAGGATCAATGCCGCCAATACAGGCCAGTTTGAACGAACCCTGATCGTTGCCGATGAAGATAGTTATGTCAGCTACCTCGAAGGTTGCACTGCTCCGATGCGCGACGAAAACCAGCTTCATGCCGCTGTGGTGGAGATCATAGCCCTCGACCGTGCCGAAGTGAAATACAGCACTGTCCAGAACTGGTATCCCGGAGATAAAAATGGCAGAGGTGGAATTTATAATTTCGTCACAAAAAGGGGGATTTGCCGGGGTGAATCGTCAAAAATCAGCTGGACACAGGTTGAGACAGGTTCGGCCATTACCTGGAAATATCCTGGTTGTATCCTGATGGGAGATCACTCCGTAGGCGAGTTTTATTCTGTGGCCTTAACCAATCACCACCAGCAGGCCGATACTGGAACAAAAATGATCCATATCGGAAAAAACACCCGAAGTACGATCGTCTCCAAGGGCATTTCGGCAGGATTGAGCAACAACTCATACAGGGGGCTTGTCAAGGTAATGCCAGGCGCTGTTAATTCCCGCAATTTTTCGCAGTGCGATTCACTTCTGATGGGCGATAAATGTGGCGCTCACACCTTTCCCTATATTGAAGTCGGAAACAAATCGTCGATCGTGGAGCATGAAGCAACAACTTCCAAGATTGGGGAAGACCAGATTTTTTACTGTAACCAGCGTGGCATTTCCACTGAAGATGCCATTGGCATGATTGTCAACGGGTATGCACGTGAGGTTCTGAATAAATTGCCGATGGAATTTGCCGTCGAAGCTCAAAAATTGCTTGCCATCAGTCTGGAGGGAAGTGTTGGGTAAAGGGAAGATTAGAAGATTAGAATCTTGAAGGTTAGAATGTTAGATTGAAAGCAATTAGAGGCAACAGGCAGTAAGCAGTAAAAGGAAACCGGAAAAAGGAAACAGGAGGACGGAGGCAGAAAGCAGTATACATTAAGTCGTAAGTAGAAAAAGGAAGGGATGATACGGAGCTGACAGATGAATGAAGAGAAAAACTTTTCTGATCTCTTTGTCTTTAAAATCTTTTGATCTTTGACTTATGTTGGTTAGTTAAAAGTGACTGAAAGCAGAAAATAACAATAAAATTCAATAAGTATAGAATGGATGTAAGTATGTTGTCCATCAATAACCTGTGTGTTTCGATCGAAGGAAAGGAAATTCTGAGCGGGATCAACCTGGAGATCAGGGCTGGGGAGATCCATGCCATTATGGGGCCTAACGGGTCGGGGAAAAGCACCCTTGCCAATGTTTTGGCCGGGAAAGAGGGATATGAAATCACTTCCGGCTCAATCACTTATTTAGGGGAAGATTTGATGGAAATGGCACCCGAGGATCGGGCAAGAAAGGGAATTTTCCTAAGTTTTCAGTATCCGGTTGAAATTCCGGGGGTACCCATGGTTAACTTTATGAAAACAGCCGTGAATGAGCATCGGAAATTCCGGGGAGAAAAACCGCTTTCTGCAGGTGAGTTCCTCAAACTGATGAGGGAGAAAAAGAAACTTGTGGAGATGGATACCGAGCTGACCAACCGTTCGGTGAACGAAGGCTTTTCAGGAGGGGAGAAAAAGAAGAACGAAATTTTCCAGATGGCGTTACTCGAACCAAAGCTTTCCATCCTGGATGAAACAGATTCCGGGCTCGATATTGATGCCCTTAAAATTGTCGCGCACGGTGTAAATGCCCTGAAATCGCCCGAAAATTCGGTGATTGTGGTGACACATTACCAACGTTTGCTCGATTACATTGTTCCCGACAGGGTACATATCCTTTACAAAGGAAGAATTGTGAAGTCGGCCTCGAAGGAACTTGCCCTTGAGCTTGAAGAAAAGGGATATGAATGGATCAAAAAGGAAAACGAATTTGAATGATGGCTCTGAAAGGTAACCATGAATTGGCTCTGAGATATGTCAGTCATTTCAGGGAAGCAGAATTGGAAATCACCGGCGATTCCCCAGATGTACTCAATGTTCCCCGCCAGGCTGCACTTAAGAATCTGATATCACTGGGCATCCCCACCAGGAAAACCGAAAATTACAGGTACACCAACCTGGAACCTGCCTTTTCGGGCCGATACTCCTTTGTTCATAGCTGTGAACATACTGATATACAACTGAAAGATGTATTTAAATGTGATGTTCCCAAACTGGAAACAAACCTGATTACTTTGCTCAATGGTTGGTTTCATACTTCATCCGGAAAAAATAGTTTGCCTTCCGGGACGATTGCAGAAAGCCTTGAGCGGATCGCAGGAAGCATGAATGATCTGGTAGCTCCCCGCTATTCCACGTTGTCGGAAGCCGATCCCGATCCTCTGGTATCCCTGAACACAGCTTATGCCCGGGATGGATATTTTTTGTATGTTCCACGAAATGGAATGCCCGACATCCCGTTTCAGGTGATCAATTTCCTTCAGGCAGAAAAGGATACATTTGTTAACCAGAGAAACCTGGTTGTCATTGAACCCGGCGCTGAAGCAATAATCATTGTCTGTGATCATTCCCTGAACATGAACAATTACCTGGATAACCAGGTAACGGAGATATTTGTCGGTGAAAATGCGTCACTTGATTTTTATACCATCCAGAATCGTCACAACAGGACAACCACTTTCAATTCAACTTTCTTTCACCTGGAACGGGATTCGAGGCTGACTACACATACCATCACCCTGCATGGCGGTTTGGTCAGGAACAACGTGAAAGTTTTGCTCGATGGGCAAAACAGTGAAGCAAACCTGTACGGGCTTTCTTTTATGGACCGGAAGCAGCATGTCGATCATTTTTTGCAGGTCGTTCATGAAAAACCGGGATGCCGGAGCAACCAGCATTATAAAAATGTGCTCGACGATGAATCGACGGGTGCTTTTTCGGGTCGTATACACGTCAGACGCGATGCCCAGAAGACCAATGCTTACCAGCGCAACAACAATCTTCTGCTGACCGACCACGCCAGAATGCAGACAAAGCCGCAGCTCATCATTGAAGCTGATGATGTTAAGTGCAGTCATGGAGCAACGGTGGGGCAGATCGATGACAATGCCCTGTTTTACCTCAGATCGCGGGGAATCGGTGAAAACCAGGCCAGGCTGATGCTAATGAATGCTTTTGCTTATGAAGTGTTGCGGCAGGTAAAGGTGAATCCTTTGCGTGACAGGATCAGCGAATTGATCGACAAGCGCCTCCGGGGAGAAGTAAGCCGGTGCCATGAATGTGATTATCATTGTGAATGCTGATAGAATTGAATGATTTAAATAAATGGGATTGGACGTTGAAAATATCAGAAACCAGTTTCCCATCCTGAAACAGCAGGTCTACGGAAAACCATTGGTCTATTTCGACAGCGCCGCCTCTTCCCTGAAGAACATAGGCGTTCTGAAGGCTGAAGAAAGATTCTTTTTCAGTTACTACGGTAATATACACCGGGCCTCCCATTTTATGGCAGACAAGGCCACAGAAGATTTTGAATCAGTGCGGGACCGGGTTGCCTGTTTTATTAATGCCGGATCAAGGGAGGAAATCATTTTCACAAAAGGGACAACCGAAAGCATCAACCTGGTTGCTTTCTCATTCGGTGAGGCATTTGTAAACCGGGGTGATGAGATCATCGTTTCCGAAATGGAACACCATTCCAACATTGTTCCCTGGCAGATGATGGCTGAACGGAGAGGTGCAAAAGTTGTTGTACTTCCTTTCAGTGACTCCGGGGAACCAAAAACGGAAGAACTGCAAACACTGATCACCCCGAAAACCAAACTGATCGCACTCTGTCATGTTTCCAATGTGCTGGGAACGGTGAATCCCATTCAAAAAGTGGCTTCATTGGCACACAAACGGGGAGTGAAGGTACTCGCCGACGGTGCACAGGCTATTCAGCATATTCCGGTAGATGTACAGGAACTGGATGTTGATTTTTATGCTTTTTCCTCTCATAAAATGTACGGTCCAAACGGTGTTGGGGTCCTTTACGGAAAAAGGGAGCTTCTCGAAACAATGCCACCGTTCCAGGGAGGAGGTGAAATGATCGCAGAAGTCCGCTTCAGCGGGACCGTTTACAACGAGCTGCCCTATAAATTTGAAGCGGGAACTCCAAATATCTCCGGTGTCGTTGGTTTTGGGGCTGCGTTATCTTTTCTCTCTGAAATTGGATACGATAAATTAGGTATGCATGAGCGGCTTCTCATGAAGAAAGCAACCCGGGAGTTACAGGAGTTTGGCGGAATCAACATTTACGGCAATGCGGCTGAAAAATCGGGGGTGATCTCTTTCAGCATGGAGGGCATCCACCCCTATGATGCAGGCATGTTGCTTGATAAAATGGGAATCGCTGTCCGCACAGGACACCATTGTGCCGACCCGGTTATGGAGCATTACGGGATACCCGGAACAATCCGGATCAGCTTTGCTGTTTACAATACAGAAGAAGAAATCGATCGTTTTATGGAAGCCCTTTTTGAGGTAAGGAAAATGCTGACATGATAATGAAAAAATATCAATCCCCCTTCTTTTCCCCCTTCACCAAGGGGGACGATCCAATGAGCAAACGATGGCCGGGTAGTTCGCTAAGGGAATTTATTTTTTCTGTGCAGGGATCGGGAAATGAATGATGCCTGTCGAGTAGGATGGATTTCATACCTGCCCCGGTGCTTCCCAAATAGTCGGTTTCGTATGAATTGCCAATATAGAGGCATTCAGCAGGTGGTACCCCTGCCGCTTCTGCTGCGGCGACGAAAATTCCTGGATCAGGCTTGGCCGGAAGGATGGAGTCTGAAACAATAACTTTTCCGAAGTAAACGTCAAGCCGGTTGTTTCTGAGTTTGAAAAGCTGATCTGACAGGGTTCCGTTGGAAATGATCCCGGGTTGAAAAGGGAGCATTTTTTCAAGGCAGGGGATTGTATCTTCAAACCTGTGGCATTTTCTGAGATAAACCTGGTGATACAGGTTGTACGCTTGCTCCGCTTCAGAAACAGTTAACGGAAGGTTTCTGTTCAGAAAAAATTCCCTGATTCTTGAAATACGCTGTTCTTCGAGTGTTATCTTCCTGTCGAAATAGAGCTGCAGGTATTTCTGTGTGATTGAAAACCATTCTTTCAGGAGAGTGCCGAAGCAACCTGTTCCGGTAAGGGAATATTGGCAGATCAGTGAAGTAATGGCTTCACGGTGGGCCGATTCGCTGTCCACCAGGGTGTCGTCCAGATCAAAAAACACGATCATAGACGTGCCGGCTAAAATGTGCTTCTGGCTATAAGCCTGAAATCACACCTTATTTTTCTGAACTGTTTTTCCATGACCATTTTAGCGGCCAATTCTCCCATTTGTTTGAAATCAGTCGAAAAGACGGTAAGTCCTCCCAGGATGATTTCGTTGATGGGTGATTCGTTATATGAGATGATCCCGATATCCTTCCCAATGCGGATTTTATTTTTCCTGGCTATACTGATCAGTTCGATCAGTTCATTGTCAAGCTGTCCGTTTAATATCAGGAAGGCTTCATTTTTCCTGATTTTTGAACAATCTATGTTTTTGAAGATCTCATAGTTTACCTGATTTTCTTCACAAAACCGGGTGATGCCTTTTTCGATGAGGGGAGCGTACATACTTCCTTTTGTGGAAAAGATGTTGAATTTTTCAAACTTCTTAATTTTCTGAACGTTGCGCTGAAGCCCTTCGTAGATGTCATTTTCAAAATCCTGGTATACCGATGCAAAATTCCCGCGCAAATCCTGCAGGTAATGGTCAAGCAACAGAAGTTTCCGGTTTGGGACCTTTTTCAGGATTTTGAGTGCTTTTTTCTGTATATCGGGTTGAAGCGGGAAATGGGCCGTAATAATATAGTAATCGAATTTATCGAGGTTTTCTTCTATGAAATGTTCAAAAAGATTGATGTCCTGGTTGTGTAACCGGATGGTAATCTGGGATATATCACCGATTCCGGCAGCAAAGGAGGAGAAGAGTATCTGTTTATATGTGCTAAGTTTGTCGAAAAGAACAAGGATTTTAATCTTGTGGTTCCGGTCGGAAACATAAAAGCCTTTTCCATGCGCTGATTCAATGTATCCTTTTTCCCTCAGGATCGAATACGCCTTTTTAACGGTCTCCTTTGAGATCATCAGTTCTTCGGCCAGTTGGTTCATCGAAGGCAAATAATCGCCTGTATGGTAGTGTTTGTTCTCAATCAATTCTTGTATGTTTTCAATAAGTTGCTTATAGACAGGAACTTGAGAATCGATATCGATATTTATCTTATGTTCCATGATTTCTGAAAATGGAGTAAAAAAATTTTTCTAAAAATAGATAATCTTTTTTTCAGAATGAGTGAAATTTTATTAAAAAAAATATATAAGTTTGCAACACACCACACAATACCAGAGTATGATTGGCTGTGTTGTAGTGTGGTATATTTTGTTAAATAATAACAGTAACTTATGAAAAAAAATCCTCGATTGAATGAATTTCGGCGGTCCCCTGGCAGGTTTTGGACCGCATTGTTGTCTGTAGTGATGTTCGCTCTGTGTTCTATGAACAGTTTAGCCCAGACACTGACTGTTTCGGGAAGTGCAAAAAACACTTCCGGCGAGCCTGTACCGGGAGTTACCGTCATTGTCAAGGGAACTTCCAACGGAACGATCACCGATGCAAACGGTATGTATACGCTGAAGAGTGTTCCGCCGGATGCCCTCCTGCAGTTTTCCTACATCGGCATGAATACACAGGAGGTAAAAGTGTCGGGCAGAACCCGCGTGGATGTGACGATGGAAGAAAAGACGATCGGTCTCGACGAAGTGGTGGCTGTCGGGTATGGGTCGATGAGAAAAAAGGATGTGACCGGCTCGGTTGCTTCCGTAAAAAGGGATGACATCCTTTCCAATCCCTATATGAATGCAGTGCAATCGATCCAGGGGAAGGTAGCAGGCATCGACATCTATTCCACAACTGCCAAACCGGGTGATGCACCCAACATCAGGATCAGGGGGAACCGCTCCATCAAAGCCAGCAATGATCCTCTGTACGTAGTCGACGGAATTCCGTTTATGGGAAACCTGAAAGATGTCAATACAGCTGATATTGAATCGATCGATATTCTGAAAGATGCTTCTGCCACTGCCATTTATGGTTCCAGGGGGGCCAATGGCGTAGTCCTTGTCACCACCCGCAAAGGCAAAGCCGGCAAAACCGAGGTAACGGTCGACAGTTATTACGGGGTACAGATCAACAACACTGAAAAGTTCATGAGCCCGGCCAAATTTGTGGACATGAGGCGCTGGGCACAAAGAAACGCGGGTAAATATCCCTCCGATGTTCCCACGCTTGATCTGGACAAAACCATGTTCTATTATCCCGATAAATATGTGATTGAATCCATTTCGGCTGCCTATGATGAAAAGGGCAATTATGATCCTTCGAAAATCAGGTCTTTCGACTGGATCGGCGCCATTTCACAGACAGGGATCATCCAGGACCACCAGATGAGTGTCATTGGAGGAAATGAAAAAACAAAAGTAACCTTGTCGGGAGGTTATTTTGACAACAAAGGGGGAATCAAGGGATTCGGCTACCAGAAATATTCACTGAGGCTGTCGGTTGACCAGGTAATCAACGACTGGCTGACCATCGGTGGTTCCACTGCCAGCTCCTTCAATTTGAAACAGGAGACAAACAACAATATTTTTAGTTATGCTGCACAGACAAATCCCCTGAATCCGTTCACCGACGAAAACGGGGTCCTTCAGTTGAATCCGGGGGGAGAACTCTGGCCGAATGCCAAACTTGTCCTGGAGAACGATTTTCTCGACTACAAAGCGAACCGCTTTTACGGCAGCTATTATGCGGAAGTCAAGCTTCCTGCAGGATTCAAATACAGAATAAATTTCGGGCCTGATTACCAGGATGGCAGAAACGGCTCTTTTAACGGTTCACGGGGCTCCAGGCTCGGTGCCGTACCGACAGCTTCAAGTTCCATGTTTAACCAGTTCCATTATACATTGGACAACCTGATCTATTACGATAAAACTTTCAGGGAAAAACATCGTTTCGGGGCCACTTTGCTGCACAGCATGGAGGAATACAAATATGAGAGCTTGAATGGAGGGGTCAATGACCTGCCTTATGAATACCAGAAGTGGTACAACCTTGGAACTGCCACATCGATCACCGCCCTTGGTTCCAGTTTTTCACGCTGGGCTCTTAATTCCTATATGGCAAGAATCAATTACAGTTATATGGATAAGTACCTGTTCACTGCTACGGGCAGATACGACGGTTCATCACGTCTGGCCGAAGGAAAGAAATACACCTTCTTCCCCTCCGCAGCTTTGTCCTGGAGGATTACCAACGAACCGTTCATGGAAAATGTGAAAGTGATCGATGACCTGAAAATCAGGATTGGATACGGTGAAACCGGAAACACCTCCATCAATCCCTATGAAACCCTGGGATCATTGACCAGGACGACTTATGCCACCGGGGATGCAGGTTTCTTTGGTTATGCACCCAATCTCCTGATCAATCCCGACCTGAAATGGGAAACAACAGCTCAATATGACATAGGAATTGACTTCTCACTCTTTAATTCCAGGTTGTCGGGAACAATTGATCTGTACAGGCAGGAAACCAGCGATCTGCTGCTTCCCCGTCAGTTGCCGATTGCTTCGGGTTTTTCAAGTATCACACAGAACATCGGTGCAACCCGCAACACAGGGCTGGAGGTATCCCTCTCGGGAGTCATCCTGAAAACAGCCGGCGGATTCAACTGGAATGCTGACCTGATGTTCTATACCAACAAGGAGGAGATTACTGAGTTGTATTACGGGAAGGTGGATGATATCGGGAATAAATGGTTCATCGGACATCCTGTAAGTACTTATTATGATTATAAGTTCGACGGGATATGGCAGGACAGCGATGAAGACAAAGCCCTGATGGCTATTTACAACGCGGCCGGAAGCACTTATGCCCCGGGTGAAATCAGGATTTTCGACCGGGACGGCAACCAGAAAATCAATGCCGATGACAGGATGATTCTGGGCTCTTCCGTTCCGAAATGGACTGGTAGTATTACCAGCAACATGGAGTACAAGGGGTTCGACTTTTCATTTTTCCTTTACACCAGACAGGGACAGATGCATTACGATGTGATGATCTCCAACCATGAGGCAAGGTACAGGGGGATTGACGTTGATTTCTGGACACCACTGAACCACAGCAACACCTGGCCGCGGCCATTGGCGGGACGGCAGGAAGCTCTCAATTACACCACTCTTTGTTACCAGGATGGTTCCTTTATTAAGCTGAAAGCTGTCACACTTGGTTATACGGTGCCTTCAAGAATCATTTCAAAGCTTGATATGAAGAAACTTCGTATTTATGCCACTGCCCAGAATCCCTGGCTTTATAAGAAATGCTGGAGCGTCGATCCCGAATCCATCGGTCTGAATGTACCCACTGTCAAAACATTTATGGCAGGTTTATCAGTTACTTTCTAATTTGAAAAAAATAGCAATTATGAAAAAGTATATAATGATCCTGGCAGCCATTCTTCTCTCTGCTACATCATGCCAGGATTTTCTGAAAGAAGAATTTGTTTCGGGTATTGGTTATACCTATTATGATTCGGAAAACGGTGTTGAAGACCTCGTCAGGTCGGCCTATGTTCCGCTGCGAAACTGGGGTGGGACAGCCGAGGGAATAAAAATGACCTGTCATGGATCGGACACCTGGGAATATACCAATGTTTCGGATGGGAATGAGTTTCACATGTACACCTCTGCCCTGAATCCTGCCAATGCTGTATTTTACACTATCTGGAGCAATTTCTACCTCGGGATCAGCCGGTGCAACATCGCAATTAACCGGATTCCAAAAATTGCCGGTACCAAAACGCTGAATACCGATGCAAAACGCAATGCACGAATCGGGGAAGTGAAATTTCTCAGGGCGTACTATTACTATATTCTGGTGCAGGCTTTCGGCAAAGTTCCTTTGTTGCTTGATGAAAACATCGGGGTGATGACTGAAATGAAAAGGGCCC
Source organism: uncultured Prolixibacteraceae bacterium (assembly GCA_964395045.1). GTDB lineage: Bacteria > Bacteroidota > Bacteroidia > Bacteroidales > Prolixibacteraceae > UBA1413. Next base: position 3,824 of record CAYNBE010000058.1, on the reverse strand, counting down.
CGGTGCCGAATATCTGGGCCGCCATCATTTCCGACCTGCGTTTTGCTGCTGAATACCTTCCGGCCACCCAGTCGGAGAGTGCCAGGCCAACCCAATCGGCTGCCCAGCAATTGCTTGCCAAGGCTTACCTGACCAGGGGGAGTGCTGTAACCGAGCAAAGGGGGCAAAAAAGCACTGATATGGACAGCGCTGCATTTTACGCAGAAAAAGTGATCGCTTACAAGGGTGATTTGTTACCCAATTATGACGATGCACGGCGGCGGACCAACGAAAAGAACAAGGAAGTGCTCTTTGCGGTTGAATACACCACCAACCTGCTTTACAACGGAGGAGGAAACCAGGCTCACCGTTTCTTTACCATCCAGTACATGACCATTGGCGGGCTCACCCTCGACATGAATTACGGTGAGGCACATGTCCGCCTGCGTCCTACCGCTTATATGTATGACCTGTATGACCTGAAGAACGACTCCAGGTTTTATAAACAGTTCCAGACAACCTGGTTCTGCAACTACACTGCAACCATTCCAAAATGGACGGCAGCCAATGCCCCGTCACCCGATCTCGTTGGAAAGAACAAATTCGGAATCGGGGATACAGCCCTCTATTTTACAATGAACAATGTTACTGACAATGCCGCCATTGATAAGAAACCATATACCTGGAGGCCCAGAAACAAATTTACCGACAGGGTATTTCCGCAGTATATATACCATATCGATCCCAACAGGGCAGGCCCGAGTTCTGCGATTGGAAGCCTTGATTTCGAACTGCTTTGGTTAAGTGAAAGTTATCTGATTGCCGCCGAAGCTTACGGCCGAAAAGGCAATTACTCCAAAGCGGCTGACCTGATCAATGTGGTCCGAAAAAGGGCTGCCTATAAAGAAGGTGAAATCAAACCAAAGCAGTATTACGAAGCTGATGGCGGCAGCAAAGCCGATCTTACCAAGAGCACTGAAACAGCTATGATGATCTCTGCCGATCAGATTAACAGTTTTGAAAAGCTGCGTGATTTTATCCTTGAGGAAAGGGCCCGTGAATTTGCCGGTGATTATGAGCGGTTTTTCGATCTTACACGTACCGAGACTTTCTACGATCGCATCGTGAAATACAACAAGCAATGTTATGCAGCAGTCAAACAATGGCATAAACTGCGGCCGATTCCGCAGAATCACATCGACAGGTTGCAGAACAGAGGATCTAATGAGGAGGAGCAAAATCCAGGATACTATTAATATTGTTCCCGGTCAGTTTACTTTGTGTTTGTTCAGAGGATGGTAGTTTTATCCGGGGATAACCGGGATTCAGTATCCTGGTTATCCCTGGTAAAACACATTTGAACTTTTCCCGGGTGCCTGGCCTGAATTTTAAAAGTTTTGCCGGTTTTAACGTATCATGTGAAAGTAGGGGATACCGGATTTTTGTTTACATCGTCCGGTTCTGGAAACGGTTATCAAATTTATCAGGGAAGTGCATAGGCGCAATTTTATCAGAAAGATCAGGAATACAAGCGGGGCAATGCTTGCGGGCATTGGTTCCGCGCCTTTTTTATGCCAGGGGGAAGAGTATCGCCAGTCGTCAAAATCATCTGAAAAGGTTACTTCTCACACTTTTCGACAGGATTCGGTGGGGGCTGGGACATCTGTCAGGAGATACAACGGAAAGCCTGCCCTTTTTATCCGAAACCAGCCCTGTTTCCCCATGGCTTATATTTCTTATTATCCTGAACAATCGAGGTATGAAAAGATGTATCAATCGGGAATCCGGTTTTTCAGCCTGAGCATCACCCTTGGCGACGGATTTTACGGGGCTTACCGGAACGGAAAGGTCAAATTGGATAAAAAAGGTGTTTGGGATGCACCGGGAAACATTGATTACCTGCTGATAGACAGGAGCATCCGGGAGATAACGGAAGTTGCTCCCGATGCGTTGATTTTTCCACGGATATATTGTGATGCCCCTTCCTGGTGGTGCAGTATGCATCCTGCTGATACAAACAGGTCTTTTTCCGGTCTTCCCCAACGGCAGTCGTTTTCCTCCATTGTCTGGAGAGAAGAAACAGTTGCCGTCCTGAAAAGCATCATCCGCCATTTCATGCAGTCAGACTATGCCACCCGGATTGCGGGGATACATGTAACGGCAGGCGAGACCGAAGAATCGGTTCATCATCAGTGGCTGGGGCCATCGGACTATAGCATTGCATCAAAAAAACGATTTCGTGAGTGGCTTTTCAATACCTATCACCGGGATGAAAATCTGATCAGGAACAAATTCAATAAAAGCCTGCACGAGATTGATATTCCGGATACCCAAGAAAGGGAAAGAGCAGGCAACGGAGATTTCTATGATCCGGAGACAAATCAGTTGTCAATTGATTATCAGTTATTCAGGTGCGATGAAATCGCCGAAGTACTCGAAATCTTTTGCAGGGCAGTCAAAGAGGAAAGCGACGGCTCTTTGTTTACGGGCGTGTTTTATGGTTACACCCTGGTTGAATGGAGAGACCATCTTGCACTGGGCAGGATGGTGAAATCACCATACATTGATTTTTTCTCATGCACCAATGGCGCGGGAAAAAATACGCGCCTGGGTGAACACGATATGCATTTTCTGACCGAAACCGATTCAATCCAGAAAGCCGGAAAGCTGTTTTTTTATGAAGCAGATACCAGGACTTCACAGAGCAGATGGATTTCTGAGCTGAAGCCTGACGTGGATCCATACCACGAATATGACCTTCAGAACTGGCTGGGGCCTGAAACCATTGATAAATCCCTGGAACTGTTAAAGGCGGTTTTTTCAAGGGTTATCTGCACTGGTTCTGTTCACTGGTGGTTCGATCTTTGGGGAGGATGGTACGATGATCGCAGGATACTCGATCTGTTCGGTGATATGCAGAAGATCGGCAACGAAAGCCTTCACCTGCCCCGCAGTTCGGTAGCGGAAGTTTGTGTGCTCGTCAGTGAGAAGGCGCTTGCCTGTTACGCCACAGCCACCCGAAAATTCACCTGGATCAGCCGCCAGATGCAGCAGATAGGCCGGATCGGCGCACCTTATGATATTTACCTGACCGACGATCTGAGCGATCTGGATATTTCCCGATACAAAATGTTCATTTTTCTGAATGCCTTCCTGATCAGTTCTGAAGAGAAAAAGACAATCAGGGAAAAGTGCATGTCGGGCAACCGGACATTGTTCTGGCTGTATGCCCCGGGTGTAGCCGGAATGAAAGGTTCGGAAACGAAGCTGGATTCATTTATTAATTTGGAACTTTTGGTCAGGGAAGGGAACGAAGATCGGGATGCCAGGGTTTTAATCGGGAACAAGGAACTGATTTACAGGGGAGCCAGGGTGAACCCGTTTGTCAGCATCGCGGGCGGAGCAACCCGCATTTACGGTTGGGACAACAATCAGAATATCATCCTGGGTGAAAGGAAAGATGAAAATTGCACCCACATTCTGGCAACGCTACCGCCGGTACCCTGGAAGGTCATTCAATATTTTGCTTTTCAATCGGATGTTCATATCTATTGTCGGGGAGGGGAAGTTGTGTATGCAAACCAAGGGTATCTGGCCGTTTCGGCAAAAAATCCCGGCTCAAGGATGATCTATCTCCCGGAGAAGCATGGACTATCAGAATTGCTTGCCGGAGATGAGAGATATGCTCCTGCAGTTGAACACGAAATCAGTTTTAAAGAAGAAAACTGCAAGTTATTTAAAATGTTATAAAAATCACCATCATGATACTACCTGCAATACATCAGATCCGGATTCTGACGTTCCTGTTACTGGCTTCTGGCAGCCTCCCGGCCTTGGCCTTGGAG
>CAYNBE010000057.1:0-17521 GCA_964395045.1 uncultured Prolixibacteraceae bacterium | reverse complement strand
ACTCATTGCCCTCCTGATTTTATCGGGGATTCTTGTTTTTTTTGTGATGGAAAAATTCCTTCACTGGCACCACGGGCACAACATGGAACACATCGGGCACCATCCACGTTCCTACGGGTATATCAGCCTGTTGGCCGACAGCCTGCACAATTTTACCGACGGCATCCTGATTGCAGCCGGGTGGATGGCAGGTCCCGAAATTGGGATTGCTACCACTGTATCGGTAATTATGCATGAAATTCCTCAGGAAATCAGTGATTTCGGTATTTTGATCCACGCCGGATTCACCTCCCGGAAAGCACTGCTCCTTAACTTTTATGCGGCCCTGGCAGCCGTCCTGGGTACTGTTGTCATACTTTTGGCCGGTGAAAATATTGCATCGTTTTCGAATTATGTACTTCCGGTAGCTGCCGGGGGGTTCATATATCTTGCAGGAACCGACCTGATGCCTGAACTGAATAAGGACAGTTCCAGGAAAAATGCGCTCATCCAGATGTTGATGATTGTGGCAGGTTTGGCATTGGTCTATTTTGTGGGAAGGGAACATAGTCACAACACACCGGATAACCGTGAAGAACATCATATCCATTCATTCCATGAAAAGCAGTTGGTGCCGCCATCCGGATGGCAGGATGGTTGTTTGTTGATTTTTCACAACACAGATGCCTGAGCTGTCTGAGTCCTTAAAACCAAACCAGGTCAGCAGTTAACTGATCAGGTTGAAATGCAGGCGCCGGCCAGGCCACGGGGGTTACCGATCATTCCGTGCACCCGTATTCGATAAAATGTCCGAAATGTTTGTATTCTTCGTAAAGTACCTCATATTTTTTCACATTTTCAGGAATCGGGTGATATTCGGTTTCGATTCCGCTGCCCATCCTCGTCTGCGCTTCTGCTGCCGAGGTATATATTCCGGAAGCCATGGCTGCTGCCATAGCTGATCCAAGGGCACATGCCTGTTCCGACCTGGCGACTTTGATGGGGCGGTTCAGTACATCGGCGACAACCTGCATGACAAATGGTGATTTTTTTGCCACTCCACCAAGTGCAATGACCCCGTCGATCCGGATGCCTTCACTGATAAAACGCTCGTTGATGGCCTTTGATCCGAATGCCGTAGCTTCGACCAGTGCCCTGAAAATTCTCGGTGCGTCAGAACCCAGTGTCAGGCCACGTATAGCTCCTTTCAGGTTCTGATTAGCATCAGGTGTCCTTCGCCCGTTCATCCAGTCAAGTGCTAGTAATCCGCTTTCTCCGGGAGGTATCCTGGCTGCTTCTTCGTTTAATGCGGCGATGATTTTCCCTGATATTTCAGCGGAAAGTTTTTCTTTGGTGTCATCATCAATCAGTTCCGATTCGCCAATCAGGTATCTGACGGGCCATTCCAACAGGTTTCTGTACCAGGCATAGATGTCGCCGAAGGCTGATTGCCCTGCTTCCAGTCCTATCAATCCCGGTACAATGGAGCCGTCGACCTGGCCACAAATGCCGGGAATAAGCCGGTTGCCCATCTCCTCACCTGAAACGACCAGCATGTCACAGGTCGATGTTCCCATTACCTTTGAAAGAAAATGAGGTCTAACTTCACCTCCCAGAGCTCCCAAATGAGCATCAAAAGCGCCGACTCCTACCACGATCCCTGCAGGCAATCCGAGCCGGCCTGCCCATTCTTCTGAGAGAAGACCGGCTGCTGTGTCGCAGGTGTAAGTTTCCCTGTACAACCTGTCACGAAGCCCCGACAGCAAAGGATCGAGTGCTGTCAGGAATTCTTCCGATGGAAGTCCTCCGAAATCTTTGTGCCACATGGCTTTATGTCCGGCGGCGCAACGACTCCGCCTTAACGTTTTGGGATGGGTGTTCCCTGTCAGCAATGCCGGGATCCAGTCGCAGTGTTCCACCCAGGAGTAAGCAGCCCTCAGAACGGCTGTATCCTCGCGTAAAACATGAAGGATTTTTGCCCAGAACCATTCCGATGAATAGATGCCCCCTTCAAAACGGGTATAATCGGTCTCCCATTTTTTTGCCATTTCATTGATCTCATCCGCCTCTTTAACGGCAGTATGGTCTTTCCAAAGGATAAACATGGCATTGGGATTTTCTTCAAATCCGGGTGTGAGGGATAACGGGTTTCCTTTTTCGTCTACTGCAACAGGAGTAGAGCCGGTCGTGTCGACCGATATTCCGGCAATTCTCCCGGCACTGCCGGGCGGCATCGCTTTCAGAGCTTCCCTGATGGTGAACTCAAGCCCTTCAAGGTAATCGAGCGGATGCTGACGGAAACAATTCTTTGCAGGATTGCTGTAAAGTCCTTTCTTCCAGCGCGGATAATGAAATACAGCTCCGGCTGCTTCTTCCCCGGTTTCCACGTCAACGATCAGCGACCTGACTGAATCGGTCCCAAAATCAACACCGATGGTATATTTTTTCCCCATGACAGAGTACATATTTGATAACGGTTATACAATTTTTTGTGCAGGTAAATTTACCAGAAATAGAAATAAAACAGGGCTACTATCCCCAGGATGATAGCTGTATGGATAACATCCCATTTATTCCAGCTTGCCCGTGTAATGGCTTTTTCTTCGGCAGTGGCGGCGGCCATGGTGTATTTCATTTGTTTTTCACCGGGAGCTTTTGTCAGGAGGCTGATTACCACAACCAATAGAACACAAAAAATGAAAAGAAGAGCGGTAAAGACATAGGAATTAACCGAAGCAATCCGGAACAGGATACCGTATTGGTTGGTGAAAAGGGTGTCGAGTGATGATGAAACCTGCGACAAAAGCTGGGAGGCATGTTGCTGTGATTCAGGGGTGATTACCGCCAAAGAGGCTGCAGCGTCCTGTACCTGATTTTGCATGGCCTCACCGGCTACTGAAAGAACATTCCCTATCTTTTCGCTGAAAGCGTGCAGGTTGTTCAGCAGGATTTCATGGGTGTATCCGGTGACGTCGTGAATTCTGTCGGTCAGTTTTCGTGCTTCCATCACAAGGGATGCTTTGGCACCGAGTGTCACATGAAGGGCCAGTCGGAACATTCCGATTGCAAAACCGATAATCATTCCCCAGAGAGCACCCTTTGCGGATGTTCTCTTCCAGAAAACACCGAGGATAAAAACAGTGGCGATGGCAGGGGCCAGCAGTCCCTGGACTGCCTGAAGATAGTCGTATAAAACCTTACCAAGACCGAGCATCACCGGAATCCACACAACACCTAGAATAACGACCGAAGCTGTTGCAATCCGGCCTACCACCAGCAAATGCTGCTCACTTGATCCGGGTCTGAATTTCTTATAAAAATCCCCTACAAACAAAGCTGCTGAAGAGTTAAACAGTGAGGCAAGCGAACTCATAAGTGCCGCCAGCAAACCGCACACAACCACTCCTTTAAATCCCGCTGGGAGCAGTTGGGAAACCATGGCTGCAAACGCCGAATCACTTGATGAGACATTCAACATCCCTTTCTGGCTTAGTGCAAAAGCGATCATCCCGGGAATCAGGAAAATAAAAACCGGCAACAGCTTAAAATAACCACCTAGAATTGCTCCGCGCCGGGCTTCCCGCTGGTTACGGCCCGACAGGACACGCTGGACGATGAACTGGTCGGTGCACCAATACCAGAACCCGATCACCATAGAAGCTACGATCACTCCCGGCCATGGAAATTCAGCATCCCCGGCCGGCCTGATCAGATGAATGTTGTGTCCGGCTATGTTTTGTACTTCGGCCCATCCGCCGACTTTGGAAAGCCCGATAATCAGAATGAAAACGGAGCCTGCCAGCAACACCGGGCTCTGAAGCACCGAAGTGTACATAACTGCTTTCATTCCTCCCAATACGGTATAGATCCCGGTTACAAGGACCAGCCCGATTGCACTGATCCAAAAGAAATCGATCCCCCAGATCGATTCGATTCCAAATACTTCTTTGAATACGACTCCCCCTGCATAGACGGTAACCGCAACTTTGGTCAAAACATAACTGACCAAAGAGATGAGTGAAAGGATCGTCCGGTTTCCTGCCGAAAATCTTTTTTCGAGATATTCGGGCATGGTAAAAATTTTAATCCTGTCGTAAAAAGGTACAAAAACCCACCCAAGCAGCAAGATGATCCATGCCTGGATTTCCCAGTGTGCCATGGCCATGCCACTGATAAATCCCACTCCGGCTAGCCCTACCAGATGCTCGGATCCAATATTGGAGGCAAAAATCGACGAACCGATCGAAATCCAGCCGGCATCTTTGCCTGCAAGAAAATAGTCGGTTGTATCCTTTTCTTTCTGCATCAGGACATATGCGATGATTCCGATCATCGCGAGAAAGAAAACTCCCAGTATAATCCAGTCAAATACACCCATTTGATTCGTTTTTATGTGAGTTCAGCATTTTGGTTTTTGGTTTTCGTTTAGTCTAATGTCCCTGTTTTACAGGCAATACAGATAACCTTCCGGAATTAATATCCATTGATTCCTTCAAATGGTTTACATCTTTACTATTCTATCGGTTTCAATTTCCTTGGCATTCTCGTCAATGGTATAGTAATAGGCTCCTTTTCTCGATTCGGTCGAATTTTTTTCATTGGTTTTCCGGAGCAGACCGAGTGAAAGTATTTTTTTCCGGAAATTGCCGGCATCGAATTCCCTCTGATAAATAGCTTCGTACAATTTTCTGAGCTGCAGCATGGTAAATTTTTTCGGTAGCAGCTCACTTCCTGCCAGGCTGTATCCGGCTTTTTGCTGTAAACGAAACAATGCTTTTTTCACCATCTCCCCGTGGTCGAAGATCAGCTCCGGATGGCCAGAAATCGGCCACCACCTGGCCCCGTGTTCCTGCAACAGTGCAAGATCTGAATGTTGGATACTGATAAGTGCATAATATGCTACGCTGATCACTCTTGCAACCTTCTCCCTTTCCGGTGATGAAAAAACATTGACCTGTTCCAGAAAGATGTTATTCAGACCGGTGGTTTGATTCAGTATCCTGCATGCAGCCTGATCGCACGATTCATGCTCCTGGACAAATCCTCCCATCAGCGACCATTTTCCTTTAACGGGTTCAAAACTGCGCGGATATAAAAGAAGCTTCAGCTCTCCGTTTTCATACCCGAATATTACACAATCGACGGCAAGAAGGTATTTGGTTTGCCCTTTGTAATAATTAACCATGTATTTGAATCTTATGGGAAAGAGAAACAAAAGATAAAGTTATAAAAGTAGTAAATACTTTTATAAGAATCATACAGTTTGATAAAGAATATGTTGTACAACACCGAAATAAATGAAAAAAACCTGCCGGTTTTCCAAAGACAGGATTCCGGCAGGTTTTTGGGGGATATGGATGTATACGGATGCTATTGATCCTGATAAAATAGTCCAGGTTCTTTTTCTTTTTGGGAATCAGTTTCTGATCTTTGATCCTTTGACTGCGAAAAAGATGAGGTCCCCGTAATAGATAAACAGGCAACTGATGGCAATCACCACCGAAGCAGAAGCAGTTTGCAGGGCACCCATCAGGGGTGTCAGGATGGCTGCCCCGATGACTCCCGTGGCAATCACTCCCGAAGCCACCTTTGCATGAGGCCCAAGGTCTTCCAGAGCAAGGTTGTAAATGGTGGGCCACATAATGGAATGGAAAAGACCTGTTCCGAGGAAAAGCCAGAGTGCTGTTGTGCCGGAACCGGCGCCGATGGTAATGGCTGCTGCCACCAGGATGGCTCCTCCAATGGCACAGATGGTAAGGATTTTGCGGGCTGTAAATTTCTGCAGCACGAAGATACCCAGCAGACGGCCTACCATCAAACCTCCCCAGTAAAACTTCAGCATGTCGATCCTCTCTTCGGAAGTAAAGGTCAGTCCTACCTGATCAGAGAAGTCGGCAAAGAAGCTTGGGATTCCGATTTCGATACCCATATAGAAGAAAATGGCTATAAAACCTAGCCACATATGGGGATATCGGAAAGCGCTGCTTTTGTATTGTTTTTTTACCCCGGTCAGTTCCTCATCTTCGTGTCCGCTTATTTCAGGCAGTTTCAGGAAGAACATCACTGCGAGGATAACAAGGGTGATTACCCCGATTAGGCCGAACGGGAACTGAACAGCTTTGGGATCGCTCGTGTCGTTTACGATCAGGATAGAAACGAAAACAGGTGCGATCACGGTTGCAACCGAATTGAGTGCATTGGTAAGTGTCAGCCGGCTGGCGGCAGTTTCAGGTGCCCCCAGTGCGTTTACATAGGGATTGGCAGCAACCTGGAGAATGACCACTCCGATGGCAAAAACGGCAACCGCCATTAAAAATGAAATGTATCCCATGGCAACCATTGGAATAGCAAGGAAGAAGCCAAGGGCTACGAGTCCAAGCCCCGAGAGCACTCCATTTTTATAACCGATGCGGTTAATCAGAAATCCTACCGGGACCGACAATGCATAGGCTCCGTAGAAAAAAGAATTGGGAAGTTGTTTCTCAACATCATTCAGGTCGAAAGCGTCCTTCAGAAAGTCGATCATTGAATTGTTCATGGTAGTAATGAATCCGAATAGAAAAAAGAGGGAGGCCATTACGATCAGCGGGAACAGGTACTTGTTGTTATTTTTTTTCTCAGTCATGGTTGGAATTGTTATGTTTATCTCTCATATAACTTGCTCTTAGAAGCTTGTTTAATTCTTATAAAAATAGGGTCGGGGGTGAGTTTGTCTTGATGAATTCTTGTTATTCTTCATGGGACTGAATTTACAAATATTGGTGGACCTTATCTAAATGATGTCCGGCCAGTTTTAAAAGAGCTTTTTTGCCCCGTCTCCGATTTCAGCTACATAAAATGCCGGTTTGAGGCCGGTTTTTAATTCATAGTTTTTCCCGACCTGTTCGATAAAGAGCGGGATGGCATCTTCCCTGACAAGGCTGACGGTACAGCCGCCAAATCCTCCTCCGGTCATCCGGGAGCCGATTACCCCGTCAATTCTGCGCGCTTCGTCAACCATGGTGTCCAGTTCGGGGCCGGTAACTTCGTAATCATCCCGGAGCGAATCGTGTGAACCGTTCATCAGTTGTCCGAACCTGTCAATATTCCCAGCTCTAAGTTCCTTAACGGCCTGCTCAGTACGGGCAATTTCCGAGATTACATGCCTGGCCCTTTTCCGGGCTGCTTCGTTTTGAATCTTGTCTTCGAACCTGGCAAATTCATCCGGTGTTACTTCCGCCAAAACTTTTATGGGTTTGAATTTGCTGATTTCTTCTACGGCGGCATGACATTCCGAAACCCGGAGGTTGTACATGCCTGAATCGAGTTTGTGAGGGCTGTTGGTGTTGCTGATGACGATTTTAATCCCGTCGAGCTTTACAGGGACCAGGTCGTACTCGAGGGTGTCGCAGTTCAGAAAAACGGCATGTTCAGCTTTCCCCATGCCGGAAACAAACTGGTCCATAATGCCGCACATGACCCCTGCAAACTCATGTTCAGCTTTCTGGCTCATCTGAACAAGTTCCAGCCTGTTAAACCCGACCTGCCAGATTTCGTTGATTGTAACAGCCGTCACCATTTCAAGTGCGGCAGAGGATGAGAGGCCCGCTCCGTTGGGTACATCACCATAAATCAGGATGTCGGCTCCCTCTGAAAAAGTCACTCCCTTTTTCAGAAACTGGGCAAAAACCCCGATGGGATAATTTACCCACTCTTTCTCGACCTTCCGGTTAAGGTCCTCAAGCCTGACTTCGGTTTCAAACGGCATGTTCAGGGAGGCGAATTTCACACGCTTCCGGTCATTTTTCCTGATGAGAAGATATGCTCCAAAACTGAGTGCACACGGGAAAACAAATCCCCCGTTGTAATCGGTATGCTCACCGATCAGGTTGACCCTTCCCGGTGCGAAGAATCCGTGAAATTCCCCTTCACCATACTTGGCGATAAATTGTTGTCTGAGATCTTGAATTGTCATATTAGTATATTTAATTGGATTGACCGCATAAATGGCATGGTCAACAAAAATAGAAATATTTTTCACACATCATTTTATCCGGTAAAGTACATTTTCCTAACTTTGGCCGGTAGTCCTGGAAAAACAGGTTCATGAACCGGAATAATAAATATAAATTAAGCCTCGACTTATCGGGGCGACAGGCAGGGCAGGCATGTGTTTCAATGCATTCTCCATTACATTTAAATATTTAAAACACATGAAAATATCCAAATCCATATTCGGAAAACTTGATGACGGGAAAGTGGTATATCTTTATACCCTTCACAATGACAATGGTGTGGAGGTGGGAATTATCAACTATGGTGCTGTCGTCACATCTATCTTGGTTCCTGATAAAAATGGGAATTTCAGCAATATTGTATGCGGATTCGACAAGATGGAGCATTATCTGGACGAGAAATACCTTTCAGGATATCCTTATTTCGGATGCATCATCGGTAGGGTAGGGAACCGGATCAGGAACGGGAAGTTTACCCTTGAAGGAGTAGAATATCATCTTGCCGTGAACAACGGGCCAAATCACCTGCATGGCGGACACATAGGGTTCGATCGACGCTGGTGGCAGGGCGAGGCTTTGTTTGAAGACGAAAAGGTGGGAGTTTTGTTTACCTATTTCAGTCCGCACATGGAAGAAAACTATCCCGGAAACCTGAATGTCAGCTGCCTATATTCGCTAAACAACGACAACGAACTGTCGATTGACTACTTTGCAAACACCGATCAGACAACCATTGTCAATTTAACCAACCATACCTACTTTAACCTGAACGGTGGAAAATCGGATATCCTGGACCATGAATTGGTCCTTTCAGCGTCGCAGTATACCGAAGCCGTCGACATGATTCCGACAGGAAATATCCTTCCTGTGGAAGGAACACCTTTTGATTTTACCACCTTCAAACGGATTGGGAAGGATATAGGGCTCCTTAGCAATGGATATGACCTGAACTATGTGCTTGATAACGAGGAAGGCGACATGGTATATGCAGCCTGTCTGAAAGAAGCGACTAGCGGGCGGCAGGTAGAAGTGTTTACTACCCAGCCGGGCATTCAGCTCTATACCGGCTACTGGATTCCTGAACTGGAAATAAACGGGAAAAAGTGTTTTGGCAGATATTCGGGAATAGCCCTTGAGACCCAGCACTATCCCGATTCGATAAACCAGCCCTCGTTTCCATCCGTGATTCTGGAGCCAGGCGAAAAATACCAGCAAAGCACTGTTTATCGGTTTGGGCTGGCAGAATAAGATGCTCATTCAAAATCTCCGTTTACCCGGGCTGCCTTTCCCACTTTGCCTGATTATCTGATAGAATTCACAGGGATTGGATTATTCAAACCCCGTCAGTTTTTTGCTGGCCGTAATAGGCATTCCCGCCGTGTTTCCGGGTATAATGCTTGTCGAGCAGGAATTGGTCGATGGTAGCCGATGGATTGGCGAGGAGGGTGAGGAATGCCATCTTTGCCACTTCTTCGAGTACTTTTGCATGATAAACCGCTTCCTCCGGATTTTTCCCCCACGCAAATGGGCCGTGGTTGTTCACAAGTACGCCCGGAACAGCCTCAGGATTAATGTTGGTGAAAGTCTCCGTGATCACGTGCCCTGTATTTGCTTCGTATGCCGAGGATACCTCCTCTTCTCTCAGCTTTCTGGTGCATGGAATGGGACCATAAAAATAATCAGCATGGGTGGTCCCCAGCGCAGGAATGGCTTTTCCGGCCTGAGCCCAGGCTGTGGCCCAGGTGGAATGGGTGTGAACAACCGCTCCTACGTTTGGGAAAGCCTTGTAAAGGAAAAGGTGCGTGGCTGTATCGCTTGAAGGATTCAGATTGCCTTCGATAACCCTTCCGTCCATATTCACAACTACCATATCTTCCGGTTTCATGTCATGATAGGAAATGCCGCTGGGTTTGATCACCACCAGTTCTTTTTCACGGTCAATCCCACTTACATTCCCCCATGTAAAAAGCACCAATCCGTGTTTTAGCAGATTAAGATTGGCTTCAAAAACACTTTGCTTAAGCTGATCGGTCATAACGTAAAAAAAAGTTTTTTAGCATATATCCATCAGGAGAACAAAGAGTTCACAAACTCCTTCCGGTTAAAAACCTGAAGATCGCTCATTTTTTCCCCGATTCCAATATACTTAACCGGAATTCTGAACTGGTCGGAGATGCCAATGACGACGCCACCTTTGGCAGTTCCGTCGAGTTTGGTGAGGGCAATGGCAGTCACATCGGTTGCCCTGATAAACTGTTTTGCCTGCTCGAAAGCATTTTGTCCGGTTGTCCCGTCGAGAATGAGCAGTACTTCGTTCGGGGCATCGGGGATCACTTTCTGCATCACATTCCTGATCTTGGTCAGCTCGTTCATCAGGTTGATTTTGTTATGAAGCCTGCCGGCGGTGTCGATGATCACGACATCGGTACCGGACGCTTTTGCAGATTTTAGGGTATCGAATGCAACGGATGCAGGATCGGCTCCCATTTTCTGCCTGACAATCGGCACCTGGACCCTGTCGGCCCAAACCTGAAGCTGATCGATGGCTGCAGCCCTGAATGTATCGGCAGCTCCCAACATCACGCTTTTCCCAGCCTGTTTGAAATTCCAGGCCAACTTCCCGATAGTGGTTGTTTTCCCTACGCCATTCACTCCTACGATCAGGATGACATAGGGATCGTTGCGTGCCGGGAGGTCAAAATCAGCCACATCGCCCGAATTGTTTTCTTCAAGCAACGCTGCGATTTCTTCCCTTAGAATTCTGTTCAGTTCATCGGAACCGATGTATTTGTCACGGGCAACCCTTTTCTCAATCCGTTCAATGATCCGGATCGTTGTTTCAACCCCGACATCCGATGAAATAAGTACCTCTTCAAGGTTGTCAAGTACAGCGTCGTCAACTTTCGACTTTCCTGCAACAGCCCTGGTGATCTTGCTGAAAAGGTTCTCCCTTGTTTTTTCCAGTCCTTTGTCGAGGCTTTCCTTTTTTTCCCTGCTGAATATTCCAAAAATTCCCATAACCGGTTGTTGTTGAGCTACGAAAGTACATAAAATAACATGATCCCCTGTCAGAGTTCATATAAACAAAAAAAGCTTCCATCCCGGATGAAAGCTTTTTCGCAATAAAACGATGTGTTGTTATTTTTTGAAGAATGCATTTACTTCTTCGTTTGCTACGATCTCTTCCTTGAAGATATAAGCCCCGGTTTTGGGTGATTTGACCATTTTGATCACTTTCGAGTAGCTTTTACCCGATCCGGTCTGCAATGTTGCAACAGTTTTCTTTGCCATGGCTCTATGCTATTTAATTTCTTTGTGAACGGTAACCTTTTTCAGGATCGGATTGTACTTTTTCAACTCCAGGCGTTCCGTGGTGTTTTTCCTGTTTTTTGTCGTAATATACCTGGATGTTCCAGGCATTCCGCTGTTCTTGTGTTCGGTACACTCGAGGATTACCTGTACCCTGTTTCCTTTTGCTTTCTTTGCCATTTCCTGAGAATTAATAGTTTTCAATGAATCCGTGTTCCTTCGCTTTCAGAAGGGCATGCCGGATTCCAAGCTTGTTGATGGTTCTCATACCTGCAGCCGATACGGTCAGGGAGACCCAGCGGTCTTCTTCGGGCAGATAGAATTTTTTAGCAAAAAGGTTCACATTAAACCTTCTTTTTACACGTCTCTTTGAATGGGAAACATGATTTCCCACAAGGGCTTTCTTTCCGGTTATCTGACAAATTCTGGACATTTCGTTATATGATTAATATCTTATTTTCACCTCTTTCAAACGGACTGCAAAATAAATACTTTTTATCCTAATCAACAAGCTTTTTTTACCAAACTTTTGTCAATTCCCTGAAACATTTAACAGAAGGATCTCCGCTTTCTTTCTCTGATTTGCCCGAGACAGCGTCTAAAAACTGACGTGCAGAACTCCAGTAGGTATGGACGATCCCGGCATATCTTGGTTTCATGGCTTCGGATGCATTTGCGATCAAATCCCTGACCATTTCAGCTTGCTCGAGAGCTACTTCGCTTTTTCTCCACGGGCAGGCCACCACGCGAAAGCCTTTTGCTGCAAAAAGGACCGGTGTGGGATGTGCAGCTTCATAATGCCAGTCGCAGATCAACACATCGGTCGGGATCATGTCGATTGCCCGGTGCGTATTGTTCATGCTGGCTTCCCATTCCCCGATACCGGTTGTTTTTCCGTCAATCAGCCTGTCGCCCCAAATCCAGAGTTCCCTGTTCTGCAAAGAAAGATGGTTCCTGATTTTTGTCACTTCCCTGGCAAACAGCACTGCCGGATCTGAACCATTGCAACGGGGACAATGTTGATGCCCGATGTAAAAAACTTCGTCCATGCCGGCATGAAATGCATCTGCCTGAAAAACCTCCGTGACCTCATCTACAAGATCGAAAACAATTCTGTGAACATCAGGATGCTGCGGACAATAGCTCTTGCAGTATAATCCGTCGGGGTTGGGCCATTTGTATTCTTCGGGGAAGCTGATCCCCGGCGTTTCATCAAATTCGGGATAGACTTCCAGCAGTTTTCCTGGTTTGGTTGCCCATGACTGGTGCCCGAGCAGGTTGATTTGTGGTATTAGCCTGATATCGTTTTTTTTACATGCAGAAACCAGTTTTGAAATATCCTCTTTTTCGAGAGAATTCTCATCAGCCAGCTCAGGATGGCTCTTGTACCTGTATCCATAATCAATCCGCAGAATCAGCGTGTTTACACGCAATGCCGGCAGCTCATTTTCGATCAGAGCCACGAATTCATTCACATCGGTTTTTGCAGGCGCTGCAATACAGAGGCCTCTGATCCTGAAATGCTCCTGGGCTGCGAGGGAGATAGAAGCCAGGATAGGAAAAAAAAGAAGAAGTCTGAAAGGTTTCATGTTGATCCGGTTATTGGTTTCAAACAAATTGAATGGATTTCGCAAGGATGATTGTATGAAAGCGTATATCCCATCTTCGTATGGCACTGCTGATTTCCGGTGAGCGCATTCCCCGTCGGCTCTGCCGCGGGGTAAGCGATCGCCTGCCCGACAGTCAGGCGGGGATTCCCCGCTGCTCTGCGGCGGGGAGTTTTAATATTCCCTTCAGGGGAAGGCTGTAAGCGGGAATGCAGTTGTTTCCTGAACGGTTTTGTCCGACGGTGCCCTTTTATCCGGTGAGAACTGAACTTGCCAGGTTGATGTTTGAAATCATTCAAAAAAAGAGTAAACTTGTTTCATTCAAAATCAGGCCTTATGAAACTGACAACGATCGATATCCTGATCATTGCCTTTTATCTTTTATCGACTATAGTCATCGGTTTGTTTTTAAAAAAGCAGGCACAAAAGAGCAAATCGTCCTACCTGCTCGGAGGTAACAACCTGCCCTGGTATATGCTCGGGTTATCAAATGCATCGGGTATGTTTGATATTTCAGGCACCATGTGGCTGGTTACCCTACTATTTGTTTATGGTTTGAAAAGTATCTGGATTCCCTGGTTGTGGCCGGTGTTTAATCAGATATTCCTTGCGGTTTTCCTGAGCATCTGGCTCCGGAGGTCCAATGTAACAACAGGTGCCGAATGGATGCTGACCCGTTTCGGTTCGAACAGGGACAGCCGGCTTTCGCATACGATCATTGTTGTCTTTGCACTTATAAACTGCCTTGGTTTTCTGGCTTATGGTTTTGTGGGGCTTGGAAAATTCATGATGATATTCATTCCCTGGGATTTGGTGTCACCTTATGTGCCTTTTGAAATATCAGAAGGTTATATCCCGCATTTTTACGGAATCGTTTTTACAATGTTTGCGGTATTTTATGCAGTCCTTGGCGGCATGACGAGCATTGTTTGGGCCGATGTTCTTCAGTATGTCATCATGACCGTATCGGCTCTTGTGATCGGAATAATTGCCATGAATGCCCTTGCAGGGAGCACGCTTCAGGTTCCGGATGGCTGGAAATCGCCTTTTTTCGGCTGGCGTCTCAACGATCTCGACTGGCGGGGGATCATTGATGAAGTCAATTCCAAAATTGCAGCCGATAGATATTCATTGTTTACCATTTTTTTCTGGATGATGGTTTTCAAGGGAATTCTGCTTTCGCTGGCCGGTCCGGCCCCCAACTATGACATGCAGAAAATTCTTTCCACCCGGTCACCGAAAGAGGCTGCCAAAATGAGCGGGTTTGTGTCGGTCGTGCTAATGCCGGTCCGCTATTTTATGATTGCCGGATTCGCCGTGCTGGCATTGTTATCTTACGATCAGTTACACCTTATTGTAGCCGGGAGGGTCGATTTTGAACAGATTCTTCCGTCAGCCATCAACCAGTTTGTCCCGGCGGGTATGTTGGGATTGCTCCTGGCCGGTTTACTGGCAGCTTTCAACGGTACGTTTGCAGGTACCCTGAATGCTGCCCAGGCTTATGTGGTAAACGATATCTTCCTGAAGTACATGAAACCTGCGGCTTCGAACCGTGAGATCAGGAATGTCAACTACATCACCGGCTTGACCATTGTGGGCATCAGCATTGTTTTCGGAATATTCGCACAGGATGTGAACAGCATCCTTCAATGGATCGTGTCGGCACTTTATGGCAGTTACGTTGTTTCGAATGTTTTGAAATGGTACTGGTGGAGGTTCAACGGCTACGGCTATTTCTGGGGTATGGTAGCCGGGATCGTTCCGGCGCTTGTTTTTCCATATATTTTCAGTGAAACCCTCGATTTGTACTATTTCCCATGGATTCTGCTGATCTCCCTGGCGGGTGCCCTGGCCGGAACCTTTCTCTCAAAACCAACAGACGAAGATACGCTCAAACAATTTTACAGGACCGTCAATCCCTGGGGATTCTGGAAGCCCATCCGGGAGAAGGTCGAGGCTGAAAATCCGGGTTTCATTCACAACAGGAATTTCAAGAGAGATATGTTCAATGTGGTGGTCGGTACCATAGCACAGACGGGCCTGGTTGCATTGCCCATTTACATTGTACTGCAGATGGAAACTCCCATCTTGATTTCACTGGCCATCGTGTTTGTATGCGGATTTATCCTGAAAAAAACCTGGTGGAACAAATTGCCGGAGCGTTAAACTGTCAACCTGAAATATCTGGCCGGAATATTCGTTATTTTTGAAAAAAAACTTGAAAAGGATTGTCATTTCGGTTACCAATGATTTATCGGGCGACAGCCGGGTGCACAGGATTGCCATGACCCTGACGCGGATGGGGTTTTCCGTTCTGCTGACCGGTAGGGTGCTACGCAATTCACAACCGCTGGCAATCAGGCAGTATGCGACTCACCGGATGCGGCTCTGCTTTCAACGGGGTATGTGGTTCTATGCTGAATTCAATATACGGCTTTTCCTGTTTCTTTTTTTTCGGAATATCGACCTCTTGCTCGCAAACGACCTGGATACCCTGCCTGCAAATTATCTTGTTTCCCGGCTGAGGCGAATCCCCCTGGTATACGACAGCCATGAATATTTTACCGAAGTCCCTGAGCTGATTGGAAGACCCCGGGTTCGTTCTTTCTGGGCACTCCTGGAACAGAAACTGCTCCCGGGTGTGGATGCCGCCTATACGGTAAGCGAAAGCATCGCTTCGGAATATTCAGCAAAGTACCATGTTCCGTTTGAAGTCGTCAGGAATCTGCCCTTCCGTTTTTTTCCCGCTGAGTCAGTCCCAGGTCAGGCAAACCCGCGGCATCGGCAGGTCATTATCTATCAGGGTGCCCTGAACAGGGGAAGGGGACTTTTCCAGATAATCAAAGCGATGGAATATCTGCCGGAAATTGATTTGTGGCTTGCGGGAGGCGGCGATGAGGAGCAAAAACTCAGGTCGCTGGTTGCCGTTATGAAACTGGATAATGTAAAGTTCCTGGGCAGGATTCCCCTTGAGGAGCTGAGACCTATTACATGCCAGGCAGACGTAGGGATTTCTGTGGAAGAGGATATGGGACTCAGCTACCGGTACGCCCTACCTAACAAATTGTTCGATTACATACAGGCACGCATTCCGGTGGTTGTCAGTAATCTTCCCGAAATGGCCCGGATTGTGAAATCATACGGGATTGGACTGGTCGCTTCCACGCACGATCCGGCAGAAATGGCTGCTGTTCTAAAAAAAGCACTGACCGACAAGAATCTCCGCCAGGTGTGGAAATCGAATCTGGAAAGGGCTGCTGCTGAACTGAACTGGGAAAAAGAGGAAAACACCGTTCGGAAAATATTTGAAAAGTTTATTTGACAGCTTTTACGGTTCAGCATTTTTCTCCCGTTTGAGCGAATCAAGTGCTCTGTGGTACCTCGATGCGTTCTGTTCATGCTCGGCATGTGTGCGCGCAAAGTTGTGATATCCTGAAAGATCTTCCCGGGCACAAAAATAAAGCAGGTTATGCTTTTCATAATTCAGCACTGCGTCGATCGATTGGATTTCAGGAAAGGTAATGGGACCCGGTGGCAATCCCGGATAGAGGTAAGTATTGTAGGGAGAGTCGGTTTCAAGATGCCTGTTCAGGATTCGTCGGAGGTGGATATCTCCTGTAGCAAATTTAACAGTCGGATCGGCCTGGAGCAACATTCCTTTCCTCAGTCGATTGATGTATACACCTGCGATCCGGGGTTTCTCCGATTTTTTGTTTGTTTCTTCCTGTACAATGGATGCGAGTATGGAGATATCGACGGGGCTCATCCCTAAATTCAGCGCTTTGGCCTGCCTTTCCTCATTCCAGAAAACAGTGTACTCTGCCTTCATTCTGTCGGCAAACTGCTTTGCCTTTGTTGTCCAGTAAAATTCATAGGTATTCGGAATGAACATGACTGGAAAGGTCTCTTGAGAAAATCCATACTCCGCGGCAGTTTCGGGATTGAACAATGAAAGGATGGAAAGAGAGTCGGCTTCGAGGATATGACTTACCACACCTGCCAGATCTTCTTTCGTTCTGATATTGTTGAACGTCAGTTGAACAGGTTCCTGTAATCCGGCACGCAGGATATTCACTGCCTGGTTTGCACTCATCCCTTTTTTGAAATGATACCGCCCCGGTTTCATAAAATCGCGGCACTTTTTTTGTCTGGCAACCCATTTGAATGCCTTCATGTTCTTTATCACACCGTGGGCCTCCAGGCTGTCGCATACCATCTTGAACGTGGTGCCTTCCCTGATATACAGCACATAATCCTCCTTCACATTTTCATGGAAAATATAACCCAGCAGTTGGTATCCCCGAATTCCTGCGACGATAAAGGCAATGGAAACTGTAATCAGGATCACCTTGTTGATTTTCGGAAAGAGCAGCAACTTGTGTTTTTGTTCCAGAGCCATACATTTTTTTGAACAAATATATCTTTTTCCTTCCTGAAATCAAATTCAGCCCTTCCCTGTATCAGCCACCGTGGTGTGTTTATCCCATGTGAACAATTCAGATATCGGAGTTGTCATTGTCATTTTTTTTACCTTTGCTGATCACTTTTATATTTTTATATTTAAGTAAGATCATGTTACAGGCGCAGATTACTGATGGCATTCATTTTATGGGATTCAACGACCGCCGCACC
>CAYNBE010000056.1:0-17569 GCA_964395045.1 uncultured Prolixibacteraceae bacterium | reverse complement strand
ACCTGTTTGTATTTGATTGAAAATTAATTAAAAACGAAAATTTATACGAATGAAACAGGGTATTTTAAAAAAAATGAAAGCAACATTTTTATGGCTGGCATTGGTTTTCCCGGTTACGATATCTTCATTTGCGCAGCAAGCTCTGACACTTGAGAAGGCTTTGATGATTGCTGAAACCAACAGTCCGAATATAAAACTGTCGCTGCTTAACCTGGAACGATATCAGAGCAACCTTGAAGCCCAGCGGGCTGCTTTGAAATCAAAGTTCAGCCTGGATGTTACACCTGTCGATTATACCAACACCAGAAGGTTCGACACTCGTTATTCACAGTGGTACACAAACGAATCGTTTGCAACAAATGCCATGTTCAGGGTTGAGCAGCCGATCCTGATTACCGATGGTACAATTTCTCTCATCAACCGTTTCGGTTGGCAAAACAGTTCATCAATTTACAGCAACACCGAGACCATCAGCAAGAGGTTCTCAAACAACCTTTACCTGAATCTCAGTCAGCCCCTTTTCACATATAACAAGCTGAAACTTCAACTGAAGGAACTGGAACTGAGCCTGGAAAATGCCAACATCAGTTACGCCATGCAGCGGCTCAACCTTGAAAAAAGTGTTACACAGTTTTTTTACAGTGTATACATGGCCCAGATGAATCTGTCAATAGCCCGGGAAGAGATGTCAAATACCCAGAAGAGCTACGAGATCATTAAAAACAAGGTGGAGGCAGGATTGGCTGCAAAGGAAGAGTTATACCAGGCAGAGCTGAATCTGGCAACGGCCAGATCGACACTTCAGAACAGTCAGGTGAATTTTGAGAATGCCAAGGATGAACTGAAAATCAACCTGGGGATGGATTTGTTTGAAGACATCCTCGTTGTTGCCGATGTTGAAGCTGCACCGGTGAAAGTCGATCTTGAAAAAGCAATTGACAGCGGGATAAAAAGCAGACTGGAACTGAGACAGCGCGAAATCGATGTGGAAACCAGTCAGTTCGATATGATTAGGACCAAGGCTTTGAACGAATTCAAGGGAACGATGAACCTTGCATACGGGATTATCGGCGACAACGAGAAAGTGGGCCAGATATTTGATCAAACGACCAGGAACCCTCAGGTACAACTTTCTTTCAGCATTCCTATTTTCGACTGGGGGGAGAAAAAGGCACGAATAAAAGCACAGGAAGCAACCATACAAAGTCAGCAACTGAATCGGGACGAAGAAAAGAAACAGATTATTATTAATATCAGGCAGGTATACAGAAACCTGGAAAACCAATTGAACCAGATTGAAATTGCCCGTCAAAGTGAGCGGAATGCCCAGCTGACTTATGAAATCAATCTTGAGCGCTATCAAAACGGTGATTTAACGGGGATGGATCTTAACCTTTATCAAACCCAGCTTTCAAACAAGAAACTTGCATATGCCCAGGCACTGATCAATTACAAAATAGAGTTGCTGAATCTTAAAATCCAGACCTTATACGATTTTGAAAGAAACCAGGCTATCATACCTTCCGAATTTTTTAAATAATGACAAATAGTAAAATCAGAAATATGAAAAGAATATCAAACGTTATGGTTTTGGCCACTCTCCTGGCACTTGCAGGTTGCAGCAACCGTCAGCAGGCTGAAACGACCGATCTGGCAACACCGGTTTCTGTTGAAGATGTCAGGAAACAGTCAATCCAGGCGTACATCAGTACCACCGGAACAGCAAAAGCCATCCAGGAGGTGACTCTCAGTTCGGAAATGGCCGGTACATACAGGTTGCTGAACAATCCGTCGACAGGAAAGCCTTTCAAACTGGGCGACAGAGTCAGAGCCGGCCAGGCAATCATTCGTTTCGAGGATGAAGAATATGTCAATAACATCGCACTGGATGCCAAAAAGCTGAATCTTGAAATTGCCACACAGGAGTATGAAAAGCAAAAATCGCTGTATGAGAAAGGAGGGGTCACCCTCCGTGAACTCAGGAATTCGGAAGTCTCGGCCACCAATGCAAAGTATGATTATGAGAACGCACAGGTAAGACTTTCCAAAATGAACATTTTGTCGCCTTTTACCGGGATCATTGTCGATCTTCCTTTTTATACACCGGGGACAAAGATTTCTTCCGGGCAACCGATGGTGTCGCTCATGAACTATGACAAAATGTATCTTGAAATCAACCTTCCGGAAAAGAATATTTCATCGGTCCAGCCGGGCCAGGATGTGATTATCACCAATTATACCATTACCGGAGATACCCTGAAAGCAAAGGTTTCGGAATTATCACCAGCCATCAGCACCGAAACGCGGACTTTCAAGGGCAAACTCACGATAGACAACCCGGAGATGAAACTCCGTCCCGGAATGTTTGTAAAAGCCGATATCATTGTGGCACGGAAAGATAGCACCATTGTCATTCCAAAAAGCATTATTCTTTCCAGCAACAGGGGAAAGATCGTATATGTGGTTGAACAGAGTACAGCACGGGAAAGGCGGATCAATTTAGGAATTGAAAACCAGGATTACGCCGAAGTGCTGACGGGTCTCAAAGTTAATGAAAGGCTCGTGGTAAAAGGGTATGAGACGTTGCGTAACGATTCAAAAGTAAAGGTGATCAAGTAATATTTTTCCAGTGAAAAAACTAACGCAGTTTTCAGTCGATTATCCGGTCACCGTACTGATGATCGTACTGGCAGTTATTCTGCTGGGTTATATTTCGTTCGACAAACTGGGGATGGATTTGTTTCCCGACCTGAAATCACCCCGTATTTTTGTAGAGATCACCTCTGGGGAACGGCCTCCGGAAGAGATGGAAAAACAGTTCGTCGAAAACATAGAAGCCCTGGCTGCCCGTCAGTCAGATGTCGTGCAGGTATCTTCCCTGACCAAAGTCGGGACTTCACAGATTACCGTCGAATATACCTGGAACAAGGATATGGACGAGGCATTTCTCGATCTGCAGAAGGCACTGAACACCTATGCCCAGAACCAGGAAATCGATGAACTGAAAATCACCCAGCATGACCCCAATACAGCACCTGTGATGCTTATCGCATTGACCCACAGCGAAATTACTGACATGAACGAGATCAGGAAGGTGGCCGAGAGTTATATCCGGAATGAACTGGTACGGCTCGAAGGCGTCGCCGAAGTGGAACTTTCAGGTGAGGAGGAGAGTGAGATAGTGATCGAAACTGATCTTTACCGGCTCGGAGCACAAAACATTACACTTGATGAACTCAGTACCCGCATTCAGAATTTTAACCGGAGTGTGTCGGGTGGGCGTATCTCAGAAATGGGCCTGCAATACGTCGTCAAAGGGGTCGGAATGCTCAGGGATATAAGTGATTTTCAGAATTTGATCGTCGGGTACAAAAGGGTGGAACCAGCCACTGGAACAACCAGCGCCTCTCCTTTTGCCCCTGTTTTTCTGAAGGATGTTGCAACTGTCTCATTATCAAACAAAGAACCGGTTAATATTGTCCATCTGAACGGAAAACGGTGTATCGCACTGTCAGTTTACAAAGAGACAAAATTTAATACCGTCAAGGCCGTTGAACAAATTAAGGAAGCTCTGGTAAAAATAGGCAAGGCATTGCCGGGTTATCAGCTGACACCTGTCAGCAACCAGGGAAAATTCATAAAAAGTTCGATCTCTGAAGTGGAAGAATCGGCTTTGTACGGGATCATTCTTGCCGTGTTTGTCATTTTCATTTTCCTGAGGAGAATCGGGACCACCTTTATCGTCAGCATGGCTATTCCGTTTTCGATCATCGCTACATTTACCCTGATGTACTTTAACGATCTTAGTATCAATATTATGACATTAGGAGGGCTTGCGCTTGGAGCAGGAATGCTGGTCGATAACGCCATTGTGGTTATTGAAAATATATTCAGGCATCATGAAGGAGGGGCCAGTGTCAAAGATGCTGCCATTGAAGGCACCGCCCAGGTCGGAGGTGCCATCACGGCCTCCACCCTGACCACCATTGTTGTTTTTCTGCCCATCGTTTATTTGCACGGGGCATCGGGTGAACTTTTTAAAGATCAGGCCTGGACTGTCGCTTTTTCGCTTGTTTCCTCCCTCTTTGCGGCAATCCTACTGATCCCTATGCTGTATCACAGGTTATACAGGAACAGCCCCAAACCGGCTTACAAACAAGCTCTGCCAATGAAATGGTATGGAAAGCTCCTTGAAAAGGTGATCCGTTTCAAATGGCCTGTCCTTTTTTTGGCGCTTGCACTGACAGGGTTGGCGTATCTCCTGATACCATTCATTGGCACAGAGTTCATGCCTCAGACTGAATCGCGCGAGATTACGATGAATCTGAAGCTTGCCGAAGGAACCCGCTTGGAACGTACCGAAGCTACCGTCCGAAATGTTGAAACCATCCTGACCGATTATGCCGGAGAGGATATCGATAAAATATATTCCCATGCAGGACCCAGCAACGGCCTGGCAGGTGATGCCACTTCGGTATTCGAAGGGGAAAATACGGCTGAAATTAAAATCATTCTGAAGGAAGGGGCAGTTAAAAAAGCAGATGACGTGATAGCCGCAATGAACACACTGACTAACGGCATCCCTGATCTGGAAGTTACATTTTCGAAGGAAGAAACTGCGCTTAAATCTATTCTCGGTACGGATGAAGCACCTGTTGTGGTCGAAATCAAAGGCCTGGAACTGGATGAGATCGAAAGGATATCGCTTGAAGTAAGGCAAAGAATGGATTCGGTAGCCGGATTGTTTAATATTCAATCGTCGATCGAAAATGGAGCTCCGGAAGTGGAAGTGATGATCGACAGGATCAGGGCAGGAATGTACAACCTGAGTGTCAATTCAGTGGTTTCACAGTTACAGGATCAGCTTGAAGGAAAACAAGCCGGACAATGGGAACAGGGTGGCGAGATGCGCGACATTACCATCAAACTGCCTGAAACAAAGCTTTCGGAGATCAGCAATATGACAGTTACTTCGGGTAGCCAGGTGTTCCGGTTGTCTGAAATTGCCGATATCAGGCAAGGGGTGTCCCCCAGGGAAATATTCCGCCGCAACCAGAACCGGATCGGAAAAATCACCGCTCAGCTGGAACCCGGAATTCCACTCGGGCAAGTTGCAGAAAATATCAAGAAGGTTACCTCTGATATTCCCCTTCAGCATGATTATTCGATCAGGGTGACCGGAGATGAAGAGAAAAGACAGGAATCAATGAAGAACCTTGGTTTTGCACTAATCCTCTCCATTGTACTTGTGTACATGGTACTGGCTTCCATTTTCGAATCGCTCATCCATCCGTTTACAGTCCTGTTAACGGTCCCGTTTGCGATTGTGGGAAGCATCCTGGCTTTTTTCATCCTTGGAAAAACTTTTAATATCATGGCTCTGATCGGAGTGATTATGCTGGCCGGTATTGCTGTGAACAGTTCTATTATTTTGATTGACAGGATCAATCAGTTGCGGGCAGAGGGAATGAGCCGGAAAAATGCCATTGTTCAGGCAGGGCAGCAACGACTCAGACCCATCCTGATGACCACCCTGACCACTATCCTCGCTTTGGTTCCCCTTACCATCGGGTTCGGTGAAAGTGTCCAGCTTAGATCACCAATGGCATTGGCAGTGATAGGAGGCCTGGTAACATCCACCCTGCTAACACTTATTGTGATCCCTTGTGCCTATGATATTTTTGACCAGTTGCACTACCGGAGGTCAATCGGAGTTCAAAACGGGGAAGTATCCGAAAATTAATACCTGTTTGCGATGAGATTTGTCATCAACAGAAAAGTATTTATCAGCATGTTGTTCCTGGGATTGACTCTTCTGGGTTACATCTCTTATAAACAACTGCCGGTTGAACTGATGCCTGATGCTACTCTTCCCATGCTTTATGTGCAGATCGCTTCCCGGCAGGAGGTGGATCCCGATTATATGGAAAACCAGGCCGTTGTTCCGGTGGAGGGAGCCATCGGAACCCTGGAAGGTGTCGAAGAGATCAACACTTCCCTGAATAACAGGCAGGCAACGATTCAAATCAGTTTTAAGAAGAATGTCAATTTCAAGTATCTCTACCTGAAATTGCAGGAAAGAAT
This sequence comes from uncultured Prolixibacteraceae bacterium, assembly GCA_964395045.1. Classification (GTDB taxonomy): domain Bacteria; phylum Bacteroidota; class Bacteroidia; order Bacteroidales; family Prolixibacteraceae; genus UBA1413. The sequence goes on along the minus strand of CAYNBE010000056.1, from coordinate 11,485 downwards.
TGACCAGGTGCGCGAATCCCTTCCCGAAGGATTTACGGTGATGGTAACCCGGGTAGACATTACACAGCTGAACAACCAGTTTATGGAACTTCAGGTCAGGGGCAGCGGAGGGACCGACCGGATCAGAAATGTAGTGGACCAGGAGGTGACCAGCGAACTCCAGAATATCGATGGAATTGCCTCTGTCAATGTGTATGGTGGTCAGGAACGTTCCATTGAAATCCTGATCGACAAGGCTGCATGTGAGGCATACAACATTACCCCGTTCCAGATAAGGAGCGCCCTGAACAACGGCTCCCTCAACAGGACATTTGCCGGATATCTCCACGAATCAGGCCAGCAATATTTTGTTCATGTCACCTCTGAATACACCGATGTAACCGAAATCGAAAATATCATTCTGGCCGAAGGTCCTGTATTTCTGAAAGATGTGGCCGAAGTTTATTTCGGGGTGAAAGACGAGACCACCCTGAGCAGGGTAAACGGACTTGATGCCATTTCCATCCTTTTGGTGCGTGATTCACAGTCGAATATGATTGATCTTTCGCATAAAACACAGGAAATCATAGCTGGTTTGAACCGAAAACTGGCTGTGAAGGATGTGGAAATCGTCATCCAGTCAAACCTGGCAGATACGATGGAAAAAAATATCGATCAAATCATATCACTTGCTCTGATCGGAGGTCTCCTTGCAATTTTTGTATTGTGGATATTCCTGAAAAATATACGGATAGTGGGAATCATCGGCATAGCAATTCCCGTGTCTGTGTTTACTGCCTTCAACCTTTTCTACGCTTTCGGGATTTCTGTCAACAGCCTGACACTTGTGGGAATGGCTATGGCTGTCGGTATGTTGCTCGACAACAGTGTGGTGGTGCTTGAGAATATTTACCGGCTTGCCGGAAAGAAATTCACTCCCGACCAGGCGGTAATGCAGGGAACCCGTGAAGTATGGCGATCGGTGGTTGCTGCAACCCTGACTACGGTGACGGTGTTTTTGCCATTCATCTTTTCATCGGAATATATGATCCGGCTTCTTGGCAACCATATCGGGGTTTCGATCGTATCAACCATTCTTATTTCAGCATTAGTTGCGCTTTTATTTATCCCAATGGCAGCACATTTCCTGCTAAAGGGCAGAAAATCGGCCAATATTTTCTATGAGAGGGTTACCACTAACAACAGGATCGTTCAGGTTTACATTGTATTGTTGAAGTCGGCCATGCGCAATCCGGCTGCAACGGTCATCGGAGCACTGGTTGTTTTTTTTGTATCCATTTTCATTGTATTGGCTATCAGTGTCAATACCCTCAGGGAGGTCGACCAGGACCGTTTCCAGGTGTATGTGACCATGCCTACAGGTTCGACACTTGAAGCAACTGATGTAGTGGTAAAGGAACTTGAGAGTCGTCTGACCGAAGTGAAGGAGATCAGGGATTATGCCTCCAAAATCCAGGCTGAGGAAGCCATTGTTACCATCACTCTCCGCGAAGATTATGAAAAAATTGCCAAACGAAAGATTGCCGAGATCAAGTCCGATGTTGAAAGCAGGGTCCGGAATATCCGCAATGCCGAAATCAGCCTGACGCAGAGTGCATCATCCCAGCGATTCGGAGGTGGCGGGGGAAATTCCCCTGCAGGGGACTTTGGAAGGTTTATGGGAATAGGCACAAACCAGGAAAGCATCGTAATCAGCGGGCAGGATTTTACCGTTATGAGGGGAGTTGCTGAAGACCTCCGGTATTTTATTGAGAATCTTGAGTCGATCAGAAGCGCCAATGTTAGTGTGGGTTCAAACCGGCCTGAAATCCACCTGCTGTTCAACCAGTTGCTGATGACCGAAAACAATGTGACATTGAACAATATCTCAGGTGAACTTGGTTCGTTCAGCCGTGAATACAGTTCAGGGGTGACATTCAAACAGGGAACCGATGAATATGATATCGTCATCAAGGAAAAAGGCGCGGAGGATAATAAAGAAAAGACGGTGGATGAACTCAGGTCGTTGAAAATCAGAAACAACCAGGGTGCCGTGTATGATCTGCAGGATCTGGCAGAAATCGTTTATGCCAGCGGCAGGGCAAGTATAACCCGTGTCAACCAGGAGAAGCAAATCAGGCTGAACTACAGGTTTGCAGCGGAAGCAGAACAGTCAAAAGAACTGCTGACAGCTTACAGGATGGAAATTGATGATATCGTTGGTGCTTATAAGCTTCCGGCAGGGGTAGCTGTCGAGGTTATTCATGAAGAAGACCAGTTCAGGGATTTTTACGGTTTGATTGCAGCTGCCCTGGTTTTAATTTACATGATCCTCGCCTCTGTTTTTGAGTCACTGACCATCCCTTTTGTACTCCTCTTTTCAATTCCCCTTGCGGCCATCGGTTCGTTTATCGGACTGATTATCACGGGAAACAGCCTGTTCAATGCCAATACCCTCACCGGATTTATCATCCTGCTGGGAGTAGTGGTGAACAACGGGATCATCCTGATTGACTTTACCAACATCCTGCGGAAGAGAGGGTACAGAAAGAGCAGGGCATTGATCGAAGCAGGACTTTCAAGAGTCAGGCCGATCCTGATTACAGCCATCACCACCATTGTTGCCATGTTGCCCCTTGCATTGGGGCAGGCAGAATATGTGGGTGCCATCGGAGCTCCTTTTGCCATCACTGTGATCGGCGGGCTCTCATTCAGCACGCTCCTGACCCTCATCTTTATTCCCACATTGTACGCAGGTCTCGAAAATGCCATCCAATGGATGGGCAGTCAATCCTGGAAAATCAAGCTCCTCCATTCGGTCCTCTTCCTTCTGGCGATCTGGTACATCATCGCTCGGGTCGATACATTCATCTGGCAACTGCTTACATTTTTACTTGTCATCATTCTGATCCCCGGGATTACCTGGTTTGTTCAAACCAGCCTGAGAACTGCCCGGACCAAAAAAATCGGGGAAACTGATTCCATAAAAATTGAAATCAGAAAACTGGTAAAAATTTATGAACGCGATACCCGTTTTGTCAGGGAATGGAAATCAGGACTGAAAATCAGGGAAAGGGCCGGACTCTTGCGCGATTATACCCATCGCCGCGACTTTTATGACCTGATCTGGCAATTGCCGCTTTTTGCAGCCCTTGCCTGGTTTGCATTTTTCTATCTCAGCAACAGTTTCTGGATGCTCGTAATGTCGGTTGCCCTTTATTTTTATCTTTTTTTGTTATGGAAGCCTTTGGGAGCTGTCATCCGGAACCGGTACAATAAAACAGGGAATGAAAAACTTCTCAAAACCGGGAATGTCGGATATCAGATTTTGATGTGGGGCCTACCGATGATCTTCCTCTTTATCTTTTACCGGAAATGGGATAACACCGGAATGGTCATTTTCGTAGGCATCCTGGCATATATCCTTCTTACCATTTATGCTTCAGCTGAATATGTCCACCGGAAAAGTGTCAACGTCGAAAGAATATCGGGCCGTTTTGGCAACCTGCGCAGGAGTTATTTCAGGCTCGTCAGGGAAATACCCATCATCGGTAAACGTAAAAAGCCATTTAAAGCATTGAATGGTATATCATTGGATATTACAACCGGCATGTTTGGGCTCCTTGGACCCAATGGGGCTGGAAAATCGACTATGATGAGGATTATTTGCGGCATTTTTGACCAGAGTTACGGAAAAATTTATATCAACGGACTTGACACCCAGCATTATCGTGAGGAATTGCAGGGTTTAATCGGGTACCTTCCGCAGGAATTCGGCACATACGAAAACATGACTGCCTGGGAGTTTCTTGATTACCAGGCGATCCTCAAGGGGATCACCGATACCCAAACCCGGGAGGAACGAATAGAATATGTTCTGAAAGCAGTTCACTTGTTTGACAGAAAAGATGAAAACATCGGTTCCTTTTCGGGAGGGATGAAACAACGGATGGGAATTGCCCATATTCTGCTCAACCTGCCCAGGATTCTGGTTGTGGATGAACCCACTGCAGGACTCGATCCCCGTGAAAGAATCCGGTTCCGGAATCTTCTCGTTGAACTAAGCCGTGAGAGGATCGTTATTTTTTCGACCCATATTATCGAAGATATTTCCAGCTCCTGTAACCAGGTGGCGGTGGTCAACAAAGGGAGGCTCAAATATGTCGGGGTTCCCCAGGATATGGTCAACCTCAGTGAAGGCAATGTATGGCAGTTTACCATGACTGCTGCCGAATTCGATCAGTTTCCGAACAAGCAGATGATAACCAATCACCTGCGCGAAGGTGACCTGATTAAGGTTCGCGCAGTATCGAAAGAAAAACCGGTTCCTGATGCTGTCAATGTTAAAGGACATCTTGAAGATGCCTATCTGTGCCTGTTGCGCGACATTGTGTGAATGATCTGAAAAAAATAATTTCATGCGTCTGATAAACAACAACTTATTTATCGTGTTGTGGCGAATTACCCGCTACAACCTGAAAATCATTTTTGCAGGCCGTTTTCTATGGTTCCTGCTGGCATCTTTTGGGTTCTACATCTTTTTCGCCATCATGCAGGTTACCAATAACCAGTCGGTCGGAGAGGCTGATGTTTATAACCTGATGCTGTTTCCAGGAGTGTTGCTGATCTTTTATCCTTCTGTGTTTGGAATTCAGAATGATGAGGATGCCCGGATACTGGAAATCCTTTTTGGCATTCCAAATTACCGCTATAAAGTTTGGATGGTAAGACTGGTTATGATTTTAATAGAGGTGTATGTGATCCTGATCGGATATGGTTTTATTTCTTCTTTTTTGCTCTACCCGGTAAACGCTTTCGAAATGGCTGCCCAGCTGATGTTTCCGATCGGATTCCTCGGTGCTGCGGCATTTATGTTTTCAACCATCATTAAAAATGGGAATGGAACGGCTGTTATTATGATCCTGTTGGGAGTGGCATTTCTGATGCTTGCCGAGCAGCTTTCACGTTCGCAGTGGAATATTTTTCTGAATCCGATGGAATTGCCCGATAACTTTAATGCCATTATCTGGGATGGGATAGTTACCCGCAACAGAATTTTTCTCGCTGTCGGCCTGATAATTTTTCTGTTGTACGGATTGTTCAACCTCCAGAAGAGGGAACGGTTCGTTTAACAGAGGGCACCGAAAGGCTGTTACATCCGTACTGTATCTTGTACAAAAGAGTGTTAAATGGTCGATCGCTTCATTTTCGATGATTACCTTGGCTTCGCTATGTACAATGTCGACCATTTAAATATTTTTCGGGGAAGCGCCTTGATAATTCTTATCTTTGATATCCACATTGTATTTTTATATATGTTTCATATCTTTGTATCATATCACCGCGAAAGCGGTCGGTGAGACATCCCGAAAGGGGGTCATACCCCAGTCAGGAGGAATATCTTAAAAAGATGTTCCTCTTGTTCATTTAAAAAAATGGTTTCGCAACTTATCAGCGTCAAATTTTTTAATTGATTCGCCGCTTTTAATAATAATAACATCCCTTTTTGTTGTCAGAACAACATATATTTACGGGCAGCATGGAGAAACTGGATATTTTTGCAGGAGTGAGTATCCTTCTGGTTGTTGTGTCGTTTCGCTCCCTGATCCGTTGGCGGGGGCATGGAGTAACCCGGTTTTTTGCCTGGGAAGGAATGGCATGGCTCCTTGTCAGTAACCTCCCCTTCTGGTTCAGAAATCCGTTTGGGGTTGTGCAGCTTTTTTCATGGCTGATTTTGTTCATTTCGATTTACCTCGCTGTGGCCGGAGCTATCCTTCTGAAAAAAAAAGGAAATACCGGCAAACCCCGGGAAGATCAAACCCTATTTGCGTTTGAGAAAACAACCGAATTGGTCGAAACAGGCATTTACCGGTACATCCGGCATCCGCTTTATAGCTCCCTGCTCTTCCTTACCTGGGGCATCTTTCTGAAGAATCCCGCACCTGTTCTCATCCCAGTATCATTGTTTTCCACCCTGATGCTATATTTGACTGCAGTAAAAGATGAAAAGGAGTGCTTGGAGTATTTCGGGAAACCCTACGTCGATTACATGAAGAAAACAAGAATGTTTATTCCCTTTGTTTTCTGATTTTTGACCTGCAATTTAAGTATCGTATAAACCATGACTGATATTCATTTCCGTAAAATTGAACAACGCGACAACGAAGAACTGGCAGGGTTAATCCGAGAGGTTTTCAGGGAGTTTCATATTGACAAACCGGGAACAGTTTACTATGATCCAACCACTGATCATTTGTTTGAACACTTCAGAAATCCGGGTTCTGTATATTGGATAGCGGAAGAGGATCGAAAAATCATGGGAGGATGTGGAATTTACCCAACTCAGGGTCTGCCCGACGGATGTGCTGAATTGGTAAAGCTTTATCTTTTACCCGGAGCAAGAGGAAGAGGGACTGGCAAATGTCTGATGGAGAAATGTTTTTTATCGGCAAAAGAAATGGGATACAGGCAGCTCTACCTGGAAACTCTGCCCGAATTGGGAAAGGCAGTATGGTTGTATGAAAGGGCAGGATTTACTTTTCTCCCGGGGCCTCTCGGAAATTCAGGTCATTTCGGCTGTACAATCTGGATGCTGAAAAATCTGTAAAAAACAGGCTATTTTACGTCATACTTTGGAGATTATCTGTATATTGGCAGATGTGTACCGACTAAAATCACGTCATTCACTTAGAAGATTCTATCATGAAACCACAAGAAGAACAGGAATGTTGTCCCCCCTTTGACCCGGCTCCTTGGAATGATCAGATCATAGTATGGGAGAACAAAAAATTTATACGAGAGAAGGTCAGAACCTTCTTCTTCATGCCATTGAATTTTGGTTCTGTTATGAAGCGTGTATTTGCAAAGGTTATAGCTGCAGGCGCAACCTTTCAGGATAACCTGGGGCTTTCCGATCATACATCCAGATGGAACATGGATATCCTGATTGCAGTGGACAGGGAAATTCCCGGAGCAGAAAACATTACTCTCAGCGGAAAATTCTTCAGCAGGGTTTACGAAGGCCCTTATAAGGATACCGCAAAGTGGTGCAGCGATTATGAAACGATAGCTAAAACCAAAGGCCTGACCATCAAAAAGTGGTATATGTGGTACACCACATGCCCCAAATGTGCCAAAAAGTACGGCAGGAACTATATAGTCATCGTTGGGTTGGTAGATTGACGAAGCGATTTCATTTCGCTATCTTTGCAGTACAAAGATGTTTTTACTTTTTGATTCATGAGCAGGAGACCACCCATAACAATTTGTGTTGTTACACTCATTTTCACGCTGTTTCATCATTTCCCTGCTTCAGGGATGATACCTGTCTCTTCCAAAGATAATAACTGGACACATTTCAGGGGGAGCAACCTGAATGGTATTGCGATTGGAAAGGAATACCCTGTTACATGGAGCGATTCGTCCCGGGTACAGTGGAGAACAGCCATACCCGGAAAAGGATGGTCATCACCTGTGGTGTTTGGAAATCAGATTTGGTGTACCACAGCCACTGCTGAAGGGAAGGAGCTGAATGCGGTATGCATCGGTTTCGACAGCGGGGAGATCCTCTATAACCTGAATATTTTCAGGCCTGACTCTGTTTTCCGGATACATGCTGTGAACTCCCATGCAACACCTACTCCCTGTATCGAAGAGGGAAGAGTATATGTCCACTTTGGAACGTACGGAACGGCCTGTATTAACACTGAAACCGGGCGGATTGAATGGAGCAGGCGTGACCTGAATTGTGATCATATACAGGGACCCGGCTCCTCTCCCATTCTTTTCGAAGAGCTTTTAATCCTTCACCTGGAAGGAGGTGATGTTCAGTTTTTGGTTGCCCTGAACAAAATCACCGGGGAAACAGTATGGAAAACCAACAGGCCCGGAGAACTATACGATCCGTTGCTGCCAATAGGGAAAAAGGCTTACATTACCCCCCGGATAATCAGGGTCAACGGAAGAGACCTTCTGATTTCCAATGGTTCAGCCGGATGTATTGCCTATGATGTGAAGACAGGAGAGGAGGTTTGGAGAATTGTGGGTGGCGAAGATACTACGGTAGCCATGCCTGCTGAGGAAGGAGGGACTGTATGGTTCTTTACCAGTAATCTAACCCCGCATGAAGGGAATTCGGAACAAAAATACGTTGATCTGGTGGCAGCTGATCCCGGTGGCCAGGGAGACGTTTCAGAAACCCATGTCCGCTGGAGGGTGAAGTTTCCCCCGTTGCAGCTTTCTTCTCCCCTTGTGAAAGACGGACTTATCTATCTGGTGGATACCAAAAATAATCTCTTTTGTCTGGATGCCTTTACCGGAGTAACTGTCTGGACTGAAAAATTTCCCGGTAAATGCAACTCTTCTCCTATATGGGCCAATGGAAACATCTATTTCAACACTACAAAGGGTGAAACCCTTGTGATCAGGGAAGGCCGGGCTTATCAACTCCTGTCTCGGAACAGTGTGGAAGGTGAAATATGGGCTACTCCTGCTTTCCTGAGAAATTCGGTTTTGTTACGTACAAGCAAGTACCTCTATAAAATACAATAAGAAAGAACCTGGTGCGCTGTTCCTGGCTTTTTCGTAAACAGGGATTAACCTTTGAACTAACGGAATAACAACCCTGAGAGTTATGAATCAATACAAGCTTTACTTATCGGGAAATTTCAGAGAAACACATTCTGAAATTGAGGTGGTAAACCCATATACGGGAAAGGCTTTCGCTTCCGTTTTCCTGGCTGGCAGAAAAGAGATTGAAGAGGCCATTGAATCAGGCATTGCAGCAGAGGATAAGATGAAAAACCTGCCCTCTTATAAACGGTACGAAATTTTAATAACTGTTTCGAAACGCTTATCTGAAGAGAGACAACGGCTGGCCGGAGTTCTAAGCATGGAATCGGGGAAGCCGGTCCGTTATGCCCTTGCTGAAATCGACCGCTCGGCTCAGACATTTCTGGTGGCCGCCGAAGAATCGAAAAGACTTCCGCGGGAGTATATTTCGATCGACTGGACTCCGTCTGGTCAAGGCAAGGAAGGAGTGGTGAAATATTTCCCGATTGGCCTGGTCGCCGGAATTTCACCTTTTAATTTTCCCCTGAACCTTGCTGTGCACAAAATTGCCCCTGCCCTGGCGGCCGGCAATCCCATTATTTTGAAACCTGCAAGGTCCACCCCCCTGTCGGTGCTTGAGCTGGCAAAAATCATCGATGAAACCGACCTCCCTGCCGGTGCACTGTCTGTCCTTGTGACCGACCGGGAATCAGGCAATATGCTGATTACCGATGAACGGTTCAAAATGTTGAGTTTTACCGGTTCTCCCGAAGTGGGATGGGAAATGAAGAGCAAGGCAGGCCGGAAAAAGGTGCTGCTGGAACTGGGGGGAAATACCGGAGTCATCGTCACCCGGTCGGCCAACCTCAGCATGGCCGCCGCCAAAATCCTTACGGGCAGCTTCGCTTATTCAGGCCAGATATGTATCCACGTCCAGCGCATTTTTGTGCAGGAATCGTTATTCTCTGATTTCGTCTCCGATTTCACGGAAAAAGTAAGAAACCTGAAAACCGGTGATCCTTTGGATCCTGCAACCGATATTTCGGTGATGATCGACGAAGAAAACGCCATTCGTGTCGAAACCTGGGTGAACGAAGCTGTTTCTGCCGGTGCTGAAATTCTGTGCGGGGGCCACCGCATGGGGGGATTCTACGAACCCACTGTTATCACCCGGACTAAACCCGGCATGAAAGTATGTGACTGTGAGATTTTCGGCCCGGTGGTGACCGTTGAACCTTTTTCGGAATTTGACCAGGCTGTTGACAATGTGAATGACTCACTGTATGGACTGCAGGCAGGTGTCTTTACCAATGAAATCGGCGAAATGAACCAGGCTTTTAACAGGCTCAGGGTCGGGGGTGTTATTATAAACGATGTACCCACCTTCCGGGTGGATCATATGCCCTATGGGGGTATCAAAAATTCGGGTTTTGGCCGTGAAGGGGTCAAATATTCTATTACGGAAATGATGGAACCCAAGTTGCTTGTTAAGAATACCGACTGGTAAATAAAATAATATGATCAATTTTTCGGGCAAACCCACCATTAATCCCTGGCTGTACTTTACCGGGAAAACAGCCGGTTACCTTTCGTGGTTGTTTTATTGTTTATCCGTTCTACATGTGGGATTTGAGAGATATTATGCTTCACCGCTCACCGGAACCATCGCCATCCTAATGGCTGCATCAGGGTTTTTGCTGATCATCCTGAGTTCGGTATTTCTCGGAAATTCAACCCGTATCGGATTACCCGAAGAGGAAACAATGCTGAAAACCAAAGGAATATACCGGTACAGCCGGAATCCCATGTATGTGGGATTTCACCTGGTCACACTTTCAGGAATGGTTTATACCCTGAATCCGTGTGTCATTCTCCCGGGATTGTTCAGCTTTATTATTTATCACCTTATCATACAGGGAGAGGAAGCATTCCTGGAGGAGAGATTCGGTAAAGAATATATGGATTATAAGCAAAGAGTCAGGAAATATCTGTAAAAAACCGCATCTCCGGCGGTGAGTGGTCATGCGGAAGGGGATACGGGGAAACTGCTTTTGAAACTATCAGGACTAAAGTCCGTTAAGTGGTTGATTTTCAATTACCACGGCATTAATGCCGTGGTTAACAAAACTTTCTGATATTGTAGGCTTTAGCCCTTATATATAACTTTATAAATTCCTTTCGGGGAAGGCTCATTTTTTCAATTTCAAAAGATATATCATAAAAAAACCTGGTAGCGACATCGTTACCAGGTTTTATACAATTTTCGAAGAAGATGAAATAATCTGGAAATCCGATTTGGAAATTTCTTAATCCACCGTTGAAATTACATCATTATTGGACAATAATTTTTTCTGAAACAGAAGACAGGTCATTTGAAATAATCAGCATGTAAATGCCTTTGCTTAAACTCCTGGTATCGAAGTTCTCCGTATAGTTAATTCCGGCAGGTTTCACATGTCTAATCTCAATGGTCTGTCCGAGGGGATTCACCAGCTGCAGGTTAAAGCTTTTTTTGTAATCCGACTTCAACCTGAAAACAAATTGTCCGTTATTCGGATTGGGAATGATGGAGTAACTGAATTCGTTGTCGTTTTTCCATTTAGAAATGCCGACAACAGTCCGTATGACGATGGTAAACTTGCAGGGAGGACACGGAAGGTCACCACAATAGGGTATGATGGTGACCACATAGCTACCTGCCACTGAAAAGTTGAAACTGAAGATTTTTCCGTTTCCATTACCGGTAAGGGGTCCCTGTATACTCCATGTATAAGTGGCTGCGCACGTCACAGGATTGCATAAATAGTCGGGTGCGATAATCTGGTACGTGCCGCTGTTCTGAATGTAAATGGTACTGTCGCAGAGAACATTTCCGGTCACCTGTCCCGAGGCGGACTGTATTATAACAGGTTTGTCCTTCATCCAGCCGGCGCCTTTGCATTCGCATGTTGGCGGC
>CAYNBE010000055.1:0-17610 GCA_964395045.1 uncultured Prolixibacteraceae bacterium | reverse complement strand
AGGCATGTGTTTCCACTAATTTTACCAAATGAACTTGAAAATTTTAAACACATGAGACAGGTCGAAATCATTTGTAAAAACAACCATACGAGATGTTTATACCCTTTGGGGATCACCCTTGGTGAAATAGCCGCCGCTCAGCAGATTGAGCTTTCATCCCCTGTATGCGGGGCCATGGTGAACAACAAACTGAAAGAGCTTTCTTTCACCTTGATTGAACCCAAAACAGTTGAGTTTATCGACCTGTTACACCTCGACGGACGAAGAATGTATATCCGGTCGCTCGATTTTGTGTTCTATGCAGCTGTCAGGGAGATTTTCCCGGGCGTCTGCCTGAAAGTGGATCACGGGATTTCAAACGGATATTACGCCGAACTGGAGGGAATCGGACGTCCTTTGACGGAGTCGGATGTTTTTGCTGTCAAACGGGAAATGGAACGGATCATCCAACATGACTACCCTTTTGAGAAAACGGGATTGCCAACCCAGGAGGCATTAGAAATACTGAGAAAACAGGGATTGCATCACAAGGCTAAGCTGTTTGAACAGCAGGGAAACCTTTACTGTAATTTATATTTCATGAACGGGCTAGCCAACTACTTTTACGGACACCTTCTACCCTCCACCGGATATATTGTGAATTTCGGACTGGAATTGCTGCACGACGGAATGTTGTTACGGGTGCCAAAGCCTGATGACCTGAAAAGTTTGCAGGAACCGGTCAGTCAGGAAAAGCTGTTCGAGGTGTTCCAGGAACACAAGAACTGGGCTGAAATATTGAAAGTGTCGACCATTGCTGATTTGAACGAGTTGATTATGTTGGGGAGAGGAGGGGATATCATTAAAATTTCGGAAGCGCTTCATGAGAAGAAGATTGCTGAAATTGCAAATATGATCAGCCGGCAGCGTGATAAAACAAAGCTGGTTTTGATTGCAGGTCCCTCTTCATCGGGAAAAACCACATTCACTAAGCGGCTAGGGGTGCAGCTCGCCGTGAATGGCCTCTGGCCGCAAATGATTTCGGTCGACGATTATTTTGTCGACAGGGAGAAAACCCCGGTCAATGAGAAAGGGGAATATGATTATGAAGTTCTCGGAGCCATCGATGTAGAATTTCTGAACCAGCAGCTGCTCGATCTTATGGATGGCCGGGAGGTTGAGATCCCGAGATTTGATTTTCAGACAGGCAGACGGATGCCGGCAGGAAAACTTCTCCGCCTGCAGGAAAACGATATTTTACTGGTGGAGGGGATTCATTGCCTGAATCCGCTGCTTTTACCCCGAATTCCTTCTGAAAATACATTTAAAATATTCCTGTCAGCACTAACGCAGGTATCTGTCGATGAACAGACTTACATATCCACGTCCGACAACCGGCTTATCCGGAGGATCATCCGCGACAGCAAATACCGTGGACATACCGCCTGCCAAACGATTAAAAGATGGCCTATGGTAAGGAGAGGGGAGGAAATGAATATATTCCCCTTCCAGGAGAACGCAGATGTCATGTTTAATTCTGCAACCCTCTACGAGCTGGCCGTGCTGAAGAAATATGCCATCCTCCTTTTGCGTGAAGTTGCCGAGAACCAGGCTGAATACAGTGAAGCGGCCCGGCTTCTGAAATTCCTGAAATATTTCAGGCAACTTGACGACACCGAGATACCACCTACTTCGCTGATCCGGGAATTCCTGGGAGGTAGCAGTTTCACCTACTGAATGATCCGCATAAAACCACGGGGGTTGATCAGCGGCAGATCAAACCAGAACCTGGATCCTCTTCCGGGAATGGAATCCAGCTTCAGTTCACCTCCCATCAATGCCACAAAATGCTGGGCAAGGGGCAGTCCCAGGCCTAGCCCGCTTTTTCGTGCCTTCCGGTCGGATTCGATTACATAAAAACGGAGGAAGATATTTTCCTTCTCATGCTCGGGAATTCCGGGGCCGGTATCTTCAACATAAAAACCGACCATGTTGCCCTTTGCTTCATACCCGAACCGGATAGTTCCGCTCTCAGTATATTTCAGTGCATTATCGAGCAGCCTTGAAAGTGCTTCCTCCAACAGTGTGGGATCGGTGTCAAACCCGACTTCTTCAGAATGGATTCCCAGTTCCAGAACCAACTGAATCTGGCTCTCTGAAGATAATTGAAGTAAAAAGTCACGTTGAATTCTTTTCATAAACAGATTGATCTCGACATAACTGAAATGGATTTCGAGGGTGTTGGTTTCGATCCTGGAAAGAAAAATGGTGTTATCAATCATGTTTAAAAGGGAGTTCCCCTGATTCTCCACGTCGCGGATGAATTGCATTCTGCTGTCATACGGAATGTCCGCTTCTGCGATCATTTTTGTCATCGAAAGGATGATGGAAACCGGATTCCGTATATCGTCCGAAAGGTTCGCCAGAAACCTTGATTTCAGGGCATCGGCCTCCTCGGCCTTTTCTTTTGCCCTTTCCAGTTCAAATTCGGTCCTTTTCCGGCTGGTGATATCCCTGGCAATGGCAACCACCGAATAATCATTCAGTTTCACCAGGCGCATTTCAAAGAGAAGCAGGGTCCCCTTCACATCCAGGGTGTATTCGATTGTTTCGATGGTGTCGTTCTTGATGGCCTTCCTGATGCACTGGCTGATTTTTCCGGCCATTAGCTCAGAAAATCCCGAGTTGAAAATTGAGTTTCCGATGATTTCCGATGATTCGAGGGCCATCATTTCCTTTCCCTTGAATACAACATCCTGAAATATACCATCACCGTCGATAACAAAGAAAATGTCAGGAATGGCTTCAAGAAGCGCCAGGTACTTTGCCCGTGTCTCCTCCAGCTCGCTGATTTTGTTTTTCTGGTCGGTGATGTCGTAAAAGACTATAACACACTGGCCAGGTTCTATCCAAAGAAAATGGAGATTGAACCACCGCTCATGAGCCGGAGAGTAAAAAACGGTTTGTTTGACAGGATGAATGATGAGTAAATCATTCCAGTCGGTGTCACATCTGAATATGAAATTGAAGATTGAATTCAGTTCCTGTCCTTTGACTTCCTGCCGGGAGATTTTAAATCCCGATTCAAAGGCATGGTTTACTTGTGCCAGAGTCATGCGGATGATGTTCCCGTCCTGGTCGCGCAGAGTATCGATAAGGGCCAGGGGTTGCAAAACTCCCCGGAAAATGTTCTGCAGGGTCCTGTGACCTGATTGCTCCAGCTCCCCGAGCCTTTTGATGCAGCCATCATAATTTCTCCTTGCCAGGGCAACCGTGAAAAATACAAAACAGAGCAGCAAAAAAGGATTGTAAAGAAAAGTCTGACCGACTGACAGATACTGCCGCAAGAGGCCGGCCGAATAGCAGTGCCAGGCAAGGACAGCTGTTCCAAGGATGAAGAAAAGTAAATATCGGAGATTGAGCGGTGAAAACCATCCGAGAACAATCAGCCCGCAGATAAACCAGAAAAGCGTAAAGTACACGGTTTCTGATTGCGGAGGAATATTCCCATAGTCAGAAAGGTAATAGAAATAGATCAGTATGGGGATCAGGAAAATGAGGTTCAGTGCTTTGACGGTCTGCCCCCGGATAAAAAAATAAAAGCCGGAAACAAAAAGGAGCAGCGTGGCAGTTTCAGCCACAGGATTAGACATTCCGGTCCAAAAGAACTCTTTCAGAACGAGCAGCATTAGGGAAATAAGAATCCCGGCCAGTGTAAATACACCAAACTGAAAATTCCATTTTTCATCTCCGGATTGGGAATATTCCGGATTGAAATAGGCATACAGATATCTGACCAGTTTGAACAATCGGATACGAAATTTGTTCTATAATCGGACTCAATGCATAACTTCTGTAAACTTGAACAAAAGTAACAGGATTTGTCATATTGGATACCTGCCTCATCCAATGTTCATGATTAAAACCAGGTAAACTGATTTTTGTTATTTTTTAAACGACGATGATCAGGTATTTTTATGACCAGATCACACAATGTTTTCAGAAATATTTCAAACGATGGACAAAGGATTTTTCGAAGTACCGTTTGCCGGAAATGAGCCGGTGCTTGCATACCGCCCGGGCAGTCCGGAAAGAATTGAACTGAAGGGGATGCTGGAGAAGCTTCGTGGTCAGGTTTGTGACCTTCCGATGATCATCGGGGGAAATGAAGTCAGAACCGGAAAGAAGGAACGGATTTTTCCACCCCATGAAATAAGCCATACCCTTGGATATTACCATCAGGGAGATGAGTATCATGTGAGGATGGCAGTTGATGCAGCATTATCTGCAAAAACCGCATGGTCAGACATGTCGTGGCATCATCGTGCTTCAGTATTTCTGAAAGCAGCCGATCTGCTGGCGGGTCCATACAGGTCAAAAATAAATGCTGCCACCATGCTGGGGCAATCGAAAAATGCTTATCAAGCTGAAATTGATGCAGCATGCGAACTGGCTGATTTTTTCAGGTTCGGGATTCGTGAAATGGCCCGGATTTACCGGATGCAGCCTGAATCTTCGCCGGGAACCTGGAATTACAATGAGTATAGGCCGCTTGAAGGATTTGTGTATGCTCTCACTCCCTTTAATTTCACTTCCATTGCCGGTAACCTGCCTGCAGCGCCAGCCATGATGGGCAACGTGGTGGTCTGGAAGCCTTCCAAAACGGCTATATATTCAGCTGCGGTGATCATGGAAATTTTCCGTGAAGCCGGTTTACCTGACGGGGTTATTAACCTGGTTTACGCTTCAGGACCGGTTGCGGCCGGGGTGGTGTTGTCGGACCCCCATTTCGCCGGAATCCATTTCACCGGATCCACTGCCGTGTTCCAGTCGGTCTGGAAAACAATCGGGGAGAACATTTACAAGTATATTTCTTACCCCAGGATAGTCGGGGAAACGGGGGGAAAGGATTTTATTTTCGCCGATCAAACCGCCGACAGGCAAGCACTTGTGACAGCCATGGTCAGGGGCGCTTTTGAATACCAGGGCCAGAAATGTTCAGCTGCTTCACGCGCCTATATTCCCGCTTCAATCTGGCCGGAAGTCAGGGACAGAATGGCCGCAGAACTTGCAATGCTCAGAATGGGACCTCCCGAAGATTTCACCAACTTTGTCAATGCAGTGATCGATGAACCATCTTTCGACCAGCTTGCTTCCGTAATTGAAAGGGCCCGAAACGACCGGGATGCCGATGTTATCATGGGGGGAAAGTACGATAAATCGGTAGGTTATTTCATAGAACCTACTGTTATACAAGCCTATTCCCCTGATTATTACACCATGAAGGAGGAGCTTTTCGGCCCCATTCTCACAGTTTATGTATTCAATGACGACGAAATCGAAAAGACACTTGGAATACTCGATCAAACCAGTGCCTATGCCCTCACCGGAGCTATATTCTCCCGGAACCGGCACAGTATTGAGAAATATACCCGGTTACTCGAAAACAGCGCAGGGAATTTTTATGTCAATGATAAGCCTACAGGTGCCGTCGTCGGCCAACAGCCTTTCGGAGGTGCCAGGGGATCGGGAACCAACGACAAAGCCGGTACCCTTTTCAACCTTCTCCGTTGGGTGAATATCAGGACCATCAAGGAAAATTTTAACCCGCCGCACACAATTCTTTATCCAAATTTTGCCCCGGATCGGGAATAATGGAAAGAACCTGAAAAATTGAAGCCCGGTAATATGACAATGACCTCTTTTTTCGTACCTTAGCGGCTGGAAACCGATATTGAATATGAAATTCAGACCAGGAATGATCAGGGATTATCCGATGCTCACCAACAAATGGATGGTTGCTTCGGTGTTGTTTCTGCTTTGGATTGTCTTCTTCGACGATAATAACCTGGTGGACCACAGGAAAAACCGGCTCCGTTTAAAAGCATTGAAGGAACAGAGACAATTCTACAGGGAAAAGATTGAAGCAGATACCCGGAAAATGGAGGAACTTCGTTCGGGTGCAGAGAATCTTGAGAAATATGCCCGGGAACAGTTTTTTATGACCAAGCCGGATGAAGAGCTCTTCCTGGTTGTCGAAGAATAATAAAGATTCGTCTTTCTGTTAATGGAACATTACCTGGTTTGTCATTTTAATAAAAAAATGAGGTCGGGGTTTTGATTAATTGAAGTTAATTTGATATATTGGAGGATTGAAATTGAGCCATGAATTACAATCCGGACATATTTAAGATACAGAGCAACAACCTGATACCTAGGAAGGGGAGGGTGTTGATCTCTGAGCCTTTTTTGCCCGGGAATTACTTCAACCGGTCCATTGTTTTCCTGGTTGCCCATAGCAGCAAAGGCAGCGTTGGTTTTATCCTCAACAAGAAAACCGAGATGAACGTTCAGGATTACCTGACAGGATTTCAGGAATTTGATGCTGAAATATATATCGGAGGACCGGTTGCAACCGATTCGGTCTACTTTATTCATAAACGGGCCGACCTGATCCCGGGCAGCATCCATGTTCTTGATGATATCCACTGGGGAGGGGATTTCGATGAAATGAGAAGGCTGGTGAACCTCGGGATCATCCAAACCGGCGACATCAGGTTCTTCCTCGGTTACTCGGGTTGGGATGCCGGGCAGCTGGAAAGGGAAATAAAAGAAAATTCCTGGCTTGTCAACAATGTCGATAGCAGCCGGGTACTCCAGGATCTGGGGGCCGGTTCATGGGTCGAATTCGTGAAAGAAGTCGGGAAAAGATATGTTATCTGGGAGAATTTTCCGCAGAACCCATCTCTTAACTGATGTCCCCGCTCCAGACTCTGTTCATCTCATCTCTGAGCATCCCTGATTTAACCCTCATGTAACGCTTCATTTCTATTCCCATAATCCACCCGAACCCCAAACTTTCAGAAACGGTAAAGATTTCCTCCATCCTGAATAAGTCTGAGGGAGAAATACTTTCCGACTCACTGATTTTAAAACCAAGCCTGCAGGCTGCCTCCATGACCAATCGCCTGACAGGATCGGTGAAGCATCCGGTTTCTGCCGACGGAGTAATGATGCTGTTCCCGTCAATACAAAAAAGGCAGCTCCCAAGAGCTTCGGTAACCATCCCATTTTCATTCAGGAAAATAGATTCACCGGTTTTAGCATTCCTGCACCTGTACCTCTCTGCATCCCACAGAGGAGTAGTGAACTGGGAATAACGGTTCAACGGATTCCCTGAAAATTTAACAAACGGTGAAAAGGCCGCCAGTTTTCCGGACGGTTGGAATGGAAGTACACGTCCGGGTGAAGGAATAACTTCTGCAAAAAGATCAGGCATCGCCGATTCGAATATGCAAAAAGTGGAGACCCATCCTCCCATGAAAGCTTTATTCTTGTTTATCAGCCTTTTGAAAGTCCTGAGAAGCTCGCTCTGATAGGCTCTGGTGAAAACGGGAGTTTCATTGAAAAAATCCAGAATGCTGTTCATGTTCTGCATATGTTCACTGAAAAAGCGGATTTCCCCGTTGTCGAACCACATCCGGTCGGTCAGTGTCAATCCTTTCCGGAGAAACAGACCGGAGGGATTGAATTCTGTCCTGTCGAATATCTTCCCGTTTAATAGAATGTAATCCATACCACAGGTTCAGATCAGTCCCAAAAGCTTGTCGATAAATCGTTCCAGTAACCCCGGTTTCAGAAGGACCGGAAAAAAAAAGCCGAACACCGCACCGAGGAAATGTGCATCGTGTGCAATATGGTCCGATTCCTTTTTGCTCATGTGCCACGAGTAAAGGAGATACCCTACAGCAAAAACAATCCCCGGAACCGGTATCAATCCGAAGAAATAGATTTTTTCCCAAGGATTCAGGAATATAAAGGTGAAAAGCACTGCTGAAACAGCACCCGATGCCCCAATGGCATTGTAGTGGTAATTGTTCCTGTGCCTGTAAAGGGAATAGAGATTGGAAGCAAGGATACCCCCCGCATAGAGGAGAAGAAAATATACCACCTTCCGGTCACCGAAAAAATATTCAAGGTATGATTCAACAGCCTTCCCGAAAAAGAAAAGTACAAACATGTTCACAAACAAATGTGTCCATCCGGCATGTACAAGGGCATGTGAAAACAGCCTGTAATACTGTTTGTAATGTACGATTTTTACGGCATTGAACTGCAATTTTTCCATCACCTCCTGATTTTGGAATCCGAGGTATGATACAAAAACGGTAATACCGATCACAATCCAGGTAGTCATCTCAGTGCAGAATTTTATAAACCATTTCTTTCATCAGGTCTCCCGGAGAGACACCGGGGGCCGTTCCGAGGCCTTTGCTTTTCATGTCATATTCCCTGATGATCCCGATGATTTCAAACAGGCGGGTCTTGCTGTAGCGTTTTGCAGCTTCAACATAGCTTTTGGCAATGAAAGGATGAATTTTCCATGCATTTGCAACTGCTTTCTCCGATTTATCAGGCATAAAATGGAATTCGAAAAGTTTCACGAAATAGTTAAACAGGAAGCCGGTCAGTGCCGGAAAGGTAACCGCTCCCTGACTCGATCCGAAATGGGCGATGATCCGGTTGGCCTTCAGGACATCACGAACTCCCAATGCATCGCCCAATTCCCATAAATTGAATTCCTTGCTGAACCCGATATTCTTTTCAATATCATCGGGAGTAATCTTTGCCCCCGGATCAAGAACAATGAACAATTTTTTCAGTTCATTCACTATTTTCGACAGGTCATTTCCCAGAAAGTCGGTCATCATCTGCGATGCCTGGGGCGTGATCGAATATCCCTTGTTTTTAAGGTACTTTTCGATCCATCCCGATACCTGGTAATCCCTTAGTTTTTTGGTATCAAGATAGATGGAGCTTTTGCCGATTTCAGCGATTGCTGCAGGTAGTTTTTCGGGCAATTTATTTTTATACCCGATCACCAGTATCGTGGTTTTTGACGGGGCTTTCAGATACCGGGCGAGTGGGGAGAGGTCCTTCCATGCCTGGGCTTCCTTTACGATGATCACCTGATGGTCGGCCATCATGGGGTACCGGCGGCACGTTTCAAGAACGGTCATAATGTCGGTGTCCTTTCCGTAAAAAACTGACTGGTTGAATCCTTTCTGCTCAGGAGGAAGAACATTTGCTTCGATATAGTCCGAAATCAGGTCGATAAAATATGGTTCCTCCCCGCTCAGAAAATAAACAGGGTGGTAAATTTTTTTCTTCAGGTTATCCAAAATCTGTTCGTATTCCATGTCAGAACTTTAAGTGTTTAACCGACTGTCCGTTGTTTTTAATCTCCAGTAGTGATTCAATGCCAATATTCAGGTGGTTTTCGACATACATCGAGGTTACCCTTTTATCGCTGGCTTCGGTTTTGACCCCGCTGGAAATCATCGGTTGATCGGAGACAAGCAGCAGCGCTCCCGAAGGAATGGAATTGGCAAATCCGACGATAAAAATAGTGGCTGTTTCCATGTCAATAGCCATAGCCCTCGTTTTTTCGAGGTATTTCTTAAACCTTTCATCATATTCCCACACCCTCTTGTTGGTAGTGAAAACCGTGCCGGTCCAGTAATCGAGCCCTTTGATCCGGATTACGTGCGAAACAGCCCGTTGAAGGTTAAAAGCAGGCAGGGCTGGTATTTCAGGAGGCAGGTAGTCATTTGAGGTTCCATCGCTCCGGATGGCTGCAATGGGCAGAATCAGGTCACCCACTTTGTTCTTCGCTTTCAGACCTCCGCATTTTCCGAGAAAAAGCACTCCTTTCGGTGATACAGCGCTCAGCAGATCCATCACGGTCGCAGCATTGGGACTGCCCATCCCGAAGTTGATGATGGTGATTCCCTCAGCGGTGGCTGAAGGCATGTTCCGGTCACCGCCCATCACCGGCACTTCAAACCGCTGGGAAAACAATTCAACATATAGCTGGAAGTTGGTAAGCAATATGTATTGCCCGAAATGCTCCAGGGGCTGCCCCGTGTAACGCGGCAACCAGTTGGCTACGATCTCCTCTTTTGTTTTCATGGCTTTCTGTTTTCTGAATTAGTGTTATTTTCGTCCGGTCAACTATCCGGTAAAATTAGCAATTTGGCATCAATGCAAAAACTTAAGCTGCCTGAATATGGTTTTCGGATGCGGGAAAAGAATAAACAGATTCTGATTTTCGATGAATTCCGCCACAGATGGGTTGTGCTGACACCCGAAGAATGGGTCCGTCAGCATTACCTGAAATTTCTGGTGACTGAAAAACGATTCCCGAAACAGTTGCTTGCTGTCGAGAAAAAGGTCATGGTAAACGGACTCCCGCAGAGATTCGACCTGATGGTCTGCGACCGGAAAGGAAATCCTTTGCTTGTTGCTGAATTCAAATCGCCATCGGTTGAGATCACCCAGCCGGTTTTCGACCAGGCTGGCCGGTACAACGGCATATTAAGAGCACCCTATCTCCTTGTTTCAAACGGATTGCACCATTACTTCTGCAGGATTGATTTCAAGACCCATCGCACGGAATACCTCCCCGAGATACCCGATTACGAACATTTGAACCGAACCTGAACAACCTACGGTCAATACAGCCTGATGCCGGAGTCTGGGAGGTGTTCCGATGCTCCGGAGTTATTCATCTTCGGTCAGATTTTCCTCTCCGAGGTTGGCATACCAGTCGGGAACAAATGTCTGTTCCTCGATAGGGGGCCTCACATAACCCTGTTTTTTGGGCCTGGGCCCCAGTTCAATCTGCGGAAGCTCCTCTTCCCGGTAAGGTACCAGCGAAAGCAAATGCCTGATGCAATTAAGCTGTGCTTTTCTTTTGTCATCGCTTTCCACTACATACCAGGGGGCTTGTTTCGTGTCGGTATAGGCAAACATTTCATCTTTTGCCTTGGAGTATTCCACCCATCTTTCCCTGGAGACCAGATCCATCGGGCTGAATTTCCACCGTTTGGTAGGATTGCTGATCCTGTTCAGAAACCGCTTCTCCTGTTCCTCTTCGCTTACCGAGAACCAGTATTTGACCAGGATAATCCCCGAACGCATCAGCATCCGCTCAAAACTGGGGCATGATCTAAGGAATTCCCAATACTCATCCTCGGTACAGTACCCCATCACTTTTTCCACACCGGCACGGTTGTACCAGCTTCTGTCGAAAAATACAATTTCACCTGCAGCCGGCAGATGGGGGACATACCTTTGAAAGTACCACTGCGTTTTTTCCCGTTCGGTCGGAACCCCGAGCGCTACCACCCGGCATATCCTCGGATTCAACGGTTCGGTGATTTTCTTGATGGCAGCCCCTTTTCCCGCAGCATCCCTGCCCTCGAAAAGGATCACCATTTTCAGTTTTTCATTTTTGATCCAGTTCTGGAATTTTACCAGCTCGATAAATAATTTCTTCAGTTCGCTTTCGTAGAACTTTTTCTTCAGTTTTCCCGTTTTGTCTGTTTTAAGCTTGCCCATGGTCTGTTGTTTCGTGCCATGAAGTTAAACAACTGGCCGGTGATTTACAAAGTATCTGCATAATATTTTAACCTGGTCCCGTAATTCTGTGAATTTTCTGCATACCTATTATTTGGAAATGAGTCACGGAATTTGTCAGGGACTCAAAATTCATTAACTTTCGGAAAACTTAGCAACGATGATAACCTTGAATATTTCGGAATGGTGGCTGGCCCTCACCATTGCGCAAAAAATTTTCTGGTGCATAGCCATCCCGTTTTCTCTCCTTTTTATCCTGCAAACCATCATGACGTTTGTGGGCCTGGGTAACGGGGAAGTCGATGCCACTGGCGACAGCGATACTGCCATTCACGGGGATACGGGCATTGAGTTCCAGTTTATCACCCTGAAAAACCTGATCGCTTTTTTCACTATATTCGGATGGACTGGAATTGCCTGTCTTGCAGGCGAAATGGGTATACCGGCCACGATCATCATCTCTTTTGGCGCAGGGCTGCTGATGATGTTCATTATGGCCGGCATCATTTACCTCATGGGAAAACTGAGCGACGACGGAACCCTGAAAATCAGAAATGCAATCGGAAAGTCGGGTGTGGTGTACCTGCCCATTCCTCCCGGCCGACAGGGAACAGGCCAGATTCAGATCAAGGTGCAGGGATTGCAGACACTCGATGCCATGACCGACGATCCCAAAGGATTTAAAACAGGGCAGGTGGTCGAGGTGACCGATGTGTTAAAAGGCGACATCCTCCTGGTCAGATGACCATTAATCCCGAACGGGATTAAAATTCAGAAAAATCTAATCATTAATATAAAACAGTTATGGGAAGCTCGATTATCTTCATTGTTTCGATAGCCGTTTTCTTCGTGTTTATCCTGATTGTTTCGTTTTTCAGGAGGTACAAACGGTGTCCTTCCGACCGCATCCTGGTTGTGTACGGGAAAGTAGGCAAAGGGGGGGATGCGGAGTCGCGTTCGGCAAAGTGTATCCACGGAGGGGCTGCTTTTATCTGGCCGGTGATTCAGGATTATGCATTTCTTGATTTAACTCCGTTTTCGATTGAGATCAACCTGACAAGTGCCCTGAGTAAACAGAATATCAGGGTAGATGTGCCTTCACGGTTTACCGTCGGTATTTCGACGGAAGAGGGAGTGATGACCAATGCTGCAGAACGGTTGCTCGGCCTGTCGATCAACGATATCAGCAACCTGGCAAAGGATATCATTTTTGGTCAGCTCAGGCTGGTGGTGGCAACCATGGACATCGAGGAGATCAACAGCAACCGCGACAAATTCCTTGCGGCGGTTTCCTCGAATGTAGAGGCAGAACTGAAAAAAATCGGTCTGAAGCTCATCAACGTGAACGTTACCGACATTACCGACGAATCGGGATACATTGAAGCGCTCGGGAAAGAAGCAGCCGCCAAAGCAATCAACGATGCCAAAATCAGTGTGGCAGAAAAGAACCGCGACGGTTCGATCGGTGAAGCAAATGCCATGCGGGAACAGCGAATTGAGGTATCGAAGGCCGATGCTGTCGCTGTCCAGGGTGAAAACAGCGCAAAGATTATCATAGCCAACAGCCACGCCGACCGGCGTCAGAAAGAGGCTGAAGCGGAAAGGCTGGCTTTTGCGGCTGAAAAGGTGACACAGGCAAAAGCCCTCGAAGAAGCTTACGGGGCAGAGCGGGAGGCTGAAATTGCCCGTGCACAGAGGGATAAAGCCAGCCAGGTTGCCAATATCATCATACCGGCCGGGATTGACAAGGAAAGGATCGAAATTGCAGCAGAAGCCGTAGCCGAGCAAACCCGGCGCCATGCAAAGGGAGAAGCCGATGCCATTTTCCTGAAAATGGAAGCCGAAGGAAGGGGTATCTTTGAAGTGCTCAGCAAACAGGCCGAAGGATTCCAGAAAATCATGAAGGCTGCCGGCGATGATTCACGCAGTGCCGTTCTGCTGATGATTGCCGATAAACTGCCCGAACTGGTCAAAACCCAGGTCGAAGCTATCAAAAACCTCAAAATCGACAAGATCACTGTCTGGGACAACCTCTCCTCAGGGAAAGAAGGAAAAACTCCTGCCACCGCAAATTTCCTTTCCGGAATGCTCGGGTCAATCCCTCCCTTTGAAGAGTTGTTTAAAATGGCCGGCCTTGAACTGCCCGAATACCTGAAGGGGAAGAAAAATGAAACACAGGCGGCTGAAGAACCGGAAAAACCGGCTTAAACCAGTATCTTCTGGAAAAACCATTCGTCTTTCCACCCCCGGGGGGTATTGAACCATTTCTTTTTGATCCCGGTCAGTACATAGCCGGCCTTCTGGAACAACCTGATGCTACCGTTGTTTTCTTCTGAAATAGATGCATACAGCTGCCTGATGCCGAGCATTTCAACCGCATAGTTTTCAATGGCGGCAAGAGTGTCCGATGCATATCCGTGCCTCCGGTCACCGGGATCGTGGATCAGGATGCCAATCCCGGCACGCTGATGGTAAGGATCGAAATCAAACAGGTCAACAGTACCGACCGGCTTGCCTTCGTTGTCCTGAATGATCAACCTCAGCTGTTTCTGTTCATAAATGTCACCGCTGTTGTTCAGGATATAGTGCTCCAGGGTGTGCCTTGAAAATGGGGTGCGGATGTTTCCGACAGGCCAGAGCGACGAGTCGTTTTCCCACTTGTAAAAAAGGTCGACATCAGCCGGTTCCGGTGCCCTGAGCCGGATAGAGCCGTATGTAAGAATATCAGCCATACAAAGTGGTGTCAATTTTTTTCAGATTCTTGAAAATCAGCTCCAGGTCGTTCCTGAGGCTGTAGTCTTTTGCGTAGAGAATGTTAAGCTGCCTGACCTGGTCACCCGAAAGGCTTTCATGCGGGAAAAGCATCCCGGGATGAAGCACTCCCTTTCTGACCGGAGGTAAGTCCCCGCTGTGTTCATGATCGGGAATATATCCTACCCATGACAATTTTCCTGTCAGGACATTCCAGGTATTTCGCAAAGCCTCTTTTTTATTTTTCAGAAACCAGGCCAGAATCCAGAAGAAGAGTAGAATACCGATGGCAAGCAGGATATCGGCCACCCTCTTTTTCCGTATGTTTTCGGCACGGGTGATTGAATTGATGTGTAAAAGATAGAGATCGCCTGCCGTGTGGATCGAATTGCTTCCGATGATGCTCAGGCTCTTGGGCGGGGCAATCTTGTAATCGACATCCATCCCCGTGAGATCGAGCATAGCCCGGATAATTTCAGCGGAACTCATATCTTCGGAGCAGAAAATGATCTCATCCACCCGGTTGATCCGGATGATTTCCTTCAACTGCACGATCGATCCGAGGTAGTCGCTCCCTTCATCACCCGGTGAGATGGATACATAACCGGCGATGACCGGACGGACAGGTGACCTGCCAAGCAATTCCCTGATCCTGGCAGCCTCTGAAAGATGGCCCACGATAGCAATTCTCTTCTGTCGTTCCAGTTCGAGTTCAAAACCGTTTATCCTGAGTCTGCTGAACACGATCCGGACCAGAGGAAGCATCACCATCGCCCACAAGGCACCGATGATGATCATTGCCCTGGAAAACCTCATTTCCTCGCCGGTAAGAGAATAGGCTACCAGAATGGCCAGGCTTCCCCAGAACAATCCCCGGATCAACCTGTAAAGATTGACCGTCCGGTGGTACCCTCCCGATAACCGGATGCCAGTCAGCCAGATCAAAATATACACCGGTACCACCCATCTCATGTACATTGCCGGATAATACCCGGGCTCAAACATAAACCTTTCCCACAGCGGCAGAAGCAATGCAAAACCACTATACAAAACCACTGCATCGGTAACGGGGAGGTAAATACGTCGGATCACCCGCTGCACAACAGCTATCATTGCCCTGAAAAAAATTGCAAGGTGGATGATCAGCGAAAAAAAACCGGCATCATGCCCTACGAAATGTTTAC
This sequence comes from uncultured Prolixibacteraceae bacterium, assembly GCA_964395045.1. Taxonomy (GTDB): domain Bacteria; phylum Bacteroidota; class Bacteroidia; order Bacteroidales; family Prolixibacteraceae; genus UBA1413. The sequence goes on along the minus strand of CAYNBE010000055.1, from coordinate 2,275 downwards.
GGGCAAATATGTCCATGGCCGAATAAAACATCTTCACATAATTGATGCTTCCTTTTTTAGTGCTTTCTCCCTTGTAATGAATGATCGTGGTCCCTGCAAAATAGTAGTTTCTGTATCCTGTCAGAAGAATCCGGTAGCTCAGGTCGATGTCTTCTCCGTACATGAAAAAGGATTCATCGAGTAAACCAGTCTGGTCAAGCGTTTTTCTTCTCAGGAGCATAAATGCCCCGCACAGAACTTCAACCGGGTGTGTTTTCTTTTCATCCAGCCACGAAAGATGGTATTTTCCGAATTTTTCCGATTTTGGAAACAGCACGGAAAGCCCCGATATCTTATAGAATGCAACCCGGGGAGTGGGAAGCCCCCGTTTGGACTCAGGCAGAAATCTTCCTTTTCCGTCGATCATTCTGACTCCCAGTCCGCCCCCGTCCGGATGGTCATCCATGAAGCGGAGAGCTGAGGTGAAAGTATCTTCGCCCACAACGGTGTCAGGGTTCAGCAGCAGGATGTATTCGCCCGAGGATTCCCTGATCGCCTGATTGTTTGCGGCAGCGTATCCCCTGTTCTACCGGTTTTCAATGAGACCGACCGCCGGAAATTTACTCCTGACCATCTGGCACGAACCGTCGGCCGATGCATTGTCAACCACAAACACCTCCCCATTTGTCCCCTGCATGGCCTTCATCACCGAGTGAAGGCACTGCTCAAGAAAATGCTTTACATTATAATTGACAATGATGACCGAAAGCTTCATGACATGTTCACATGTAAGCTACAAATTTACGCTATCAAAACGGGAGAATTCCATATAATATTATAAAAAGTCATTGACCGTAACCTGATTTCAACGGTTCTTAGCCTGCGAATGGCAATTTCAGTTCACAATTTTGTAATTTAGCAAAAAATCGAAGAGAAATGGTTTCTTTGTCTGGTCCGACAGGCTTGTATACCGATCTGTATGAAATCGCCATGGCCTGCGGATATTTCCTGGAGAAACGTCACCACGAGACTGCCGTTTTCGATTATTTTTTCCGGACAAATCCGTTTGAGGGGGGGTACACGGTGTTTGCCGGCCTTCGTGATTTCCTGGAGATGCTGGTGGATTTCAGATTTTCGTCCAACGATCTGGATTACCTTGACAACCTGGGATATCAGCATGAATTTCTGCACTATCTCGGAAGTTTTCACTTTCAGGGCAATATCGACAGCGTGGAGGAGGGAGAGATTGTTTTTCCACAGGAACCGCTGGTCAGGGTTGAGGGAACCCTGGTTGAAGCGCAACTGATTGAATCGATGCTGCTGAATGTCCTGAATTTTGAGTCTCTGGTGGCTACAAAGGCATGTCGGATCAGGCAGGCTGCCGGAAACCGGCCCGTTGCAGAGTTCGGGCTGAGGAGGGCACAGGGCTGGGGTGCCCTTCAGGCAAGCAGAGCCTCCTGCATCGGGGGCGCCGACTCTACCTCGAACGTCATGGCTGCCAGGAAGTATGGAATCCCTCCGTCAGGAACCCTCGCCCACTCATGGATTCAAAGCTTCGGTTCGGAACTGGAGGCATTTAGGAACTACGCTGCAATCTACGGGAATAAAACCATCCTACTGGTCGATACCTATGATACGCTCCGGTCGGGAATTCCAAATGCCATAACTGTTGCCAGGGAGATGGAACAAGCAGGAAAAAAACTGAAAGGAATCCGGCTCGACAGCGGCGACCTGGCCTGTATCAGCAAGAAAGCCAGGGAAATGCTGGATGAAGCCGGTCTTTCGTATGTGATGATTGTTGCTTCAAACCAATTGAATGAATACCTGATCCAAAGCCTGCTCGGAGAACAGGAAGCCCCTATTGATGCTTTCGGTGTGGGTACAGAACTGGTTTCGGCCAAACCCGATGCTGCACTCGACGGCGTATACAAACTTGCTGTTATCGGCGGGGCCCCCCGTATGAAAATATCGGAAAACCCGGAAAAAACAACTCTCCCGGGTAAAAAAGAACTGGTCAGGTTCTTCAATGCAAAAGGTTTTTTCATGTGTGACGGGATTTTGCTGAGCGACGATCGTCCGGGAGAACTGAGGTCGGTGGTTGATCCCGTACATCCCGAAAAACGCACTTCGGTCAGGAACCTGCCATATGAATACCTTTTAAAACCCGCAGTTTTAAAAGGAAATGTACTGACTGGGGAAAAGTCTCCCTCTGAAATCCGCGAATATCTGCAATACAGGATCGCTCACCTTCCGGGTGAGCACCTCCGTTTTGTAAATCCCCATCTGTTCAGAGTCG
>CAYNBE010000054.1:0-18080 GCA_964395045.1 uncultured Prolixibacteraceae bacterium | reverse complement strand
CGTTGGTGCGCCTTGATGCAACGCGTCGTCGCCGCCGCTTGTGGAGCTTTCTGGGGATAGTATTTCTGGGGTTGGTGGTGCTGACGGTGGAGGTCCTGATGTTCGGCAATGCGTACATTGACGTTCGCCGCGTGGTTCTAGCGGTCGTATCCTCTCAGGATCTCCTGGCGCAGGCGTTCATGCGCGTTACCGTGGGGCTCATCGCTCTGGGTAAAACTTTGGCTCCTTTCATGGTGGGGGCAGCAGGACTACTGGCTTTTTTCATGATGCCGAATGGGGCTCTGGCGACCCTGGCTGTGTTTGCAGTGCGTCAGCGCCGCCGACGACAGGCCGCACAGCGGTGAATGAGTTAGGCGCCGGAGAACCTGTAACAGGACGAAACTTTTTGCCGGAACGGCAAACGAATGTGATTTTGTACATCTTGTAGAGGACTTGTTGGGAGGTAAGATGATGAAACGATTGAATGTGGCCTGGATCATGGCTTTGCTGGTGGCTATGGTTGCTTTGCCGGTGCTGGCAGCGCAGGGAGGCCCCGGAGGTGTCCACCTTGGAGCCTATAAACTAGCCGCCGGCGACAGCATTTCTGAGGACCTGGTGGTCCGTGGCCCTGTCATGCTGGAAGAGGACTCGCAGCTAGATGGCGACCTGACAGCATTCGGTGCGGCAACGGTGAAAGAAGGTGCAACTGTCAGTGGGGACGTGGTCGTCTTCGGTGCGCTTGAAATCGCCGGTACGGTGGATGGCAACGTTTTCACCGCCGGTGCCATCAGCCTTCAGGATACCGCCCACGTGAGCGGTAATGTGGCGGCCACAGGTGTGATCGATCAAGCCGAAGGGGCAACCGTTGATGGGAATATCGAGGAGGTCAATGAGGAAGAGATCCCTGATTTGAATATCCCCATCATCCCTTCGGTGATTGTCGATGAGGTACCTTCTGGTCCGCCGGCATGGGTCGAGGCGTTGTGGGGCATGGTGTGCCCGTGGTGCCAGTGAAGGTAATTTTACATCACAAAAAAAACAAGAATCCCCGATAAAATCAGGAGGGCAATGAGTCGTTTGTCACCGATCGATTCAAATGATTCGGGCAGAAGGTGAAAAAAAACATTCCCAAGCAATGCACCGACGGCAAGACTTACCAGGATAAAAACGATTCCCTGTAGCTTTCCGCCTTTTATGGTAAGGAAAATGATACCCGTAATGGAAATCAGGCTGACAAAAATGGTACTCACCAGAGAGTTGATCCAGACGCTGTTCATTCACTGCCTTTATTGGCTTTGGATAATAAACCTATAAGTAATGGTTCCGATCTGAAAAACAGGAGCTTCGCGATCAAGATTGAACTTGGCCTGAAGTGCTGCCCTTCGGGCGGCATCATGGAGTTCCGGGTTGAGTGTGGTGGTTCCTTTCTGTCCTGGTTCAGCCTGCGTTACGTTTCCGTTTTGATCGACAGTGATTTTTACAACCACAACTCCTTCTTCACGTCCTGGATAGTTGGGTTTCGGAGTGGATGTGGCAGTCCGGTTACCCAGGCTGTATGAAATCCCGGTACCTCTTGTTCCCGAACCACTTCCACCCGGGCCGTAGTTTCCTGACTGGGGATCACCTGTTGGAACCCCCTGGTTTCCTCCGGGATAGGTGACACCCTGGCTCTGCCCGGTCCCGCTGCCAGTACCTCCGGTTCCACTGTTGCTCTTTCCGAAAGCATCCTTTGTCCGGCTATCGATTTCAGCTATCTTCCGTTTTTCGTCTTCCTGCTTTTTTCTGATTTCGGCCTCCACCCGCTGACGCTCCAGTTCAGCCTGCCGTTGCCGTTCAATTTCAAGTGCCTGCTTTCTCTCCTCCTCCCTCTTTTTCTTCGCTGCTTCAATGGCCGCTGTCTTCTCAAAATCCTGTGTCATCACCTCTTCTTTCCCCGGCTGGGAAAGCACCTTCTCTGCAACAGGAGGAGGGGTGACTGGAACCACTTCTTTTTCTTTTTCCGTTGTTAATGGCACTGGTGCATCTTTCACAGGAGATGGCTCAATTTCCCCAAATCCGGTTTCGCTGTCGCCGAAATTTACCAGGATTCCCTCTTCTCCGGGCAACGGCAATGGGGTAATGAACCCAAAGAGGATAAAGAGGAGCAGGATCACCAGGTGGTAAACCAAAGCGCCTATCAATCCTTTTTTATGTTCCCGGATATAGTCCATTTCAATTTTCAGGGGCTGTGGCCAGTATTAGTTTGAATTCATTCTTACGTGCAATGTTCATAATCCTGACAACCTGTTCAATCGGAACTGATTTGTCGGAGTGGAGAGAGATGTAAGCTTCGGGATTTCCCCCGAACCGCTGCCGCAGAAACGGTTCAATCTCTTCGAATGCAATTCTTTTCAGGTTCCCCTCATCGTTGATATAGTACTGCAGGTCTTTCGTAATCGAAATGGTTGTTACAGCTTTTGCAGCAGTCTGGTTGTTGCTTTGGGGCAGAAGGAGTTTCAATGCGTTCGGGGCAACCAGCGTGGACGACAACATAAAAAATATAAGCAACAGAAAAACAATGTCGGTCATCGAAGCCATGCTGAACTGAGCACTGATTTTATTTCGTTTTTTGAGCGCCATTGAATCGCGATTTATGCCGGTTCGTTCAGCAGGTCCATGAATTCAGTTGTAGTGGCTTCCATTTTGTACACCACTTTTTCGATATTCGACACAAGAATGTTGTACGCAAAATAAGCGGTAATACCGACTATCAGCCCGGCCACGGTAGTAACCATGGCTTCGTAAATTCCCCTTGAAAGAAGGGTGATGTCGATGTTGTTCCCGGCGTTGGCCATATCGTAAAATGCCCTGATCATACCGGTTACAGTACCAAGAAATCCAAGCATCGGAGCTCCCCCTGCTACTGATCCAAGGGCAGGAAGCCCCTTCTCAAGTTTCTGTATCTCAAGATTCCCCACATTCTCTATTGCTGCCGAAACATCGGTAAGCGGGCGTCCGATCCGGCTGATACCTTTTTCCACCATCCGGGAAGCGGGGTTATCGCTGCTGCGACATAGTGCAATGGCAGCATCGATTTTCCCGGCTGTGATATAATTCTTGATCTTGTCCATCATACTGGTATCAAACTTGCCTGCTTTTTTCACAGCAAGAAAACGGTCGATAAAAATATAAACAGCAACAAACGACAACAGGATGATCGGGATCATGATCCAGCCGCCCTTCATGGCAAGATCAATAAACTTCAGGGTAAGCTGTCCCTGTTCTGCACCGGTAGCTCCGGCCCCGGCCGGAATCTGTAAAAGAATATTCACCATATTAAATCAGATATATCTTGTAAATCATATAACAAACGTGAAGCCAATCTATTTATTATTCAGGCAAAAATAGTATAAAAATTCTCAAATCGGACAGTCTCTCCGATTTACTCCCATCCGGGCTACTCCGCCCCGGAGCAACTGTTCCCGTTCAAAGAAGATGCATAACCACGTGTGACTGACGACCACATTCTTTCGTAATATGTTCACAAACAAAATATTATCATTCTTCAAAAAGCTGTTCCAGTCCTCCGATATAATCACCCAGCCATCCGTCTCTGAAGTTATCAAAGCAATCATCAGGAATATGGATGTGTCTGATCTCCATACTTGTTTTTTCCCCTGAAGGATGCAGAAGAATGGTTACAACCGAAGGTTCCTCCTGCTCACCAAAGTACCATTCCTGCTCGATCCTCCTGTTCCGTATAAAAGAGAGGTTCCTTCCGGAAATGCTTCCGTCCCACAATGAAAACTCACTTCCAGGCTCTTCCGACATAACAGCCGGTTCGCCTGTCCAAAGCTCCAGCATAACAGGATTTACAAGTGCATTGTAAACATCTTCGGGACTGGCGTGCAATGTGACGTACTTCTTAAACTCTTTCATCTCGCCTCTCTTTTCTCCAAATATAGCTTTTCCCCGTGAAAATTCCCTTATGTTGCCAATCTTTCTAATTTTGCTGCTGAAAATATTGCCCATGACAACCATCCATCATTTTGCGAAACTGGTAAAATTTGAACACACCCTTTTCGCCATGCCTTTTGCTTTAACAGGTTTTTTTATGGCCACCAGCCAGCCCGGTGCATCCTTAAGCATGAAACTTCTGCTTCTGGTGCTCCTTTGTATGGTTTTTGCAAGGAATTCTGCCATGGGCTTTAACCGTTGGCTTGACCGACGGTTCGACCTGCTTAATCCAAGGACTTCAGGCAGAGAAATACCTGCCGGCATCATTTCACCCGGATCAGCACTTGCATTCGTCATCGCCAATTCCCTGCTTTTCATATTCACGACCTGGTTTATCAATCCCCTGTGCTTCAAGCTCTCACCGGTTGCTCTTGTTATTCTGTTGTTTTACAGTTACACCAAACGGATTACCGCACTGAGCCACTTTATACTGAGCCTTGGACTTGCCATTGCCCCTGTGGGTGCTTATCTTGCGGTGATGGCCCGTTTCGACTGGCAACCGGTTCTTCTGGGTGCCATTGTTCTGTTCTGGGTCAGTGGTTTTGACATCATTTATGCTTTGCAGGATGAAGATTTCGACAAAACCAACAAACTTAAATCGATTCCTGCCAGGTTTGGAAAAGCCAGAGCATTGAGGTTATCCGGAATCATCCATGCCATTTCCGCTGCATTGGCCATTCTCCTTGCCATTTACATGAAGGGTGGTATTCTCCACTGGGCAGGTGTGATTGTCTTCACAGGTCTGCTGATCTACCAACACAGCATCGTAAAACCTGACGATCTCCGAAGGGTCAATACAGCTTTTTTCACAACCAACGGAATCGCCAGTATTCTCTATGCAGCTCTTGTGATCCCCGATATCCTCCTCATTTGACCTCCCTGGCCCTGATGACACGCCTGTTGATCCTGTACGAAAATCCCACTGTCAGAAACTCTTTGAATTGCATCTTGGGCTCCATGATCTTCTTTCCGTTCGAATCAAGTACCGGATTCCCATCCTTGTCTGTTTTGTCAAACAATATTTTGCTGTCGTATATGGAATGGGCCATCACCTGCATGCTGATGTAGTCGTTCAATTGAACGGTCAGGGTGTTCTCCCAGTTCAGGTCAATATCCCTGAAAGGCTTCAGATAATTGAGAAACATCTTGTATTTGGTCTCAAAAAGGATGGTAGAAGTAATGTTTTTTTTGTAGTTGATGTCGGTGTTGATACCCGGTTGCCATATCGATTTTTTCCCAGGCTGAATCCCGTAATTCAGTTTGTTGACTTTCAGGGTATCCTGGACAAATACAAGCTTTGATGTCAGGGGGGAAATCAGGAGCGAGAAAGTTTTACTTGGTTTATAATCAAGGCCCAGCTTGAAAAGGAATTTTGCCGGTGCCATGTATCCTGAGATGGGTTTGGTACGGTCAGGATATTTGTACCCGTTGAAAAACTGGGTTTCAAAGTCGGCTTCCGTACTATAATACCATTTCTGGAAAGCACTGATGCCCAGTCGTGAAGTAAGTTCCAGTTTGTCATCGTTTTTCTGGATTCTGTCATCCCCGGGTTTGATCCATCCGTTCCTGATTTCTCCGCTGTTTTCCCATTTCACTTTTTCGGATGAAAAATTGGCAAATCCTTTCGCAACCACTAGGATGGAAAGAGCACTTTTACCTCCTTTCTTCCAGTTGCTGAGATATGTCTGGGTAAATCCGAGGTTTCCGTTCCCTCCGATAGTCCAGGGAGTATAAGCCTGATACCGTTTGCTGATTTTTTCAAGGTTTGACGAAGGCCTGTTCAGGGTGGTGAAATCAAAATCCTTGACTGCCTGCTGCCTGAAACGCGAAAAGGTAACTCCATCCTCGATCACCAGCTGCATGGAACGTTTATCAAGACTTTGAACAAGAACGGAAATCGAGTCGTTTTGCTGGTTCTTCAACCACACCCTTGTGAAAAATCTGCCGGCATTGCTCAATACGAGGGGAGCTGACGTCCTGGAAAGATTCATGAGATTTACCTGAACATTGTCGAAGAGATTTGCAAACCCTGCCAGCCAGACCGCAGCATGACGCAGTGAATCGTTAACGGCAACAACAGCCTGCTCGTTGTGTATCTGCAACAAACGGAGGTTATTCTGCCTCACAGCCTCGATCTTATGAAACCTGAGAAATTCTGACCTCTCGTCTATCATACTTTGCCTGTATCGGTCGGCAACCTTCTGGCGTGCCACCCTGAGGATGGAATCGTTGTATTGCAACCGCTTCTGCTCCACATATCTGCTCCTGATTTCATCAAGTTCCAGTATCCTTTTAAAATCAGCCGGTGACTGGATCATCTTATCTGGTATGGCATCCAGGCGTTTCAGGGAGTCGGGCATACTGTATATTCCATCCGTAAACAAAGTCATCCCGTTACCTTCAGGCACCAATTGTACCTGTTTTTCCACCTCTTTCAGAATTTCGGAAGGAACAACAACCTGACGTCCGGCATACTCCCGTTTGACCTGCTCATCAATTTCTTCAAGCTGTCGGGCAAGCTGGCGCGAAGAAATATATCCGGGAACCTGAAGCGAATCGGGTACATCTTCAGCCCTGCGGGATATAAGCCTGATTTCCGCATTATTTTTCAGTTTCTCAAAATAGGTCACAATGGTATCGATTGGTTCATCTTCCAGGAAATGGATCAATCCCGATAACATTTTTTCACTCCTTGTATCGGTAAAATGCCAGTTGCTTCCCTGAGAAAGATATCTTTTCATCAGACGAAGGTTGGTTTCAAGCGAATCGACATACCCCGAAATATACCCTTCCTGGGCAAAAAGTTCTGGCACGATCAAAAAAAACATGAAACAGATTATCAGACCCCTATGCCTCATCAGAACACATTTATATTTTTAAAATCCATAATTCCACAACGTAAAAATCAGCTGATTGTTATAGCACAGTGCTTTTCAACAGCTGCTTTTTCATCTTCCGGAGGAACCAAACCGGCTTTTCCTGACTAAATCAAACAGGTATCTTCAGCTCTCCTCACGCAGCATTTCGTCAAAATCGAGCTGGCCTTTGGGGCTGGATACATCCACTACCCTTTGCCCCTCACATACAAGGGTCCTCATTTTAAACCTGGAGATCAAAGCGTAATCATGGGTTGCCATCACGATGGTTTTACCTTCCCTGTTCAGATTTCGTAACAACTCAAGGATTTGTTCCGAAGTTTCAGGATCGAGATTACCGGTGGGTTCATCGGCAAGAATGACAGGCGGATCGTTCAGAATAGCCCTGGCTATTACTATCCTTTGTTGCTCTCCTCCCGACAACCTGTGTGGCATTTTCACGATCGCTTTTTCCATTTCAACTTTTTCGAGGACCTGATGTATTCTGTCGTTGATTTCTTTCTGCTGTTTCCAGCCGGTTGCACGCAGCACAAATTCCAGATTTGCTTTCACATTCCTGTCACTCAAAAGCCTAAAATCCTGGAAAACAACTCCCAGTTTTCGCCGCAACATGGGGATATCCCTGTTACGAATATTATGAAGCGGGAATCCTGCAACATAACCTGTTCCTTCAACCAGAGGAATTTCGGCGTTCAGGGTTTTAATCAGGCTCGATTTGCCGGTACCCACTCTACCGATCACATATACAAATTCTCCTGTTGCAATCCTGATATTCACATTTCCCAGGATCAGCTCATCGCGCTGGGTTAAGTCGGCATTTGTCAGCTCTATCATCGCCTGTACGGTCATCCATCACCGATTTTGCACGAAATTACTGCAAACTTTTTTTTCTTCCCGGATAATAAGATAAAGAAACTAACAGTTTTTTGTTAAGAAAATGACATGGAACCGTCATGATCGGCCAACCGTATATACTACTTTAGTAATTGGTTCGAACATCCCCGGGCGGCATGGCAGGATATTTGCCGTTGGGGATATTTATAAAAATTACCGGGATGAAAACATTGAAACTGCTTCTGATACTTGGAGGCCTGATTATGCAATGCTGCGGATTGTTTGCTCAGCAAACCGATTATTATACAGGCATCCAGAAAGATATTTCGATCGGAAAGGAATTGTTCAAAACAGCTAAATACAACGCTGCCTACAGGCAATTTGAAAAAATCAGGGAAAAAACCGACAAAAAGTCGGAAATTTATTCTGAGGCATGTTACTTCATGGCTGTATCGGCATTACGTTCCGAACATGCCACGGGTGAAAAACTGCTGTCAAACTTTGTCAAAGATTTCCCCGATAGTCCGTACAGCAATACCGCCAATTATTATCTTGGTGAGTATCAATTCGAAAAAAAAAGATACGCAATGGCTGTCCGCATACTGGGAGGAGTTGACAGGGAGGGACTCCCCGCTTCTGACCAGATCAGATGCGGATACATGATGGGGTATTCCTATATGATGACCGATGAACAGGATCTGGCACTGAACGAATTCTTCATGATAAAGGATAAAAACCACATCCTGGCCAAACCTGCCACTTACTACTGGGCTCACATCAACTATCTGAAATCCAATTATGAAACAGCACTGGAAGGATTCAGAACGCTTGAAAAAGACCCCAACTTCACAAAAGTGATCCCAATGTATGTCAGCCAGATATATTACAAACAGGAACGATACAATGATGTGGTGGAATATGTGGTACCGATTATCAACGATGTCGAGGAATCGCAAAAGCCCGAACTTGCGAAGATCACCGGTGATTCCTTTTTCCATCTGAGAAGGTACCCCGAAGCAATACAGTTTCTTGAATATTACCATGAACAGCCGGGGATAAAATCAAGGGAAGACAACTACATCATGGGCTTTTCGTATTACAGTACCCGAGCCTTTGAAAAATCGATACCGTACCTCGAAAAATCGTCCAGGGGAAACGATCTGATTGCGCAGAACAGCTTTTACCACCTCGCTGATTCCTATATCATGACCGGTCAGAAAGAAAAAGCGCTGAACTCCTTCAGCGCGGCATCTGAAATGGATTTCGACGCAAAAATCAAGGAAGACGCGCTCTTCAACTACGCTAAGCTGACCTATGAATTGTCGTATTCACCGTTTAATGAGACCATCAAGGCATTCGACAAATATATTACGCTCTATCCGAATTCTGACAGGAACAATTCGGCGTATCAGTACCTGGTCCAGGTATTTATGGTTACCAGAAACTACAGGGATGCAATTGCTGCCATTGAAAAGATCAAGGTAAGAAACCAGGAAATTAACCAGGCATACCAGCGGGTTACCTATTACCGCGGACTTGAACTCTTCAACAGCCAGGATTATGAGCAGGCTCTTACATATTTTGGGAAATCGCTCGAAAACAACTATTCCTCCACTTTGACGGCAGGAGCGCGTTTCTGGCGTGCAGAAGCATTATACCGGACCGGTGATTATAGTTCGGCGATCAGCGGTTTTACCCAGTTTCTGCAGTCACCCGGAGCAATCACCCTTCCTGAATACAACGATGCATATTACAGCCTTGGATATGCATATTTCAAACTTGAAGATTATACCAGAGCAGGAAACACCTTCCGCAAATATCTGGGGGCAACAACCGGTTCCCGCAACCGGAAAACTGCGGATGTTTACAACAGACTGGGAGACTCCTATTTTATTGCCCGGGATTACGCAGAAGCGGCGAATAATTACCAGCAAGCCTATGCAATGAAAATCTACGATGCCGATTATGCCCTCTATCAATTGGCTTTTTGTCATGGCCTTCAGCGACGGCAGGACACCAAAATCAGTTTACTGAAGAACCTGGTGGCTTCTTATCCCCAATCGGATTATCTCGACGACGCTCTTTTTGAACTGGGACGTTCGTATGAACGCGACGGCAACTTCACGGAAGCAAAGAAAGAATATCAGACCATTATCGACAAACACAGGCAAAGTGCGCTCTATCCAAAGGCTTTGCTCCAGATGGGACTCATCCATTTCAATACCTCCGATTACCAGAATTCTCTGAAATATTATCAACAGGTGGCTGAAAATTTCCGTGGCACCCAGGAATCCCAGGCAGCAATGATTGGCATTAAGAATTGCTATATTGAACTGAACAACGTCGATGCATATTTCGCCTATGCCAACAAACTCGGGACCGGAGTGGCTGTGACTGTTTCTGAACAGGATTCCCTTACCTGGATCGCCGCAGAAAAGCAGTTTATGAGCAACGATCCCAACGCTGTCAACCAGTTAAGGCGCTATCTTCAGCAATATCCAAATGGCAGTTTTACACTCAACGCAAACTTTTACCTGGGTGAATTGCTTTATTCCGGCGGGAAATATTCCGAATCGCTCGATTACTACCTGTATGTAACCCGGCAGCCGCTCAATGCATTCAGTGAACCTGCCCTCGCAAAAGCATCGGAACTGCTGTTTAATGCCAAAAAGTTCGGCGAAGCGCTCGAACTGTATACACGTCTTGAAACAACCGCCGGGAACCAGTGGAACAAGGTCAAAGCCATTGCCGGACGGATGCGTTGCAATTTCCAGCTCGAAAAATACCGCGATGCCATTGAGGCCTCTTCCTCCCTGCTGAAAACCGAAAAAGCAGGAGAAGCACTGATCAGGGAGGCTGGTTTCATTACTGCCAGGTCGTATTACAATCTGGGAAGCTATGATCAGGCCCTGCCGGGAATGAAGAACCTCGCAACTGAAACTGCCACAGCCTGGGGAGCCGAAGCAAGATATCTTCTCGCAGACATCTACTTCAGAAAACAAAATATTGAAGCATCTGAAAAAGAGATACTTGATTTTATCGACAAAGGAACATCACATCAATACTGGCTTGCAAAAAGTTTTATCCTCTTGGCAGATATTTACATCACCCGGAATGATGGATTTCAGGCCAAACATACCCTGAAAAGCCTGATTGAAAACTACCCCGTCCAAAACGACGGAGTGATTGACGAAGCCCGGCAACGATTGAACCGGATCGAAACAAAGGAATTGAAAGAATCGGAACCTGCACAGCAGAATCCCATGCAAATTAATTTAAAGTAACCGTAACACCCGGAAAAATGAAGAGAATCTGTAACCCGGCGCTTTTGCTGACAACTGCCTTGTTGTTTGCAGGCATAATTGCCGGATATGCCCAGAAAGATACCCTGAAACAGGAAGTTGAGGTTGTTAAAGCATATATTCCTGGCGCCATTGACGCCGAAAAAATCAATGACATGCCTTCGATCAAAGATACAGAACATAAAAAGCCTGATTTCAGTTACAGCATCAGCAGTTCTCCTGTGTTTTCTGCCCTGTCGGTTAAAACACTTCAGGCTGCCACCGTAATTGGCCAACCGGCCGATGAACCCGGGTTCGGTCTGATCAGGGCAGGCGCCGGCAACTATAATAAGCCCTATGCTGAACTTTTTTTCAACAGCAAAAACAATAAAAACTCGGTTTTCGGTATTCATGCACGTCATCTCTCTTCACACGCCAAACTGACCCTCCAAGACAAGGACCGGGTTAATGCCCCTTTTTCGGAAAATGAAGCTGAAATGTTCATGAAATATCTCTTCAGAAAATCGATCCTGTCGGTAAACCTGGGGGTTGACCACAATGGATTCCGCTATTACGGCTATCCGGGACCTGGTCATATTCCCACTTTTCTCACGGATGAAAACCAGGAATACACACTCCAGGGCCACAGACAGTCGTTTACCCGGGGAGGGATTCACATCAACCTGGATAATTTGTCAGCCTCCAAAGACGATCCTTCGTCCGGGTTTGATTTCAGATATACCCGCTTCGGGGCAAAAACCGGGCAAAGGGAGGATTATGTGGATTTTAACATGAATTTTATCGCCCCACGGGATGGTTTTAAACTGTTCGCCGATGCAGGAATCGAATACTCAGGGACAAATAAGGTCTATTACAACCTCCCGGAACTGTCGCCCCTGACCACAAACCACCGCAACCAGCTTTGGCTGAAATTTAAGCCGGCTGTTGAGATCGGAAATGAAACTATCAACCTGAAAGCCGGAATCAGGAGTTGGTTCGTTTGGGGGAACCTTGCCACCAACAAGTTTAAAATTACCCCCGACATCCGTTTTGAATTTACCCCCGTAAGGGAAATTATCAACCTATTTGCAGGTGTGGATGGAAATTACCACCACAACCATTATGCTGCGGTCGCCCTGGATAATCCGTTTATTCTCCCTACGGTGAGTGTCAACAACCACTTCGAGAAATTCCGGTTTTTCGGAGGATTCGACGGAAAGCTTTCGGTGAAGACAAACTTCAAAATTGAAATAGATCATTCCACATTCGAACAACACCCGTTTTACTACCTTCAGGGATTCCGTCTGCCAACCATGGGCCCGCTTCCCGGGCCGGCATATACCGACAATGCATTCAGGGTACTGTACGACGATATGAAGACCCTCAGGTTTAACGGGGAAATCACCCATCATGCCGGCGATAAACTGAGTTTCCTGCTCAGCACTAATATTTACAAATATACCGTGTCGGAACAGGAAATGGCGTGGAACCTGCCCAGGTTCGATGCAACGCTCGCAGTAAGTTATGCCATTACCGAAAGGCTGAATGTGGAAGCCGACATATATGTAACCGGCAAAAGGAAAGGATTGATAGTTCAGCTTGAAAACGGACAAAACCCCAATATTGCATACGAACAGATCGGAAGTATTTTCCCAGGACAGGCATCGAATGTTGTGATGGACAATGCCATTGACCTGAACCTGAACGGAAAATATGAGATCACACGGAAGCTATCGGCATTTGTTCAGCTAAACAATTTCGGCTTCCGGAAGTACGAAAAATGGATTGGGTACCCGGTACAGAGCTTTAACCTGCTCGGCGGGATCAGCTATTCGTTTTAGTTTAGCCCAAAGAAAGTCATCCTCAGGGGAATCACGCCATGAACATACTGAATATCAACCACTTATTCAATGTTAAGAAGTTGATAAATTGTCGTAAAATTCGCTTCCGGTAGTCATTTTCATACCGGTTTTCCCTGGCATTTTCACTATATTTGCAATCCTCAATTACCAGGCAAAGAAAAAAGCTAAATTCTCTGCCGGTGGTTTAGCAAAACTACCCGGAATAAGCGGAAGGAAAAGCCCATCCATGCTGAAAGGAACAGAAAGGAACAATAAGAGAAGGGATTATGGACGAACAGGAAAAAAACAATCTTCCCGGGAACAACGGGAACGGGAGTGATCATTATGGAGCCGACAGCATTCAGGTGCTGGAAGGCCTGGAGGCAGTCAGGAAGCGTCCTGCCATGTATATCGGCGATGTGAATGACCGCGGATTGCACCATCTGGTGTACGAAGTGGTGGACAACTCAATTGATGAAGCGCTTGCCGGGTACTGTAAAAATATTGATGTGATCATTCACCCTGATAATTCCATTACGGTCAGAGACGATGGAAGGGGTATCCCGACTGAAATCCACACCAAGGAAAACCGTTCAGCCCTTGAAGTGGCACTGACAATACTCCACGCCGGCGGTAAATTCGACAAAGGAAGTTACAAGGTTTCGGGGGGATTGCACGGGGTTGGCGTTTCCTGTGTCAACGCGCTTTCTACCTATATGAAAGCTGAAATTCACCGGGAAGGGAAAATTTGGATCCAGGAGTATCATATCGGCAAGCCTTTATATAGTGTAAAGGAAGTAGGTAAAACCGATAAAACCGGAACAATCATTACATTCAAACCCGATGAAACCATCTTCATAACAACAGTATACAAATATGAGATACTGACTGCAAGGCTACGGGAACTTGCTTTCCTGAATGCAGGCATCAGCCTGACAATCACCGATGAGCGGGTACGCGATGAGAACGGGGATTACAGGAGTGAAACATTTTTCTCCACGCAGGGGCTGAAGGAATTCGTTGAATACCTGGACGATTCGCGAGTCAGGCTGACTCCGGAGATTATTCATGTTTCCACGGTCAAGAATGACATTCCCGTGGAAATAGCCCTTCAGTACAACAACTCCTATTCTGAGAATGTACATTCGTACGTGAACAACATCAACACCATCGAAGGAGGATCCCATCTGACAGGATTCCGTCGGGGGCTGACCCGTACCATGAAAAACTATGCCGACCAGACCGGTATTCTCTCCAAGCTCAAGATTGAGATCAACGGTGATGATTTCAGGGAAGGCCTTACTGCAGTCATATCGGTCAAGGTCGCTGAACCGCAGTTTGAAGGACAGACAAAGACCAAGCTGGGCAATTCGGAAGTGACCGCATCGGTCGATCAGGCGGTCAGTGAAATGCTGACATACTATCTCGAAGAGAATCCCCGTGCGGCAAGAATTATTATGGATAAAGTCATCCTGGCTGCCCAGGCACGTCATGCCGCCCGCAAAGCCCGTGAAATGGTGCAACGGAAAAATGCCCTTTCAGGGGGTGGACTTCCCGGAAAGTTGAGCGACTGTTCGGAACGTGATCCTTCAAAATGTGAACTTTTCCTGGTGGAGGGCGATTCGGCAGGAGGAACGGCAAAACAGGGACGCGACCGCCGCTACCAGGCTATCCTGCCGCTGAGGGGCAAAATTCTCAACGTCGAAAAAGCAATGCAGCACAAAATTTTCGAGAACGAGGAAATCAAAAACATTTTTACTGCATTGGGAGTCACGATCGGAACGGAAGAAGACAGCAAGGAACTGAACCTTGACAAACTCCGTTACCACAAAATCGTGATCATGACCGACGCCGATGTGGATGGAAGCCACATCGACACGCTGATCATGACTTTTTTCTTTCGTTACATGCAGGAACTGATCCGCCGCGGCCACCTTTATCTGGCCACTCCTCCACTTTACCTGATCAAAAAAGGAAAAAGGGAATCGTACGCCTGGACCGAACAGCAGCGGCTTCAGATCATCGAGGAATGGGCCGATGGAAATGAATCGGGAATCACAATTCAGCGTTACAAAGGATTGGGGGAAATGAACGCCGAACAGCTTTGGGAAACCACTATGAACCCGGAGAAACGAACCCTGCAACAGGTTACCATTGAAAATGCTGCCGAAGCAGATCATATTTTTGCCATGCTCATGGGCGATGATGTGCCTCCTCGCCGGAAATTCATTGAAGACCACGCTGTTTATGCCAACATCGACGCGTAAGTACCCCGATTCCGGCGATCCAAGTATAATGCCTTGAACAGGTAGCATTTACCATTTTGCTTTCCTGGTCTTTTCATCTGAAATCTTTTATTCTTTTCATCTTCAAATGAACATATGTGTTTTTTGCTCTTCGAGCAATGCCATTCGTGACATTTATTTCAGAGAGGCCGTACGGTTAGGGGAACTGATCGGCCGTGGAGGACATTCTCTTGTGAACGGAGGAGCAAATGTCGGGCTCATGGAAACGGTCACCCTTGCCGCCCGGAAATCGGGAGCTTCAACCCTCGGAATCATTCCTGAAAGGATGAAAAACAAAAACCTGGTATCCAACCATTCTCATAAAGTGGAAATCACCGGCGATATGGCCGAAAGGAAAGCACGGATGAGAGAAGTCAGCGATGCATTTGTTGCTTTACCGGGAGGTTTTGGCACCCTGGAAGAAATTCTGGAGGTTATAACCCTCAAACAGCTTGATTATCATAGGAAACCCATTGTATTTGTCAATACTGCCGGTTTTTACGATTATTTGTTTCTCCAGTTTGGACATTCCTACGAAGAGCATTTCGCAAAACCCGAATACCGGTCGATCTACCATATCACTCAAACACCCGATGAGGCTATCTTCTACATCGAAAATTACCGGCCGTCGGAAGTAGGCTCCAAATGGTATAAGGTGCCTGAAAAGTAAACCTGCTTCAAATAACCACTTCCATCTCCTCTTCTTTTACAACCTGTTGTAGAGTTGTATTTTTTAACGACATCGTTACTGCTTCGGCAATATCAATCACAGGGATATCCCTTTTACCCTTTGAAAAAGTTTTCTTGCAAAGCGGGCACGAAGTAACGATATAGTCGGGCGAAGGAGCTGCGAGGTTGTCATAGGCTGCATCGGTCACTAGGTCACGTTGGGCAGGAGTAATCGAAAGATTGGCGAGGCTGCCTCCACAACAAAGCGCTTCTTCCTTTTCCAGGTCAACAGGCAACAGTGTCCCGATTTTTTTGATCACCGAACGGGGTTGCTGATAGATTCCTGATCCACGCCCCAGTTCACAGGGATCATGATAGGTAAACCGAGCACTGGTCTGTGTAAACAATCCCGGATTCACCTGGATCAGATCCTTGAAATAAGAGCTGTGGTGCATAACAGGCATGTCGAGGTTGTATTCTTCATTGAAAATCCTGTAACAAATCGGACAGTTTACCAGCAGAAGGGATGCCTGTGAACGGTTGATCAACCCGGTGGTTTGTCTGACAATGCTTTCTGCCTGCCTGACGAATCCCGCCTGCATGGCTGGTCTTCCGCAGCAGATTCCTCCTTTTTCATCAAGCATCGTAAAGCGGATGCCTGCCCTCCCGAGAATTTCCCTGGTATTTGCGATAATCCCGGGAGTCAGGTGCGACATACATCCCGCAAAATAAAGTATATCAGCTTTCCTGGGATGGTTTTGGGAATAAGCTTTCCAGGTGAAAGGTACGGCTGCGTGATTTGCTTCCTGCTTTCTTTGCCTGATCCTCAACTGGTCAACCCCGATGCCTACCGGACAAGCCTGGGTACACCGTCCGCACAGAAAACAGTTCCCGGCAGTTTCCCGGGCAGGATATCCGTACCTGACGTCCCTAATAAAATATACAGCCTGGGAATGGTTTATCCCGGCATCAGCAGAAAGTTGACACACATTGGTACATATCCCGCAACGGGAACATGCATTGACCTCAAAACGGGCATACGGATTTTCGCGCGATTCACTCTTCAGCCCCCAATGCTTGAGGAAAATCATGGCCACCTCGGTAAAAATATGCATATAACGTGAAAACGGCATGGTTACGAAGAATCCTCCCAGTGCTATGGAATATGCCCACCATGATGGCAAAAAGAGGCTTTCCAACGGAAGAAAGGTGGAAAGCAGCTTGCCTGAACTATACGTAAAGAATCCTCCGGTACCGGCCAGGCCTGCAGTCACACTCTCCGCAAGCCAGCGGCATGGGAAAATAAACCACAGAAAAGTCAGTGCAATCCTGTCGATAAGAATATGCTTTGTGGTCCGCTTCATTCCAAGGATCCTCGACCTGAATCGTTTTATAAAAGCCAGGACAACTCCACTCAGGACAAAGATCAGAAGGGCATCCATCACGGTCAGGTAAAAGGTCCCCTTAAAGGTTGTCGGAATACCGTTCGGATAGAAATACTTGAAAAAAACAGGGAGGTACGGCGGATTGAAACCGTCACGGGTAAACAGCATAGTCTCAAATTTCCCGAAAACAATCAGGAGGAGCCAGCCAAGCGCAAGGCTCATATGCATATAACCGAGGGTTTTATTAAACCTGAATATTCGCCTGTGGATCAGGCTTTCCATAAACACTTCCCTGATAGCTGCCGGCGTTTTGGAAGAAAAAAGATTACGGAGAAGCACTTTCCCGTCGTGAAAAGTAGTGCCCCGGAGCCATTTCAGGTAAATCAGCGGCAGGTAAATACAAATAAACAGGATTCCTGCCATAAACGGCCATACAAAAAGGGGGTGATCAGAAATGTTCATGGACCATGATCTTCAGGTTGTATATCACACTTCTTGTATCCACATTCCGGGGGCATACCATGATGCACTTACCACACAACAGGCATGACATGGTTAACTCCCGTAAGGTTTCAGGTTCACCGCACTGAAGCAGTAGATGCATTCTTCTGAAATTCATGCCGTCGGCCGATGCAGTGCATGTGGCAGCGCAACTTCCGCAAAAAAGGCATGATTTTAACCCGGGTACTGTTTTCAGAATCCTGTTATATAAAGTCTGATCGTTTTCATCGAGGTTGATCAGCTTTGATTTTTCGGTTCTGTATCCCCACTTATCATGTTTCATGTGTTTAAGATTTTCAAGTCCATTTGGTTTGATTAGTGGAAACACACGCCTGCCTGCCGCCTGATTGCCACCTGCCTGCCGGTAGGCAGGGTAGGCAGGGCAGGCAGGTAATTCGCATGTAAGAGTTAATCATTCCGGTTGGTGTTTCGC
>CAYNBE010000053.1:0-18167 GCA_964395045.1 uncultured Prolixibacteraceae bacterium | reverse complement strand
AAAAACAAAAAAGGGAAAGAAGTCTTTGAATCAGGAAGAGGATATGTATACAACGATGATTTATTGAAAATCACATTAAAACTGATAGATGATCGGGAAACTGAATTTGATAAATGGTTTAAGAAGCCTGTTCTTGATTTCAAAAAACTTGATAAGGTTTCTTTGAGTTTAACCGAAGCGGACAAGAACACTCTTGTTCATCTCTTGTTTGACGGGTTGTCAACTGATAGCAAATATTTGAAACAATTTTACGGAATGCTTCAAATCCTTGATTCTGGTTTCATGTCCGACAGAAAAAGTGATGCGCAAAAGGTTTTCCGAGAAATCAATGATGTTAATGTGATCTCATCACATTTAAGGAATGAACTTATCACAGAACTGAAAGAATTCAAATATGAGGAAAAGTATGCCTATACTCGTTTCAAAAAAGATATCCTATCAAAATACATGATAAGCGTGCAAATGAGCAAGGTGAAAGAATATCTTACCGAAGTCAATCATGTTCCATATTCAATTAGATTAAACAGCGAAATATCCGATCCTAAAATTCTTTCAAAATTGAAAAATTGGCTTTTCGGAGTCTATTTTGTCAGCATGGAGTATTCTGACAATGGTGGATTGATAGGAGTAAATGAGATCTCTACGTTTGAGATATATTAGCAGCCTTTTAACATCAATTACCGAAAATACGACCATGAACTTGGGTTGCAGATGGATGTGGAAGAAAAGGGTGGGGGAGCGGAGATGTTTTAACTACCGAATCAATACCCTGAAGGTTTTCAAAACCTTCAGGGTTTGATGAACAACCAAATCAATCAGCAAAATGCGAATCACCGGTACCCATTTTAACTATTTTCTGATTTGTCCCCGCAAGTTGTGGCTCTTTCACAACGGGATACAGATGGAACAGACCAGTGACCTGGTATACGAAGGAAAGCTGATCCACGAAAACAGTTATCCGTTCCGGAGTGACCGGTTCAGGGAAGTAGAGATCGGAGGGATCAAGATCGATTATTATGATCACAGGAACAGAGTCGTCCACGAGATTAAAAAGTCGGACAAGCGGGAAGAAGCGCATATCTGGCAACTAAAATACTATTTGTATGTTCTGGAACAGTGTGGGGTGGAAAATCCTTCGGGCATCCTCGAATACCCCAGGCTGAGAAAAACTGAAGAGGTAACTCTTTCTAAGGCTGACCGGGAAGAAATAGGTGAGAACCTGAAGAAAATCGAAGAAATCTGTACAAACGAAATGTGTCCGGAAATGTTGCCTGTCGGAAGTTGCCGTTCGTGCAGCTATTTTGATTTTTGCTGGAGCGGGGAGGATGAAGTAGACTGAAAGAAATATCATTCTGCGATCAGGAACGTGTAAGAAAATTGACTCCATGACTGTTCAATCCACAAATAATCTCAAAACTCTGTAACACACTCAATCATGAAAAAAACCTTCTACCTTTTCAACCCGGGACGTCTCCAGAGAAAAGATAACACTTTGAAGTTCACTCCTTTTGATGAAAACGGAGACGAAGGGGCACCCCGGTTCCTTCGTATCCGCCCGGGCATGGCCATATTTTCTGTTTGATGAATAATCATCATTTTGGCCGGAAAAAATTATGGGAAGATGTACAAAGAATATCCATGCACAAGCGATTGCCTCTCAATGGTTCGATTCCGGGATGACTCAGACAGATACTATAAATCAGATAATGATAGTTTTTGCCCCTGTTGAATAAGTTTTTCTTTTAATTCTGAATATGGTATTTTCTGTAATGCAATTTTCTTATCAATAGCCAAGGCTGCGGCAACTGCTGCCGACTGGCCCAGTACCATAAACACTGGTTCCATGCGGATGGATCCATATGCAATGTGTGTGGCACTGACACACACGGGAACCAAAAGGTTGGAACATTCACTTTCTTTGGGAATTATAGAGCGATAACTGATGGGGTATGGAGGGAAACCGTGAGCTTCCACATTCCCTTCGTTTTGCACAAAACCATTGGCATCGACATATCGCTGAACCTGGTGCGAATCCATCCCATAAGCGCCCATTCCCACCGGATCGGCAGCCACTTCAAAACCTTCGCAATGACGTTGGGTCATCACATAGCCACTCATCATCCGACGGGCTTCCCTTACATAAAGTTGCTGCTGCCAGCCATCTTCGCGCTCGTATTCATCTTTACAGGTACCCCACTTCGACACAACATTTCTTACCTTTTCAGAAATACGCGGATGATAAGCCAGTGTCCACATCAACCCCTGCTGGTATTGCCGGTGCCGTTTTACAATTTTTTCCCGTTCTTCATACGAAGCTTCCGGGTAATCATAATTCTGCCCGATAAAATCAGTTGAAAACCCTTTCTGGTTGTTGGTGTCGGTCTTCCGGTTGGGCATGGGTGTGTTAATCCATGGCACCAGCGGGTCGCCGTAGGGGTACATTTCTTCGATGGGGTCTTCGGCAGCTTCGTAGTTCCGGAACAGGAGTTCGTATTCCAATTCGTTGTAACCTTCGGGTTTGGCAAAAGGGATACGGTTTTCGGGGTGGTCGGTCAGGGTCATTCGGAAACAGTAGGCCTGGATGCCTTTGTCGCCGCGACCGTCGATTCCGGGGCCGCCTTTTGCAATAAAAGGCAATAACCCGCTTTTCGGGTCGCCTTTTACAATATAAGGGTCAACTCCATCAATAAAATTATGGTGAATACTGTTTAGTGATACACCACCCCGCAACGTGATGCTGTATTTATTGGCCTGCACGCCGTTTAGTGTCTCTCCAAAATCCTTGTTCGACTCACGCCCCACGGTGTAACTTACTCCGGCCGCGGCCATCAAATCGCCTTCATAAGTAGCATCGATAAACATTTTGCCTTGGTAGGAAGTGCCATTTTCCATCGCTATTTCCACTATCTTCTGCCCTTGCTTTTTTACACCCCCCGAACGGTTGGGCCGCTGATTGTAAACCACCTCGATTTTTTCGGGGGCCATCATTTTTTTATATACTGCAAGCGCTGCCGATGGTTCAAAAGTCCACATGGCATCTTCCCTGCCGGTGTTCCGACTTTCCTGATATTCTGCCGCTTTTTGCCATTTCCAGTTTTCCGGCTTTTCGTAATACGCTTTTATATTCCGATAAAACTCGCGCGAGATGCCACCAATTACCTGTTTGTTGCCAATATCGGTAGCCCCGAGGCCTCCGGTGGTCAATCCGCCCAACCGGCTGGTCGGTTCGATAAGCAAAACCGTTTTCCCCATCCGGGACCCCTGAATGGCAGCAGCAATCCCAGCAGACGTTCCGCCGTAAATGACCATATCATGCTCCTGACATTGTGCTGAAAAAGAAAAAATAAAAACAAATACAATTAAATACCATTTAATCAAAAACATAAATCATAGGTTATTGGTTCATTTTCAATTTTCTCAAAAATCGGAGCATCAGCAACCACGAATCCTTTTGCATCTCTGATTATTATTTCAATATAATCATCAAAGAATCTCCCCCGGTACAGGCCCTTCTCATTTGCTTCTTTTCTCCATGGTGAAGAAAAAGAAAGAGTTACATTTACGACATGTAACTCTTTTATTTATAAGTAGCGAGAGCCGGGCATGATCCGGCGACCTTATGATTATGAATCATACGCTCTAACCAGCTGAGCTACCTCGCCATTATTTTAAGAACTTGCTTATCTGTTTCAACCAGTGACCTTCACGACATACATGGGAACGCTCTAATGCCGACGCTGGCGGTCGGCATCCTGACTTCTGACGATTACGGTCAGAACATCAGTAACAGATGAGCCCTGCCTACCCTGCTATTCTTTCCAAAAAAAATCAGAACATCTCAATCCCCGAAAATACCGGAAAAGTTTATCCTGAAAATTGAGGTGCAAATATACAATTTATTTGAACTTGTCATTATTTATTGAAAAAATAGTATATTGTAAACCTGTTTACGTGATGTTTTTTTACCGTTTCAGTCTGAAAACAGTATCGTCTGACCATGTCAAAGAAGAACAAAATACAATTGGAATATATCATCAATTGCTCCCCGAAAGTGCTTTTCAATAGGTTAAGCACCCCTTCAGGTCTGGCTGAATGGTTTGCCGACGATGTACACCTCGAAGGAAAGGTGTTTACCTTCATCTGGAAAGGCTCAAAAGAAGTTGCCGAAATGACACTCTTCAAAGAGAACAAACTGGTAAGGTTTACCTGGGAAAACAACGAACACACCTATTTTGAATTCAGGATTACCCAGGACGAACTCACCGGTGATGTTTCCCTGATTGTAACCGATTTCGGCGAAGAAAGCGAAACGGAAGAAATTACCGGGCTCTGGCATAACCACATTGCGCTCCTGAAACATGTTGTAGGATCGTGACACAATTTTTCTCCTGCCTTTCCCAAAAATACTTAGCTTTGTAATCATTCTCTTTCATGAAATTTACCGGAATGAAGCGGTTACACTGGTATGTTCTGAAAACTTTCATGGGGCCATTTTTTATGACCTTTTTCATCTGTGTTTTCATACTTCTGATGCAGTTTTTGTGGAAATATGTGGACGACATGGTAGGGAAAGGTCTTGAATGGAACGTGCTTGCCGAGTTGCTTTTTTATGCTTCATTTGGACTGCTTCCGTTTGCTTTTCCGCTGTCGATGTTATTGGCTTCCATTATGTCGTTTGGTGACCTGGGTGAAAACTATGAACTGGTGGCCATCAAGTCATCCGGGATTTCTCTTTTCCGACTGATGAAACCCCTTCTGATCGTGGCAATCCTGATAACCTGCATTGCATTTGTTTTTGCCAATAATATCCTGCCACACACCAACCTCCGCTTTTACACACTTTTATGGAGCATCAAGGAACAACGTCCGGAGATGATCCTCAAAGAAGGTGTTTTCACCGATGACATCGACGGTTATAGCATCCGTGTCGGCAGGAAAGATAACAAAACCAATACCCTCCGTGATATTCTGATCTATGACCACACCAACAACAAAGCCAATGAAAGCGTAACAGTTGCAGATTCGGGATTTCTTTATATCACCGAGGATAAAAATTTCATGGTACTGACTCTTTTCAACGGGGAAAACTTCACGGAAGAGCGAATGGATTATAACCGGAACAATTATCCTTTCAGACGAGACAAGTTCAAGAAACAGGTATTGAATGTACGTGTGGTGAATTTTGAATTCCAGCGACAGGATGAAAGTATTTTTAAAAACAGTTTCAGAATGCTGAACATTTCACAACTCCGAAAGGCAACAGATTCTCTTTCTGCGGATTACAGAAATCATGTCAAAAGGTTTGTGATGAATACGAGGTATCTTTCGCCACTGAACAATCGGTTGTATGCAAAGATTAACAACAAGGACAGTTTGTACCGAACCTTCACTCCCGATACCATCAAATTGTTTGATATTGACAAAGCCATCTATAGCAGTACCTGGAATGAGGATGAAACCATCCAGACGGCCATAGCCAATGCCAGAAGCAACTATCAGGAAATAAACAATATAGAAAATAATTTATACGCCAGAAAAAAGAGAATCAATATGCATGAAATGGAATTTCACCGTAAATTCACCCTTTCTGTTGCAGTTCTGATTTTCTTTTTCATTGGAGCACCACTGGGTTCCATTATCAGAAAAGGTGGCCTCGGAATGCCTGTCGTTGTTTCGATTCTTCTTTTCATTTGTTATTACATTTTTTCGATGACCGGAGAGAAATCGGCACGTGAAGATGTATGGGAGATGACCTCGGGAATGTGGTTTTCGACTTTTATTTTTCTTCCGGTTGGTATCTGGCTGACATACAAAGCGGTAACAGATTCTGCAATTATGTCGGCTGAAACCTACACCCATTTTCTGAAAAAATTCCTGCCGGAAAAATTGATCTCAAAACTCTTCGGGAATGAAGATACTTCAGCTGACCAATAAACCTCCATGGCCTGCCAACGATGGCGGAACCATAGCAATGCTTAACCTGACCAGGGGATTGGTAAGCCAGGATCAGGAAGTTGCTGTTCTTGCCATGAGCACCCGGAAACATCCGGCAAAACCAGGGAAAATGCCTGAAAGCATCAGCAGGATGGCAACATTCCGTTTTATCAGGGTTCCGGCCCGGGTTACCTGGTATGGTGCCCTGTTCAATCTCCTGTTTTCAAGGAAGCCCTACACAGCAGTCAGGTTTTTTTCCCGGTCATTCAAAAATGAACTCATTCACCTGTTGAACAATTTCCGGCCCGATGTGGTACAACTCGAAGGGCTGTACCTGTGCCCTTATATCCCGGTCATACGCAGGCATTCCATGGCAAAGATATCGTACCGTGCCCATAATATTGAATCAGAGATATGGCGTCGAAGTGCCCTCACTTCTACGGGTTTAAAAAAAGCATATCAGCAGAATCTTTCCCGCCGGATTGAGAATTTTGAAAAAAAGTGGCTGAACAGATATGACCTACTGATCCCCATAACGGAAAGGGACCTGGAGCGGCTGGATCAAATGGGCAACAGGAAACCTGCCCTGGTTGTACCTTCAGGGATCGACATGGAGACTACTGCCACCGACATGGCAAAAACCGAGTTCCCATCCATCTTTCATATCGGCTCGCTCGACTGGTTTCCCAATCAGGAAGGCTTGCTCTGGTTTCTTGACAACTGCTGGGAAAAAGTGCTTCAAAAAATACCGGACCTCCGGTTTTACATTGCCGGAAGAAAAGCTCCCGATTGGTTGGTTACCCGGTTTAGGGTACCAAAGGTTGTATATGTGGGAGAAGTTGAAAATGCCTTTGATTTTATGAAGTCGAAAGCTTTTATGGTGGTACCGTTGCTTTCAGGAAGCGGTATGCGTGTAAAAATCGTTGAAGGCATGGCTCTGGGGAAACCCGTTGTTTCAACTTCAATTGGGGCAGAAGGAATCGATGTCACCGATGGTCACAATATCCTGATTGCCGATCATCCCGAAGACTTTGTAAGAGCGATTGAAATGCTTGTCACCAACAGGCCGGAAGCGGAAAGGATCGGGGCCAATGCCAAACAGTTCATCCGTGATCATTTCGATAACCGTAAGATTACGGCTAACCTGGCAGCTTTTTATGAAAAACATCTGAAATGACAGCCCGTATTTTATTCTGGTTTCTTTTGTCGGTTATTTTTTATTCCTACCTCGGATATGGTCTGCTGCTTGCCATTTTTGTCAGGATAAAAAAGTTGTTCAGGGGGGAAAAATATTCCGGGGAGAAGGAAGTTTTTGAACCTATGGTTTGCCTGTTCGTAACAGCATACAACGAAAAAGATTATATCAATCAGAAGGTCAACAACTCCTTTTCGCTCGATTATCCGGAAGATAAAGTTCAATATATCTGGATTACAGATGGGTCGGATGATGGCACTCCTGATCTGCTCAGGAAATTTCCCCGGCTGGAAGTATACCATCAAAAGGAAAGAAAAGGCAAGATTGATGCTATGAACCGCGGGATGAAATATGTCAGAACACCTTATGTTATCTTTTCAGATACCAACACTATCCTTAGCCGAAATACCATCCGGGACATTGTGGCCTGTTTCGCCAATCCTGAGGTCGGCTGTGTTGCTGGTGAAAAGAGAATAGCTGAGAGAAAAACCGATACTGCCTCCGGATCGGGTGAAGGACTTTACTGGAAAATGGAATCTCGTATCAAACAGATGGAATCAGAACTCAGTTCAGCGGTCGGCGGGGTGGGTGAACTGTTTGCCATCAGGACCGAATTGTTTGAACCGGTTGAAAACGACACCATTCTTGACGATTTCATTATATCCATGAAGATAGTATCAAAGGGGTATCGTATTGCATATACTCCCGGAGCCTATGCCATTGAGAACGCCTCCCTGAACGTAAAAGAGGAACTCAAGCGTAAGATCAGAATTTCGGCAGGAGGAATACAGGCGATGACCCGTTTGTGGTTCCTGCTGAATCCGTTTAAATATGGGATATTCAGCTGGCAGTATTTTTCGCACAAGGTTCTTCGCTGGGCAGTATCTCCCCTGTCGCTTTTCCTGTTTCTGCCGGTCAACATCTGGCTTGTAGGCAGGGAGCAATTGTGGTTTGCCATTTCATTTCCTTCTCTGGCACTTTGGGTCCAGTTGCTATGTTACCTGCTTGCCCTGTTGGGATGGATTTTTGAAAACAAAAAAATTAAAACAAAAATCTTTTTTGCCCCCGCCTATTTTCTCGCCATCAATTATGCGTCGGTCAGGGGTCTTTTCCGGTTTTTCAGAGGAAAACAAAAGGTCACCTGGGAAAAATCAAAGCGTGCCGGAACTCCCGGACCGGAGACCGGTTGAACAGAGTCACACCATTAGAACAAATCGGATGATCATTACACCATCATTTCGTGAAGGATTTTTCTTTTTTGGCTACCTTTGCGTCAATTCATTTTTTTGGTTTTTATGTCAGAATTCAGGCTGAACAGCATCGAGGAGGCCATCCTTGCAATAAAAGCAGGGGAACTGGTTATTGTCGTGGATGACGAAGACCGTGAAAACGAGGGTGATTTCATAACTGCATCCGAGCTCATCACTCCTGAGAAGGTCAATTTTATGGCCACACAGGGACGGGGATTGATTTGTGTTGCCCTGACCGAAAAAAGGTGTGATGAATTGGAATTGCATATGATGGTCGGACAGAACACCTCATTTCATGAAACACAATTCACCGTTTCGGTTGATGTGATTGCACCCGGTGTTACCACAGGGATTTCGGCGGGCGACCGTGCTGCAACCATCAAAGCATTGGTGGATGCAAACACAAAACCTGAAGATTTGGGACGTCCGGGACACATATTTCCTTTACGGGCAAGGAACAGGGGAGTTCTTCGCAGATCAGGTCATACTGAAGCTGCTGTTGACCTGTGCCGCCTGGCCGGGCTTTATCCTTCGGGAGTTCTGGTCGAAGTCATGAATGATGATGGTTCCATGGCCCGTCTGCCCGAATTGGTCAAAATTGCTCACAAATTCGGGCTTAAGATTGTTACAATTAAAGACCTGATATCTTACAGGCTGAAAAGAGAAAGCCTGATCAGGCGGGGTGAAGAAGTTGAACTGCCAACAAACCGGGGAAATTTCCGGGTGATCCCTTTTATGCAGAAGAGCAACGGACTGGAGCACATTGCCCTTATCAAGGGAGAATGGAAGCCCGATGAAGCTGTTCATGTCAGGGTCCATTCCTCCTGCATGACGGGCGATATTTTCGGTTCTCTCCGCTGTGAATGCGGGGATCAGTTGCACAAAGCCATGGATATGATCGAAAAAGAAGGAAAGGGAGTAATTGTATATATCAAGCAAGAAGGCCGGGGAATCGGGCTGCTGAATAAAATTGCCGCCTACAAACTTCAGGATAGCGGGCTGGACACCGTTGATGCCAATCTTCACCTCGGGTTCAGGCCCGATGAAAGAGACTACGGAGTGGGGGCACAGATTCTACGAAGCCTGGGAATTACAAAAATGAACCTTCTGACCAACAATCCCGTGAAAAGGGTCGGACTGGAAGCCTATGGTCTGGAGGTGGTAAAAGTGATACCAATCGAGATCGAACCAAACCCATACAATCGTCGCTATCTACAGACAAAAAGGGACCGTCTGGGACATACCCTCCTGCACTTCAGATATGACGATGAAAACGGTTGATGATCATTCTTCACACATTTCCGGGAGACCGGATTTATTCTTTTATCAAGGAGAGGTCCAACACTTCCTGGATGGTTTTTACAAAATGAAAGGTGAGGCCTGAGAGGTATGTTTCCTTGATGTCTTCCAGGTTTTTCCTGTTTTCTTCCGACAGGATGATTTCAGTAATTCCCGCTCTCTTCGCAGCGAGAATTTTCTCCTTGATCCCCCCCACCGGCAACACTTTCCCCCGAAGCGTAATTTCACCGGTCATGGCAAGGTTGGGCCTTACCCTTCGCTTCGAGAATGCAGAGGCGACCGAGGTCACCATGGTAATCCCAGCTGAAGGGCCGTCCTTCGGGATGGCTCCCTCCGGCACATGAATATGGACATTCCAATTGGGGAATATTTCGGGATCGATGCCGATACCGGAAGCATGACTTTTAATGTATTCCAATGCCAGAACGGCTGATTCCTTCATGACATCTCCCAGGCTTCCGGTCATGGTCAGATTGCCTTTTCCGCTGCTCAGACTGGTTTCCACATAAAGGATTTCACCGCCGGCTGCTGTCCAGGCCAGGCCTGTTGCTACGCCTGCAAAGTCATTGTCCTGGTATTCCTCCCTGTTGAATTCGGTAACTCCCAGGTATTCACGGAGATCAGCAGAAGACAATTCCACATTGTATGATTCACCGAAAGCAATTTTCTTTGCCACCCGGCGGATAATCTTGGCAATCTTTTTATCAAGTTCCCTTACTCCCGACTCCCGGGTATAGTGTTCGATAATATATTCAATGGTCTGGTTCGGAAATGTAATGGCATCAGCGGGAACGCCATGACTTTCCAATTGTTTCGGGATCAGATGCTGCCGGGAGATTTCAATTTTCTCCTCCACCAGATATCCGCTCATTTCGATCAATTCAAGTCTGTCGCGCAAGGGGGGTGCAATGGTGGTCAACGTATTGGCAGTCGTAATAAACATCACCCTGCTCAGATCATATTCCACATCGAGGTAATTGTCGTGAAATTCAGTATTCTGCTCCGGATCAAGCACTTCAAGCAATGCTGAAGCGGGATCACCATTGTACTGCCTGGTGACTTTGTCGATTTCATCGAGTACAAAAACAGGATTCGACGACTTTGCCTTTTTAATGTTTTGGATAATCCTTCCCGGCATTGCCCCGATGTAGGTCTTCCGGTGGCCCCTGATTTCCGATTCATCGTGCATTCCGCCAAGACTCATTCTCACATATTTACGTCCCAGTGCTCTGGCAATTGATTTCCCCAATGAGGTCTTGCCCACCCCAGGTGGACCATACAGGCACAAAATGGGGGCTTTCAGATCATTTTTCAGCTTCAGCACAGCCAGATGTTCAAGGATTCTTTCCTTCACTTTCTCGAGACCATAATGATCCTCATCGAGTACCTGCCGGGCATGTTCCAGGTCAAAATTATCGGTGGTCAGTTCGTTCCAGGGAAGTTCGAGCAACAGCTGGCAGTAACCAAACTGTACCGAATATTCCCCGGCAGCCGGATTTAGTCTTCCCAGTTTTTCGACTTCTTTCGCGAAATGCTTTGCAATCTCTTCATTCCACTTTTTCTCTGCTGCTTTCTCTTTGAGAGTTTTGATCTCCTGCTCCTGTGGATTTTCTCCAAGTTCATCCTGAATGGTCTTCATCTGCTGGTGCAGCATAAACTCCCGCTGTTGCCTGTCAATGTCGGTTTTTACCTTTTTTTGAATATCGTACTTCAGCTCAAGCATCTGCACCTCTCTGACCAGGTATGTAATGGCCTGAAAACCCCTGTCGCGCAGATGATCAATTTCAAGTAGTTTCTGCTTTTCAGCCACCCCGATATCGGTATTGGAGCTGATAAAATTGATCAGGAATGTCGAATTTTCAATGTTCTTCACCGCAAAGGTAGCTTCGGGGGGGACGTTTGCTGAAAAATGGGCAATCCGGATGGAAAGATCCTTCAGGGAACCAACGATGGCTGCAAATTCGTTGCT
This sequence comes from uncultured Prolixibacteraceae bacterium, assembly GCA_964395045.1. GTDB lineage: Bacteria > Bacteroidota > Bacteroidia > Bacteroidales > Prolixibacteraceae > UBA1413. The sequence continues at coordinate 6,520 of CAYNBE010000053.1, read as the reverse complement.
ATCGGCAGGAACAATATCGCTCAACAGCTCAATTTCAGCCTTAAAATAAGGATCGTCCGCAACGAACTGCCTGATCCTGAACCTTCGCTTTCCTTGTATGATCACGGTAGTTGAGCCGTCAGGCATTTCGAGAATTTTCATCACTTCGGCTACCGTTCCCAGTGTATAAAGGTCGTCGGGAGAAGGGTCGTCGAGTGTATAATCACGCTGGGCCAGAGTCCCCAGCAAACGGCTTCCCTTGTAAACATCGTGAATAAGCTTCAGCGATTTCTGGCGGCCTACTGTGATCGGAATCACCACTCCCGGGAAAAGTACCGTGTTACGGAGTGGCATAACAGGAAGAATATCAGGCACCTCCAGATTTCTGAAATCGGTGTCATCCCCATCGGCAATGATCGGTAAAAACTCTGCATTCTCCTGATTCAGTCCTGACAGGTAAATATGATGTTTTCTCTCAGAATTCGAATTTCCCATGTTTTTTTGTTTTCAGCTGACAAATTGTCAAGATCGGAGACCTGACAACCGGTTCTATTTTTCAGTCAAATGCTGTGCCAGGAAGTCCCGGCTGTTTTCGGCGGTGCTAAATAAACAAGGTGTAATGATGATACACAGATAGCTGAGTATCCTGAACGGATGGTAAAAAAAAAAGCCCCTTACAGGAGCTTTCTATCATCAGTATTGGCATGATTTATCTATTTCTTTTTTCCATGTGTGTTTTATACCGGTTCATAAACTTGTCAACACGACCGGCCGTATCAACCAGTTTCACTTTCCCTGTATAAAACGGATGCGATGTATTGGAGATTTCCAGTTTCACCAAAGGATACTGAACTCCGTCGATTTCCACATTTTCTTTTGTATTCACAGTGGAACGGGTGATAAAAGTATGCCCGTTTGACATATCTCTGAAAGCTACCAATCGATAACTTGCCGGATGGATTCCCTTTTTCATAATCTGCAGTATTTCTTCTTTTCTTTAACGGGGTGCAAAATTATTGATTATTTCTTAAATACCAAAAAGAATAGAATCATTATCTAATTTTTAACCTGATCTTTACCGGAGATGACGGCAGCACGTGAAAATGGCCGGGTACGGTCGAACAGATAACGCATTGTATAGTGGGTTTTCATATGTTTCCCACCAACCGATTCGTAAAGGGCAACGATTTTAGGGTTGAAATCACCTGCCCATGACAATTCCATTTCCTTCAGCCAGGGCATGGTGTACATCACCGGTCTCAGGTTGTAGAAAATTGCCGCTTCGATACCTGAACGCTGGAATCTTGGTGATATGCCGATAATAATTCCCCTGGTACGGGTGATTGTCTTTCTTTTCTTGTACCAGATGATCCGGATGAGGTTCCAGAAGTTCAGTTTCCCATTCAGCTTTGCCAGGATTTGGTTCATATCAGGAATCATCACAAAGATGGCAATCGGTTCATCCTGGTGATATGCAAACCAGATAAATTTTTCTTCAAGCATCAACTTCGAGGAAACAAGAAAATCGCGGAGTTCATCCTTATCGATGGGTCGGAAATGTTCATGAAACCGCCAGGCGTCATCATAAACCCTGGCAAAGTCATCGATAAATTTGTCTTTTTCCTTCCAGGAGAAATGACAGAACCTGAATTGCGGTTTCTGGGAGACCCATTCGGCAACTTTCCAGAATCGTTCGGGCAATTCGGGCAGAGTGGTATCAAGATGGTAACTGAATTGTTTGAAAAAAATCCTGAAACCATATTCCTCGAAAAGTTTCAGATAGTAAGGAGGATTGTATGGCATGCCGAATCCCTGTGGCATGAATCCCTCGACAAGCAGTCCCCAGTTGATGTAATTTTCACCGAAATTCACGGGGCCGTCCATAGCTTCCATTCCCCTGGCAGCAAGCCAGTCGCGGGCAGTATCGAACATGATGGCTGCTGCTTTGGAGTCGTTGATACATTCAAAAAATCCGCATCCCCCGGTGGGTTGGTCATAAACCGCCGTTTTGTCAAGGTTGTAGAAAGCGGCAATTCGCCCGATCAAACGTCCATTCTCTTCCTTTAAAACCCAGCGGGTGGCATCCCCGTTTTTGAACGACGGGTTCTTTGTCCTGTTAAAAACACTCTCCACCATCGGTTCCAATGGACATGCCCAGTTAGGATCGCCTCTGTAAATCAGGTGAGGAACTTTGTGAAACTCTTTTACCGTTTTTCGGTCAGTTACTTCGATTATCTGCATTTCAAAAACATCACAAGCGCAATATACTATTATTATTGCATTTGTCAGCAGGGGACCTCCATTTTTTATGAACCCATATACCTGTCTGAATCACTTCAGATAATATTTATCTGACCGGTACCCAGTTGAAGCTGTATCCGATCGTGCATGGAGAAATTGAATGATCCTTCTCCTGGTGTCCTGATCATTGGTCCGAATCTGTTTCCAAAGCAAATTTAAGATTTGACAAGGGGTTATCGGTAGGAAGGTTTTCTTTCCATTCAGATACCATTTTTCTAAGATGGTAGGAGCGTTCAGCAAAAATCATGAGGGTGCGGTATAAAACCTGACTCAGGGCAGGGTCTTTCGAAAGTGTAAGAAACTCCTCAAAAAAAGGTTCGAACATTTCATCGGGCGATGTTGAGGTCACCCTGGCCAGTTTTCCGGCCAGATGCACTCCTGTATACCTGGTCCAATGCTTTTTTCCCCTGCACCATTCAAGCGCTTTCACAAAAGCCAGAGGGGTTCTCCACCAAAGATTCGCCGACAATTGTTCAGCCAGTTCACAGTTTTCGATGCTTTTTGTCCAGAAATCCATCTGTTGTTCGGTTACTTTTCCCGGTTCTTCCAACATGGTTGCGAGGATCCTGGTCTCCCTCCACTCCCTGTTCCATAGTTTTAACGCCAGCAGGTGTGATACGGTGTAGCCTTTTGCAATCTCTTTCAGTGAAGCAACCGGAACTCCCAGGTTTGTTTTGTACCGGATACCCATTCTTGCCATCTGTTCTGCTACTTCCCCGTTTCTGTACAGGTAAATCTCTCTGAGCAATGTCCTGAACTGAGAGGTAACCTCCTGATCATCCAACAAGTAATCCATGTTTTGAAAGAATTAATTCGGCAAAGATAAAAACCATTCCCGTCAATAATGAGTAGGCTCCCAGAAGCTTCAGCGGAATGTACCCGGATGCCCTGATTCCAAGTTTTCGCCTGACCAAGGCTGCAAGGAAGATTTTTTCAAAAAGAAAGGCGATCACTGTTCCTGCCGCCACACCCGCTATGCCCCACCATAAAACCAACATAAGAGAAAAAGCCACATTGATCACAAGTTCAAGAAATGAGGCCACCATAATTTCCCTGGTATAAGCCAGGCCGGTGAGAATGAGCTGAGGAAAAACAAGTCGGCTGATTACCAGCAGCAGGTAGATATTAAAAATGGTTGCACTAGCAGCAAATGCCGGATTAAACAGTACCGGAAAAAGGGGATGCGAAAGTAAAAGCAAAATCATGGTCAGGGGAAACAGATAATGCATCAATTTACGTGAATTTTCCTTCAGCGTCAGAAGGGTGGCATTCAGGTTGCTCCTGTTTTTAAATTCCGGCAACAGCGAGTTTCCAAGAGCATTTGCCAGGAGTACGGCAAGAGGTAGTTCACGGGCACCATACTGGAAGATGGCAAATACCTCCCGGCTGAACCGGGATGTGATGATGAATCCGTCGACATACTGGGCTGAACCGCTCAGGAGAGCAGACACCATCAGTGGCCAAGCCAGAACCATGAGTTTGCGGACCACTGACATTGAAAACCTTCCCCGGTGGTACTTTAGCAGAATGAACAGTAGCCAGCACCACCTGGCCACCATCGAAATCAGCAACCCTGCGAGGGCCATTCGGATTCCAGCCCCCATCACCGCGGGAAGCAGCACACAGATCAGTTGAAAAACAAATGAAACAATGCCGTAGCTGATGATTTTTGCATTTTCTTTTCTGAGCAGATAAAGGAATTCGACCATATTAGCCGGAATGCCAAACACAAGATATATGATCAGTAGTCCCATAAATGGAATCCCGTTTCCATTCAGCAGCACTTTTGAAACAAGCGGGGACACCATCAGCAGAAATCCGGCAGTCAGTATGCTCAGAACCGAAATGATCACAAAGGCGGTGAAAACAGCCTGATTGTCCGATTTCGCATCTGCATCGCCTGGTCCGGTCATCAACAGGGCTTTTAACACGCTGTTCAGCCAGAAAAAGGTAACCGCTCCCGCGATGAACAGGAAGGTTTCCCATTGACCAATCTCAGAGGAGGTAAGAGTGGTTTTTGTAAATACAATTCCTGTCACGATAAACGCCGAATATCGTATCAGATGATACAACTGAAAGGCGGAAACCGATGTCAGGTATTTTTTCAACTGTTTATAATATTTGGTTCATTTAACGCATTTTGTCGAAACAGATGCCTGCCTACCGGCAGAGGCAGGCAGGGAATTTGCATGCAACATATCATCATTTCATTTGGTGTATGACTATACATGCTCAGTTCATACTCGTAAAAATACAATTTGTTTGAGCAGTTGTTGCGTTGCAGTGTAATTAATCACCGCGAACGCTTTCAGGACGGTCTTCCTTTTGTTTCACGAAAAGCATCGCTGCTCCATCCGTTTTCAATTCAAAATCTTATATTTGCTTCAAATCGGCAGAAATGATCAGCATTAAAAACAGAACGCGAACCATCCTACTGATAACCGGCGGTTTGGTGCTTTTGTTCCTGGGTTGGTATTTCAGCAATATTGTAGTCTATATCCTGCTTTCTGTAGTACTTTCATTTACAGGACGCCCGCTGATGAGGACACTCGACCGGATTCATTTCCGAAACCGGGGGATTCCCAGGTCGATCTCGGCATTTGTTACCCTGATAGCGCTCTGGATCCTGTTCTTCAGCTTTTTCCGGTTTCTGGTTCCCCTCCTGGTAAAAGAGTTCGAAATTTTCTCGTCCATCGACTTCAGTAAAATCATGGACTCCCTGAAAGATCCCCTTTCCAGGTTTTTCAGCTTCTTCAGCCGCAAACCCATTGTGATCACCGACAATACCTTCATCGATCTGATCAGTGAGCAACTTAACGAAAGATACAGTTTCTCAAGCCTCAGTAACATTGTCAACTTCATTGCGAACACAGTAGGAGAACTTTTTATCGGTTTCTTTTCGGTTTCTTTTATCACCTTTTTTTTTCTGAGGGAAGAGAAGATGTTCAGGGAATGGATACTCCTCATGGTACCAACCGATATGGAAGCAAAAGTCGGAAAGATACTGAGTACCATTTCAAGGCTCCTGCAGCGCTACTTTGTCGGGATTGCCCTTGAAATCCTGATGGTGGGTGTTTTATATACACTGGGGCTTTTTATCATCGGGATCGAGTTCAACCATGCGGTTATCATCGGCCTTTTCTCTGCCCTTTTCAACATCATTCCTTATGTCGGACCCTGGATTGGTGTTTCAGTCGGACTTCTGGTCGGACTTGCGCTGAACGTTGATATGAATTTTATGTCGCACACCTTACCGATCCTGGGATGGATGGCCCTGGTCTTCCTGATTGTAAAGGTAATGGATGATGTCCTCTTTCAACCCCTCATTTATTCAAGCAGTGTCAAAGCACACCCGCTCGAGATTTTTCTGGTGATCCTTGCAGCTGGCAGCATTGCAGGCATCACCGGAATGGTTCTTGCAATCCCGGTTTATACCATCCTCAGGGTGATTGCAAAAGAGTTTTTCGATAACCTGAAGTTTGTCAGGAAAATCACCCAGGATATCGAAAAATTTCAGAATGAAAAAGAAATAGATATTCATTAACCTGTAATTTTAATCTTAATAACCGTACAAATAATCCAAACTTTTCATTATGGAATATTTCAGTGCTGAAAACATCGACAAGGTTTACGGATCGGTCCATGCCCTGACCGATGTAAGTATTTCTGTTGAAAAAGGTTCTGTTTTCGGGTTGCTGGGGCCAAACGGAGCAGGAAAAACAACCCTGATCAGGATCATCAACCAAATCACCGCTCCCGATCAGGGGCATGTTTTCCTGAACGGACAAAAAATGAGACTGTCGGATGTGGAGAAGATCGGGTATCTTCCTGAAGAAAGAGGTCTGTATAAAAAAATGAAGATCGGCGATCAGGCATTGTATCTGGCGCAATTGAAAGGGATGAGGAGGTATGATGCTATGAAAAGCCTCCGGTTCTGGTTCCGGAAATTTGAAATTGACTCCTGGTGGGACAAAAAAGTAGAGGAACTTTCAAAAGGGATGCAGCAAAAGGTGCAATTCATAACCACGGTGGTACACAATCCCTCTTTGCTGATCTTTGATGAGCCATTTACTGGGTTCGACCCGATCAACGCGAATCTCATCAAACAGGAAATGCTCGAGGTCAAAGAGAAGTTCGGCGACGAGCGCCGCACGCGGATTATCGACGCTTCGGGCGAGCTGGACATCGAGGACTTGATCGCCAACGAGCCGACGGTGGTGACGGTCTCCCGGGAAGGGTA
>CAYNBE010000052.1:0-18275 GCA_964395045.1 uncultured Prolixibacteraceae bacterium | reverse complement strand
TGCAAATCATCCAGCATGTGAGCCAAATCAAAAGCTCCACCAAATCCATCCCTCTTTCGATGATTCAGGAAAAGCTGATCAGCCAGGTTTCACGGGAAGAACCCCATACGGGATTTACCACCTTTTACCTGAGCGATTTTCAGAAGAACAGCACCGACCTTATGAATTTCAGCAGTGACACGACTCTGATCAGCTATTTTATCCCATTGTCGGGCAATGCGTCTGACAACCTGTATATCGATTCCTGTTGGATAGAATTGCCTGCTCACAAACTAGGTCAGGAGGAAAATATGATGGTCAGGATTGTGAACAATTCGGGAAATTCATTTCGGAACCTACCGCTCAAATTGACCCTGAACGACACAATCAAAGCACTGGCCAATTTCAACATTGATCCGGGAGGCGAGCAGGTGGTTGAACTGAAATACATGAACATGAGCGGGGGTTTGCAGGGTGGTTATGCTGAAATCTCCGACTATCCCATTACGTATGACAACACTTTTTACCTGAGCTACAGGGTGCAATCGCATCTGAAAGCCCTCGCCATTTTCGATCAGGGATTTCAAAAGGGGCATGGGCTTCACTACCTGAGAGCATTATTCCAAGGGGATGATTACGTATCGCTCGAAGAGATGGGTTCCGGAAACCTGCAATTTAGCAAGCTGGATATCTACAATACCATTTTTATTCTGAACACGCTTCACATCAGTTCAGGACTTGCCAGCGAGCTGAAAAAAGCTGCTGAAAACGGGACAACCCTTGTTTTTTTCCCGGAACCTGAAGGAAACATAAACGATTATAACAACCTGCTGGCTTCCCTAAATGCAAACCTGATCACCCGGTTTGATACCACACGACGTCAATTGGCAGGCCTTAACCGGAACCATCCGGTTTATGAACAGGTATTCAGTGAATATCCTGAAAATGCTAATTTCCCTTCGGTCAATGGAAGCTTTTTATTTACCAACAATACCAGAATTCCTGAAACCACCCTTCTATGGCTCAGGAATCGTGCCAAAGCAACATCGATCCAGACTGTCGGGAACGGAAACCTGGTGGTTTTCAGCTTTCCTTTGTCACGGCAAAATGATGAGTTCGCCCGTCATATTCTTTTCGTACCCACTCTGTACAGTCTTGTAATAAACAGTTTGCCCCAGCAAAAAATCTCTTACACCATCGGCAGGGAGACTTTCGCTGCCATTTCCAGGAATGAAGTACCCGATCTGTCATTGTTCTCTGTAAAAAACAGCCATACCGGAGAGGAATTAAAACCGGAGCTTTCGGTCAGTGGGGGTAACATGGTCAGGATTGGTTTTTCAGAATTCTTTGACCGTGCCGGACTTTACGGGATATATTCCCTTAATCAGCCGATCTCTCTGATCGCAATGAATTACGACAGGAGAGAATCGAAATCCGGATATTTAACGGCAGACGAATTGGAAACAGAAACTGGCAGATATCACCTTCAGCTAGCCTCTGTCTTGAGAAACCAGGAGAATAGCTTCGGGGAAATCTTTGATGAGATCATCTATGGGAAAAAATTATGGATCTATTTTATTATTCTATCCCTGGGGATGATTCTTGCAGAAGCCTTGTTGATCAGGTTATGGAAATAATGTAAATTGGCACATAAAATTCGGATGGGATATTACAGGAAGCATAGAAGAAGATTTGAAGCTGTGCAGCTAAATGCAGATAAATAGCATCCTGTCCTGACAAATCAGTTTCACCTCAATATCACAAAAAATGAATCATCTGACCGAACAAGACTACATCGATCGCGAATATCTTTACGGAGCCCATAACTACCATCCACTTCCTGTTGTCCTTCAAAGAGGGGAAGGTGTATTTGTATGGGATGTATCAGGCAACCGCTATTATGATTTCCTCGCTGCATACTCTGCAGTAAACCAGGGTCATTGCCATCCTGACATCATAAAAGCGCTAACCGATCAGGTTCAGAAACTCACCCTGACCTCCAGGGCATTTTACAACAACAAGTTGGGCGAATGGGAAGAAACCATGTCGCGGATATTCGGTTACGATAAAATGCTCCCTATGAATTCAGGGGCCGAAGGAGATGAAACAGCCCTCAAACTATGCAGGAAATGGGCTTACAAAGTGAAAGGTATTCCAGCAAATGAAGCAAGGATTGTTGTATGTGACGGAAATTTCCATGGGCGTACCATCACGGTTATTTCCATGTCGTCCGATCCGGATGCCTACCTTGATTATGGACCGTTTACTCCTGGATTCATCAAAATTCCATACAACAACATCCAAGCGCTCCGTGAGTCTCTGAGAGACCCCCGTGTGGCAGGTTTTCTGGTTGAACCCATCCAGGCCGAAGCAGGTGTTTTTGTACCGGATGATGGTTATCTGGCTGAAGCTGCCTCCCTTTGCAAAGAGAACCGGGTATTGCTAATAGCCGACGAAGTGCAGACAGGACTTGGCCGGACTGGAAAAATGCTTGCCTGTGACCATGAAAAAGTCAGACCCGATATTCTGATTCTCGGGAAAGCACTCTCAGGAGGAACGTATCCGGTATCGTGCGTACTGGCCGACGATGATATTATGCTGACTATCAAACCGGGCGAACATGGTAGCACCTATGGAGGCAATCCGGTTGCTTCCACTGTTGCCATTGCAGCGCTTGATGTCATCAGGAAAGAAAAGCTGGCTGAAAATGCTGAAAAAATGGGCGAGATTTTTCGCAGGGAGATGAAATCCCTAAAATCGGAAATGATTGAAGATGTCAGGGGAAAAGGATTGCTGAATGCCGTTGCTATAAAACCCGGATCACACGTTTCAGCCTGGGAGCTTTGTTTAAGAATGAAAGAAAACGGGGTCATCGCCAAACCAACGCATCAGCACATCATCCGGTTTACTCCTCCACTGGTGATCAATGAAGAACAAATGGCCGATGCCATCGGAAGGATCAGGAAATCATTCATCGAAACAGGATTGTGAAACCATTAAACCGTGCCGTCTGAAAATTTTATCTGGGAATGCCGGTCAGCCCGCTTCCTTTGAATACAATTTTCCTTTCGATGCGGAAATCAGGGGTATATCTGACAACGTACATTCCTTCGTTGATGTACCCGCCTGCCGGTACCGGAATAAAACTGTAATCACCCTGTACAAGGGTGCACGAAGCATGTGAAATACAGTGCTGCAAATCGGAACCAAAATCCCTGAATGCCTTGATAAAGAAGAATGCCACATCGTACCCCTGGATGCTGAACTGATTGGGTTCAGTCTTGAACTGGTTCCTGAAATTGACTACAAATGAACGGGCAACATCTTGGGTGAAATCAGGCCAGTATGGGGTCAGAAATTCAAGTTGACCATAATGGTACTGTTCCGGATTGATGCTTTCAAACTGGCTGAATTTATTGGTTCCGATCAGAATAATCTCAAACTCCCCGGCCAGCGGACGAATGTCGGAAACAACCGGGCTCACTTCGGCTTCGTTTACGGAGGGTATTACGAGTATGTTTTTGCACTCTTTCTTCAACGCTTCGCGCAGGGAGGTATATCCGTCTTTCTTAAAATTGTAGATCGAAATACCCGGCCCGGTACCCATTTCACCCCGGGCTTTCATTTCTTTTTCAAGAAAGGTAAGCTCCTCTTCGGCCAGGCTTTCAGAACTACCAGTCTGAAGAATCAGGATGTTTTCATTCCAGTAATTCGATACAATATAGTCTACTGTAATTCTCCGGATATGTTCACGCGGAGGATTCACCTGAAAAAACCAGGGATTGGTTCTTGTGACTTCATCCGACGATGAAAGGGGTGTCACAACAGGCACTTGATTTTTCCGGGCAAAATCAGCGATTTCTTTCTGTTCAGCGGGAAAAACAGGGCCAATAATAAGGTCCATCCGGTCCAGTTTTCCAGAATGGATCAGGTTTTTCACTTTTGAAGCCTTCTGCTCCGTATCGAAAACATTCAGTTCAACCCGGATTCCCATTTGTTGCAAAGAATCGACAGCCAGCAATACCCCTTCATAAAAATGGATAAAATTTTCACTGTTGCCATAAAACTGAATTCCGTTTGTAGATTGGACCGTTTTTTTCTCCTGCATGGCATCCTCTTTCAGTTCTTCGATGGCGACGTCCTGCCTGTCATCTGTGAGTGACTCAATCATCTGGCTGTTCGATTCAAGAAAAGCAGGAATTAAGAGGGCTACTTTTATTTCTGCCTGTTCTTTCTTGTATGTTTCAGTTAGAGAACATTCTGACGAGGAAAGGTTGACCGAAGGATTACCACCCGGCCTCTGTTCAACAGCTTCGGTTCTATTGTTAGGGTGGCTTTCCACCTCCCGTGCGACACCGGAAATATGAAGGGTATCGCCCGGATGTGGCGGTTGCGATCCCAGGAAAGGATTATCTTTCAGAATTTCTGACATCGGGACTTTATACAATTGAGATAACCCGTACAAAGTCTCCCCTTTTTTTACTACGTGAATTCTGGATCCGGTTCGTTCAGCCCGGGCAGGAACATTGTTGTTCTTGCCCATTACCGGTACCCGGATAACATATCCGGCAGGGAATGCTTCGATCAGAGAAGGATTGGCCTCAAGAAGCATTTCCGGCGGAAGGTTGTATTTTCTGCTGACCGAATACAGGGTTTCCCCTGCCTGAATCTCATGGTTGAATGTCCCGGTATCAGCGACCTGAAGAGTCATATTCTCAGGGGCCCCTTTTAAGATGACAAGCCTCATTCCCGGTTTCAGCTCCTTTGCCGATGGATTCATTTCCAGAATTGCGGCAACTGTTTGTCCGTACCTGCGAGAAATGGAAAAAACAGTTTCACCCGGCTGGACCCAATGTGTGACTATTCTTTCTGACGGAACCACTCCTTCCCCTTTTTGCCCTTCCGATGAGTCTGTTCCTTTTTCCCATCGGGGTATCCTGATCACATCCCCTTTCTTCAGCACTGTCAGCCCGGGATTGTATTCCTTGATGGTTTCAACCGAAATACCATAGTCGCGCGATATTTTATAAAGGGTCTCCTTTCTTGCAACAGTATGCCTGATTACCCCGACAGGTTGAATCCTACCTGAGTCGGTTCCTACAGGATCATATCCCCCACGCACAGGTATTTTCAGAACATCACCCCTCTTCAGGACAGGCATGGCCGAAGGATTGTTTGCTGTGATTTCCCCGATAGGAACATTGTATTTTTTCCCGATTGAATAGAGGGTTTCCCCTGCTACGGTCCGATGCTCAATGAAACCATTTCCGCATTCCGGTGTTTTTGTTTTCCGGCCCGAATCCTGGGCATGTAAGGTTACGGCGGTCAATAAATATACTGCCATTAGCAGAATCTTACGCACCTCTATTTTTTCATTGATGACGGGCATAACTTTAAGTGGTCAAAACAACCCTGCAAAAGTAATAATTCCTCTCTAACATGTTAAAAACGGTGTCGGACGGAATTAATTTTACACCTGAATAGATTATCTATCCGGTGAACGGTGTATTTTTGGAAATCGGTACGATTCCATTTTTGCCGGGCACTCACAGCTATATAATTGTTTACTATGCAGGAGAAAATATTAATACTGGATTTCGGATCACAATATACCCAGCTGATTGGCCGGCGTATCCGGGAGCTGAATGAATACTGCGAGATCCATCCCTTCAATCATTTCCCCTCCATCGATCCTTCGGTAAAGGGAGTGATTCTGTCAGGGAGTCCTTTTTCAGTCAGAGACCAGGGAGCACCGGCAGTCGATCTCAGCCGGATGAAAGGTAAAATTCCGATACTGGGTATCTGTTACGGAGCACAATACATTGCCCAGCAATTCGGAGGAAAAGTGGCGGCATCGGGATCGAGGGAATATGGAAGGGCAAAACTGAAAACTGTGAGCACTGAATGTGAACTTTTCAAAAATATCCCTGATCACTCACAGGTATGGATGTCGCATGGCGATACCATCACTGTTCTTCCTGAAAGAGCTATCGTAACGGCTTCAACCGGAGATATCCGGAATGCAGCATATAAAATTGAAGGTGAGAAAACATATGGCATCCAGTTTCATCCCGAAGTTTATCACACGACTTACGGGAAACAGTTACTGTCGAACTTTCTAAAAGAGATATGTGGTTGTCAGTTGAACTGGACTGCCGGCTCGTTTGTTGAAAACACCATTCAGGAACTGCGGCAGAAACTCGGAAACGACAAGGTTGTCCTGGGGCTTTCCGGGGGTGTTGACTCGACCGTGACTGCCATCCTGCTTAATAAAGCCATCGGGGAAAACCTCATTTGCATATTTGTCGACCATGGGCTTCTCCGAAAAAATGAATATGAAAGCGTCCTTTCCTCCTGCCAAGATTTGGGACTTAACATCCGGGGGATTCAAGCAGGTGAAAAGTTCCTTAACGACCTGAAGGGAGTATCTGATCCGGAACAAAAAAGAAAAATCATTGGCCGCGATTTCATCGAAGTTTTCGACGAAGAGGCGCACAAGATCAAGGATGTCAACTGGCTGGCACAAGGGACCATTTACCCCGACGTGATCGAATCGGTCTCCATAAACGGCCCGTCGGTAACCATCAAGTCGCACCACAACGTGGGAGGCCTGCCCGAAAGGATGAAACTCAAAATTGTTGAACCGCTCAGGTTGTTATTCAAGGACGAAGTCAGGCGTGTCGGGGAAGTACTCGGCCTGAAAAAGGAGTTACTGTACAGGCATCCTTTCCCGGGACCTGGGCTCGGAATCCGGATACTCGGGGAAGTCACACCCGAAAAAGTTGCCATGCTCCAGGAAGCCGATGCCATTTTTATCGGCGGATTAAAAGAATGGGGATTGTACGACCAGGTCTGGCAGGCCGCTGTTATCCTTCTTCCCGTCCGGTCGGTCGGAGTGATGGGAGATGAACGGACCTATGAATTCAGCGTCGTCCTTCGGGCTGTCACCTCAACCGATGCCATGACCGCTGACTGGGCCCGACTGCCTGATTCTTTCCTCGCAAAAATGTCGAACGAAATTATCAATAAAGTTAAAGGCATTAACCGGGTTGTATATGATATCAGTTCAAAACCACCGGCAACCATCGAATGGGAATGATCGAACAAATACATAGCCGGGCGCTGATATACAATAGTTTCACTTTGGGGAACAGTATCTCAACCCCAGGGAAAATGGAATGATATTTGAAACCATTTAAGTGATTCACTATTCATTTGAAAAAGAAAAAAATGAAAATAATCCGTATCAAAATCATTTTATTGGTCATTTTACTGACAGGAGTTGGCCGTCAGCACTGTTATTCCCAGAAATCACTGGAAAATACCCAGAAGTTTGGCCGGCTTCTGCGCCTTGTTGAGTCATATTACGTGGACACAACCAATATCAACAAGCTGACCGAGAAAGCAATTGTCTCTCTCTTGGAAGAACTGGATCCACATTCCGTTTATATTTCCAAAGATGAGGTAGAAAAAATGAACGAACCCCTGAAAGGGAATTTTGAGGGAATCGGGATCACCTTCAACATCTTCAGGGACACCCTGCTGGTTACCACCACTGTTCCGGGAGGACCGTCGGAAAAAAGCGGCATCCTGGCAGGAGACAGGATTGTGGTTATCGACGGGAAAAATGTGGCTGGAATCGGCCTGACCAACAACGATGTTTTTGCAAAACTAAGAGGGGAAAAAGGAACCAGGGTAGAACTGAAAGTCAGCCGCAGGAATGTAAAAGAACTGCTCGATTTCACGATCATCAGGGACAAAATCCCGATCAACAGCCTGGATGCTTCCTACATGCTCGACAAAGAAACAGGGTACATCAAACTGAACAAATTTTCGGCCACCACCCTCGACGAATTCAAAACAGCCATGGAAGCGCTCCGGAATGAGAAGATGAAAAACCTTATTCTTGATTTGCGAAACAACGGAGGAGGTTATTTGTATGCAGGTACTGACCTCGCAGAAGAATTCCTTCCCGATGGAAAAATGATTGTTTATACTGAAGGGATCAACAATCCAAGAAAAGAATTTAAGGCGACCAGCAAAGGCTCCTTTGAAGAGGGAAGGCTGGTTATTCTGGTCAATGAATATTCGGCTTCGGCAAGTGAAATCGTGGCTGGGGCTGTTCAGGACTGGGACCGCGGGGTCATCATCGGCCGACGGACGTACGGAAAAGGGCTCGTACAACAGCCGTATTATCTGACCGACGGAAGTATGGTCAGGCTGACTGTAGCACATTATTATACACCCAGCGGACGCTGCATCCAGAGACCGTATCAAAACGGAGTGGATGACTACCAGTCCGATTACAGAAAAAGGTTTGAAAACGGCGAAATGTTCGATGCCGAAAAAATCACCTTTTCCGATTCACTGCGTTATAAAACCCTTTCCAGCGGACGGACTGTCTTCGGCGGAGGAGGGATCATGCCCGACATTTTTGTTCCTCTCGATACCTCGGTGCTTTACCGTTATTACAACCGATTGCAGCGTAACAATATCGTTTACAATTATGTACTTGATTATGTTGACAGGTACAGAAACGACATCCTGAAACAGTACCCTGTATTTCAAAAATTTGCAGAACAGTATTCTGTAACTACCCAGATGGTGGAAGAGTTGGTTGCACGGGCTGAAAAAGAGCAGATTCCGCGTGACGAGGAGAGTATTCGTTTCACCCTCCCGATCATTAAAAAGGAAATCAAAGCGCTAATCGCAAGGGATCTTTACGCAAAGGATCATTTTTATCAGATTTACAACCAGGATGATACTATGATCCTCAAAGCCCTTGAACTGATCCGTAACCAGGGTAAATACAAACAGATACTTGCCAGCACAAAATAAGGGCCGGAAGAATGTCGGAAT
Source organism: uncultured Prolixibacteraceae bacterium (assembly GCA_964395045.1). Classification (GTDB taxonomy): domain Bacteria; phylum Bacteroidota; class Bacteroidia; order Bacteroidales; family Prolixibacteraceae; genus UBA1413. The sequence goes on along the minus strand of CAYNBE010000052.1, from coordinate 9,437 downwards.
CCCTGGTTCATTGGCTTTCTGAAAACTATACCGAGTTGCTTGGCGCACTTCTTGGGTTGGCATATATCGTCCTGTCTGTGAAACAGAACATCTTTACATGGCCGGTCGGTCTTCTTTCATCTCTCCTTTACGTGATGGTTTTCTTCCGTTCAAAGTTTTATGCCGGAATGGCCCTGCAGGTTTATTATGTGGTTATGAGTATCTATGGTTGGTATTTCTGGCTGAAAGGAAACAGAAAAAATGAGAAAGGGGAGGTTCCGGTCTCCAGGCTGAAAAAAAATGAGTTCCGGGCCATGGCAATTGCCATCCCTGCCATTTTCGGGGTCATTCTGCTGATATTGCTTTTCATGACCGATTCACCGGTCCCCTATCCCGATTCCCTGACGGCTGCACTGAGTATTGTGGCCACCTGGATGCTCGCCCGGAAAATACTGGAAAACTGGTTACTCTGGATTATCTCTGATGTGGTTTCAACAGGACTTATGATCTACAAGGGAATGTGGCCGACGACCATCCTGTACATCTGCTATGCCATGCTTGCAGTTGTCGGTTACTTCAAATGGAAACAGAGTATATTAACTGTCAGGTCATGAATCCGGGAGAAAAAAAAGCCATCATTGTTATCACCGGGGCTGAATCAACCGGGAAATCGGCTTTGGCTAATGATCTGGGACATTTTTTTTCTTCTCCCTGGGTTCCCGAATATGCCCGGGAGTATCTTGAAAAGTCAGGAATGCCTTATACACGCTCCGATGTGGAAACCATTGCGCGGGTCCAGATCAGGCAGATGGACGAGGCACAGAACCTGGTTTCCCGGTATGTTTTTTTCGATACCTGGCTCATCATAACAAAAGTCTGGATGGAGATCGTATATGGAGAGGCTCCCGGTTGGATTACTGCTGCTATCGCCTCTGCCCCGGTCGACTTGTTTTTACTCTGTGAACCAGATATCCCCTGGATTCCCGATCCACTTAGGGAGAACGGGGGTGAGATGAGGGAGGTGTTATCAGCCCTCTACCGGAAGAATATCGAAAATTTCGGATTTCGGTACGAGACCATCACTGGGTTCGGGGCAGACCGATTTGAACTGGCCAGGAAAATAATCCAACAATTTTGCTGATTTTTGTATAACAGGAATGCTTCAATCATTAAAAAAAAGATAGGTATGAAAATTGCCGGAGATATTCTGGAATTAATCGGAAAGACTCCGCTGGTCAGGTTAAACCGCCTGGGTGCGGATCTGAATGTAAACTTGCTGGCGAAACTCGAATCATTCAATCCAGGTGGTTCGGTGAAAGATAGGCTTGCAGCTGCCATGATCGAAGCTGCAGAGAAAGAAGGCAAAGTCGACAGGGACACCCTTGTGATTGAACCTACCAGTGGTAATACCGGTATCGGCCTGGCTATGGTATGTGCCGTGAAAGGATACCGTCTGGCCATTGTAATGCCTGAGAGTGCATCTATTGAGCGCAGGGCTGTCATCAGGGCATACGGGGCCAGGCTTGTGCTGACCCCGGCACATGAGGGAATGAACGGGGCTATCCGGAAAGCTGGTGAGATAGCTGCTGAAGTTACAAAATCGTTTATTCCCATGCAGTTCAGCAATCCTGCGAATGCAGAAATGCACCGGCGGACCACAGCCCAGGAAATCTGGAACGATACCGGCGGAAAGGTTGACATATTTGTGGCTGGTGCCGGAACAGGAGGAACCATAACAGGTGTCTCTTCCCTGCTGAAAGAAAAAAAATCGACCATCAGGTCCATCGTGGTGGAGCCCTCCGCTTCACCTGTGCTCTCAGGTGGAAACCCTGGTAAACACAGGATTCAGGGAATCGGACCCGGTTTCATTCCCGAGGTTCTTGACACTGCTTCTTATGACGAAGTTTTTACGGTTACCGACCATCAGGCAGCACAATATGCCCGCCTTCTTGCCGAAAAGGAAGGAATTTTTGCCGGAATATCATCGGGGGCCAATTGCTATGCAGCTGTTGAGACTGCCCGGAATCCACAAAACAAAGGGAAAACCATCGTTTTTATCATCTGTGATACAGGTGAAAGATATGTAAGCACCACCCTTTTTAATCCCGAATAAAATGAAACCAAATTCAGAACCGGAGAGAATTACCGCTACCATCCGGTTGCTGTCCGATCCCGAATCGTTCAGCCAAATGTGCCACAAACGCAGACAGGGCGACCCAATGCCATCGATCAGGAGAATTGAAAAAGCCATCGGCCTGATCCGGGAAATCATTTTCCCCGGCTACTTTGGTGAAACCTCCCTGAACAAAGAAATTACAGGACACTACATGGGAGTGTATGTCAATGAATTGAACCAGTTGCTTAGCAATGAAATATTGGCAGGTTACTGTTTTGATTGTCCTGACCCCGCATCATATTCACTTTCAGCACAAAAGGAAAAAGCTGAAAAAACAGCTGCCGATTTTATTGAACACCTGCCTGAGATCAGAAGAATGATGGTAAAAGACATCGATGCCATTTACCTGGGCGATCCGGCTGCCGTCAGCCATGGAGAAGTGATCTTTTGTTATCCGGCTGTCAGGGCCATTACCAACTACCGGATTGCTCACTGCCTTGCTCAGTTGAAAGTACCGCTGATTCCCAGGTATATTTCCGAAATGGCACATAGTGAAACAGGGATTGATATCCATCCTGAAGCTGTCATTGGAGAATCATTCTCGATCGACCACGGAACCGGTGTAGTGATCGGGTCCACCTGTGTAATCGGGAACCATGTCAAAATATACCAGGGGGTCACATTAGGGGCAAGAAGTTTTGAGACCGACAATCAGGGGAATCCTGTCAAGGGAATCCCGCGCCATCCGATTGTGGAAGACAATGTGGTGATTTATGCCGGAGCCACCATCCTGGGAAGGATTACCATCGGAAAAAACTCCGTAATCGGTGGCAATGTCTGGATTACAAAAGATGTCCCAGCCTATTCCAAAATCGCACAGGGCAGGGTCAGGGAAGGCAGTTTCTCCTGGGGTGCAGGGATTTAACCGACTATCAGAATCATTTTGGAAACCTATCGACTTACTGCAAAAACGCTGGAAGGACTCGAAGAAGTACTCTCACGTGAAATTCTTGAAATCGGTGGAAGGGAAGTGCATTCAAACCTGAGAGCTGTACATTTTACCGGTGACAAAGCCATGATTTACCGGGCCAATTACAGGCTTAGGACAGCACTCCGCATTTTTCGACTGATTGAATCGTTCCGGTTTAAAAGCCTGGATGATTTCTATCTGCAATGCCTGAAGATCAATTGGGAACAGTTCATGAACCTGAACCACTCTTTCGCAGTCCATAGCACTGTAACTGGATCGGATATTTTCAGGAACTCGATGTATGCATCTTTGAAACTGAAAGACGCTATTGCCGACCGTTTCCGTCAAAAAACCGGAAAACGTCCTGATGTGGATACATCCGAACCAGACATCCTGTTTCACGTTCACATATCTGATACTCTGTGCGATGTAAGCATTGACAGCAGCGGTGAATCGCTGCATAAACGGGGATACCGGCAATTGCAGGGGGATGCTCCTCTGAACGAGGTGTTGGCAGCAGGTATGATCCTGCTGTCAGGGTGGAAAGGGGACTGTGATTTTTTTGATCCGATGTGCGGGTCGGGAACACTCCCGATCGAAGCTGCGCTGCTGGCGAGAGGGATTCCTCCCGGAAAGTTCAGAAAAAGCTATGCATTTATGAACTGGAAAGATTTTGATCAGGAGTTGTTTGAAGCTGTCAGAAACGAATCGGGGATTCAGGAGTTTCACCACATGATTTTTGCATCCGATATTTCGGAGAAAAGTGTACTGGCGGCAAAAACTAATGCCAGGAATGCAAGGGTATTTAACCTGATTGATTTTCGGACCGCAGATTTCAGGGAGGCTTCTCCGGAATTTACCAATGGCATGATTATGATGAACCCGCCGTACGGAGAGCGTATCAAAGGAGAAAACCTTTCACAGATTTACCAGATGATAGGAGAAAGGCTGAAACACCGCTTCCCGGGAAATGTGGCATGGATTCTCTCCTCTTCTGCCGAATTCCTTCAACACATCGGATTGAAATATTCCACCAGAATTAAACTGTATAATGGTGCAATACAGTGCTCATTCCAGAAATATGAGCTTTTTGAAGGAAAGAGGAAACTAATGATATCAAAAAAGAAAGGAATATAAATTAATCCTCATCGGGAGGGATCACTTCGCCCGGTTTTGGTACACTTTTATCATCACCACCGCCACGAACTGTCAACATCTCATGAATACTCAAAGTTTCAATACCGAAATTTTCTACTGAAAAAGTTGCAGAAAGATAATTATAACTTGCTTTCATTTTCCCAATGCTTTTTGTTAATTACTTTTTTTATACATTCACTCATATATAAATCCCGGGAACCTGAAAAAGGTAACCCGGAAAATCAAACTTTTTTAAAAAAAAATTAATAAATATATCAACTTACTGACTTAATGCACATTGAGACATTGAGAAAAATAGCGGCACTTATTATCGGGGCAGTTTTTTTCTTCCACTGCAATGGCCAGGTAGATTTCAATCCCGACGATAGCATTAAATCGAGGCAACTTTATGCCGAAGGGATTGAGCTCGGATTGAAAAGTAATCCCGGGAAAGCACTTGTTTTGTTAAAACAAGCCATCGAGATCAGGAAAAGGTTGTACGGCGAAAACCACATGCGGCTATCAGGGCCTTATATCGGAGTAGCAATCCAGTATAAAAATCTTCACCAACTCGATAGTGCATATCATTATTATTTGCTTGCCGAGCAAATTTATCTGAAAAATCTGCAACCCGATGACATCCGCTTTGCTGTCCTGTATGCCAATTTTGGCACCTTTTTCAATCTAAAAGGGAATATCAGCGAAGCAATCCGATACTATGAAAGGGCTGTACAGCTATACGGGAACTCAAAGGAAGAAAAACTTGGGCCAAATCATCTCACAACCATCTACAACCTTGCACTGTGCTACTTTTCCGTTGACCGGGAAGAAGAAGCGCTCAGAATCTCGCTTGCACACATGAACAAAGGGGGTACTGAGTCGAGGATTCAGTTTAAAAGCCTGATTGCCAGCATTTATACATTTTATGGTAAATTTGATAAGGCAGACGCCTTTCATCGGGAAATGATCAGGGATATTATTAAGGAATTTGGCGAGGATGAAATGAAACTGGGCGACGAATATTTTTACTATGCTGAGTTTCTGATCAGGGCATCCCGGCATGATTCGGCATTTGTATACTTAAAAAAAGCTGAAAGAATATACAGTAGATTTAACAACATTACTTCTGAGACAGGACATGTTTACAAGGCCACTGCTGATGCCTGGGCCGGTAAGAAAATCAGTTCATCCACCATCGATGGATTTCAGTCTGAAAAAAAGAGGAACCTTGCACAGGCGATCCAATACTACCGGAAATCTCTTGAAACCTTTAACCCTTTTCTATCAGACTCCTTACCCCAGCCGGAAAAGATCATGGAGGGTGCTTTCCCGGTGCCCACATTGAGCATTCTCAGGGATCTGGGAATATGTTTCAGGGAATTATCCGGTCTGGCAGACCAGAGGGACAGAAGGGGTAAGATCAACAATCTGACCAAAGCTGTCGAATATCTGTCAACCGGGAGTGAACTGATCAAATACATCAGAACCAGGTTTATAAGTGAAGAAAGCAAACTGCGCTTCAACGAACTTCAGCAGTCTGTTTTCAGGCTGGCAGTTGAAACCGCTTATGATCTCTACAACCTGACCAGTGACAATCGTTGGGCCGAAGTAGCTCTTGTGAATTCGGAAAGGAACAAGGCCACCAGTTTGTTTGATAAAATAACGGAAAACCGGTCTAGGGAATCGGGGCTCATCCCCGACAGCCTCTTGCAATCAGAAAGCAATCTCAACAATTCTCTAGCCTATTTCCGAGAGAAACTGTATGATGAAAAGCAGAAATTAAAGCCCGATCCTGAACAGATATCTGAATTGGAAGGACGCATTTTTGACCATGAACAAAAAATAAACCGGCTTAGGGAATATCTCGAAAAAAACTTCCGTGACTACTACCGGATAAAATATGAAATGAATTCTGTCACTTTCAGGAGCATCCAGAATTCCCTGAAAAGGAATGAAGTACTGCTTGCATATTCCCTGGTTCTCCCGGAGGAAGATAATGAAGGGGCGCTTTATCTTTTTGCGGTTTCCCCAACTGATTTCAGGCTTTTGAAACAACCTTTCAAACGTGATGATTTACGGGATGTGACCAGGTTGCATGATATCATCTCCGACCCCCGGTTTCTGAGTATTACAAAAAGTGAATTTGCCGAATATTGCCATTCAGCTGCAAACCTTTACAGATTGCTGATATCTCCCCTGTCAGCTTTCATCAGGGATAAACAGGTTGTGGTTGTACCTGACGGGATTCTCCATTACATTCCGTTCGAATCACTTCTGACATCCGGAGTATCTGTTTCCAAAATCCATTTTCATGATCTTCCATACTTCCTGCTTGAAAACCCGATCCGGTATTCCTATTCAGCAGAACTCCTGAGTAGCCATAATGGTGGTTCGACTTTCAGGAACAGGCAGGTGGCAGCATTTTCACCTGAGTATCCCCAGTTCAGTCAGGTCGGCGGCGATACCATCCGGCTTGCACAAATCCCGGGGATTTATGAAGAAGTAAACTACCTGAGAAGAAAGATGAAGACTTTGGCATTTACCGGTTCCGACGCCACTGAGAATAATTTCAGGAAGATAGCCGGAAGGGTTTCAGTGCTCCATTTGGCTACCCATACGTTGATCAACGATTCGGTTCCCATGTTTTCACGATTGGCATTCTATCCCGAAGAACCCGACTCGGTAACCAACGACGGCTGGTTGACATTGTCAGATATTTATAATCTCAGGTTGAAAGCGGGGATGACAGTTTTGAGCGCTTGCCATACAGGTACGGGTATTCTCCGCAAAGGTGAAGGAATCATGAGCCTTGCCCGTGGTTTTCTATATGCCGGAAGCCAGTCTGTAATCCTGACTTTGTGGGAAGTGGAAGATCATGCAGCTACCAAAATCATGAAAGAATTTTACAGGAATCTTAAATTCGGAAAAAGAAAAGATACGGCACTGCGAAATGCAAAAATAAAATACATAACCAGCGCCGACCCGGTTCATGCACATCCCCACATATGGTTAAGCTACATCATGATCGGGGATCCGGGCCCCCTATTCAACCCGATCATAACCTGGCTCTTCCCGGTCATGATCGGATTGATCTTCCTATTAGCATATGAGCTCTTCCGCAGGAAGCGCTCCAAAGAACGGTCGGGAAAATAAACGCAATTTAAATGAGCAAGTGAGTGAATGAATGAGTGAATGTATATAAACAAAAAGCCAAATTCTTATTTCATATATTTATAATATTTTGTTCATTAAATGCATCTTGTTGAAACAGATGCCTGCCTGCCACCTGCCTGCCGGTAGGCAGGGTAGGCAGGGCAGGCGGGGAATTCGCATGTAACATATAATCATCTCAGTTTGTGTATTGTTATACATGCTCATTTCATTTACAATTTTTTAAGTTTATTCCTGTCCCTATTAAATTATATCATTTTATATCATTTGGATTTCTTTCAAAATCTTACCTTAGCTTTTTCAGCAACCGTCTTGCATCTTTTGCATAGTAGCCGTTTTTATTTTTGATGGCCTCGAGGTAGGCAATAGCCGATTTCATTTCTCCGAGCCTGACATAACACAATGCCCTGTACCATTCTGCCTGGTCGACAAAGATATTATCGTTGTGGTTCAACACCATGTTGTATTCATGGATGGCCTGGTTATATCGGGTAAGTCCCTGATAACTTGCACCTGAATAAAAATGTGCTGCCTGGTGTGATGGTTCCAGCCCAAGGACATTTCCGAAATGCAGTAGGGCATTCTGGTAATCGGCCTGATTGTAAAACCGGAATGCAGTTTCAAGTTCATAGTTTGCAGAACTCTCGGCCGACCTGAAAGCAGAAACCGCCTGAGGGGGTATCAGGTATTTCCCAAAGAATTTTTCCCTTGTTTCTCCCTGATAACGGAAGAAAAAAGACAAACCAACTGCAAAAACCAGAACTGCCGCCACAGTACCTGCTTTTCTGATTTTATTGTTTGCCTTATGAATGGGGAGGAATGATTTTTCTTCTCTGGTATATACATCGACCGAAATTTTCCTCAGGTTATCCCTTAATTCCATGATATCATCCTCCCGGATTGCGGTTCTGAGTTCTTTCTCTAAATAAACCGCTGATTTCAGGTCTTCATTTTCGTCCAGCTCAGCCGAAAAATCATCCAGTTCCTTCCCGGGAAGGAGGGAGTCAACATAATCTTCAATTTCCCGGAGGTCTCTGGATGTGGAATAGTTCCTCTTTGTGATTTCCTCCAGTACAGTACGGAGCTTAAGAATATCGGTTTCCGACATGGCAAGTCCGATCTCCTGATAGAGTTCCATATCTGCTTTCAAACGGTTGTTGACCTTAATTTCATCTTCAAACCGGGCGACATCCTGCCGATCCATGTTCCCTTCCAGGTATGTTTCAATGTCCCGAAGGGAGGATATCCCGTTCAGATTTAATTCCGACAGGTGTTGCAGTGATTCGCGCAATGCGATGATGTCTTTCTCTCCAACGGCTTCTCCGATCATTGTCCACTCTTCATCAGCGTCATCAGAATCAAAGGGAGCGGAACGGAAATCTTCCATTTCATCCTTGTAAATGGGATGAATAGTTTCCCCGTTTGCCCTGCAGTGATTGTGTACATGTATTTTCGGGAGGGGGTGAGAAATGTTTTTCAGGTCGGGAGCGTCGCCTGAGGGTTGGTCGAGAAAATCAGCTTTATTAATTGCCTCACTAAGATAGAAACAGGGGTCCTGCATTGTTTCTTCCTGATCATAAGCGGCTGACAAATTGCGGAGCAGCTCACGCATTTCCTGAACATCAGTTTCTCTCAGAGAAAGTCCGATGTCGGTCCATAGATCCTGTTCATTGTGCGTTTGGGGAGAAGTAACATTCGCTTTTGCGCCTGTGTGAAGGGGATCGTTTTTCTGAAGACCCACCTTTACGTGTTCTTCATGCTTCGAGAAAGGGTATTTATGTATCATCATCAAAAATTTTTTTAAAATCCTTATCTTGTTTTATTCTTTCAATCAATAACTCCTTGCATTTAAATTTTCTGGACTTAACGTAATTCTCACTTTTAAAGCCCATGATCCTGGCAATTTCCCGGATGGGTACCTTGTCAAAGAACATTTGTAATATTTTCTGACAATCGCTGCTAATTCCCCTGAAGTGTTTCTGATAGAGCAAAAACCTTTCATTTTTCTCAACCAGGTTACTGAGGTTGTCATCATAAATATCACCATCAAAAGGAAGAACTTCC
>CAYNBE010000051.1:0-18359 GCA_964395045.1 uncultured Prolixibacteraceae bacterium | reverse complement strand
ACAAAAGGTCGACCACTTTCCCCACCACGTTCACGAAACTGGTAACGGCTGCCAGAATTTCATCCACCCTGGTGAGTTGAAGCAGAACTTTTTCAACCGCCTCAATTCCGGCTGTCAGTTCAGCTTCATTTGATATGAGCTTATCACGAATCTGTGCCAGTTCTGCTGTTCTCATCTTCAGATGCGCCAGTTGCACCTGGTTTTGGAGCAATGCGCTTTCCCTTTGTTTTTCAGGGGATAATTTGGCCAATTCCCATAAATATCCGGGAGATGCCATGGCATTCCTGGTTTTACCCAGCTCCCTGACAGTCAGGTTCTTTAGTTCATAAGGTGCCATCATAAGTCTGATTTGTTATTTTTCTTATGTTTCCTGTACTTTTTCTATCAGGCCAATCATCTGGTTGATGCTGTCGAATAGGGATTTGAATCCCGACAGGGTGGCTTTGTTTTCAGTCAGGTTCAGAAATGCTGTTTTCAATTCTGTTGCTGCCGACAGGGCCTGATCGAGCGCAGCCAGAGACAGGATGGTTGTCAGAACTTCTTTTCGGCTGTTTTTCCATTCCTTTCCCGGTTGTCCCTGTTTGATGTATGGTTGCAGTACCTGGTTGAAATTTTTTATTTGCAAAAGTAGTTCGAGGTCGCTTTTCAACTGCTCCGACAATGCTTCGAGCAATGCTTTCTGAAGCTCCAGCTCCCTTTCAATTATGGCTGCATTCCTGTGTAGTTCCTGTTCAAGTTTTTTATGCTTCAGCGAACCCAGAACAACTGGAATGGCTTCACCGATGCAGGATTTCACATTCATGTTTCCAATCGTTGCATTTTCAAGAACCGGGTGAATTACTCCCATGGATTCAATCAACGAATTGATTTGTACAGTCAGGGTGGATGGGTATTTTGAACCGGCCAGCTGGTTAAGCGATTCAAAGTATCTCCCGAGGAGTGTGGTATGCACCCTGATGCTGCCCAGTATTTCAAGCAGCGACCTCAGGGCGCTGTCCCTTTCCAGGATGATTCGCTTCCGGTCTTCCTCGGTATATTTATCGCGGTAAAGCAGTAAATGCTCATTGTCGGCATCAATGGCAATTTTACCGGTTTCTTCAGCCAGTGCAGTCATCGCTTCGGAATAAGATTTCCCGGCTGCTGCCAGTGAGGCAAACTGGCTGATCCGTTGGGTGGCGCACGATGACATGACCAGCAAAATCAACACAAAAACATTTGATTTCTTCATTTCAGGGATATGTAAAACATGATCAATTTACTAAAAAAAGTCTTTCCGGTGGTTATTTCCATTAAATTTATTTCATGAAATGAGCATGTATAATAATACACCGACTGAGGTGAAAATATGTTACATGCGAATTCCCTGCCTACCCTGCCAATCGGAAGGTAAGCGGTAAGCAGGGCAGGTAGGCATCTGTTTAAACAAATGTATTAAATGAACCAATATAATAAACAGAAAAAAAAGAGATGATAAAATCAGTAAACCGGATGCTTTAAACATTTCGTATGATGTACACTAAGTTCCCGGAACACCTCAGACTTACTGGCTTTTTAATCACTGGTTTGAACATACGGCATGTTATACAGGTCATTTTCTGAAAGGCATTTTCAATTAACCGGCAATTGGGTTTATCACCCATGAAAAACCTGATGTCCTGAAACTCCTGTTTCCAAAAATCGGGAATCGGACTTTACCAAGTCCGTATACTAAACTGTTTGTAAGCTGATTTATTTTCTGCCATGAAAGTCCTGTCTGTCAGTTTTTTTTGTAAATTGTATAACAATTTTCAAATCGAGATGAAACAAGGATGGGTACTGTTACTTTTACTCTGTCTCCTGACAAGTACAGAGATTTCTGCCCAGGATGTGATCTACAGAAAGAACGGAGAAGTCATTCAAGCCAGAATCATTGATAAAACTAACCGTTATTATACCTATCAACTTTATAGTAAGACCGATACACTTAGAAATTTTATCAGCACAGCCATTATTGATAGCGTCAGGTACCAGGATGGACACAGAGATGTTTTCGTAAGCAAAAATGAAAGAATACTAAAAAATAACCGGAAAACAGTGTACACCAACGGAATGGACATTGGTCATCATCTACTGGGATTTGATGTCATGGGATTGCTGTATCAGAATCTGAGGTTTTCATACGAATATTTGCCCGGTAATGCCCATTTCGGATTCAGGGCGGTGTTTGCCAAAAATCTCGATCCGCAAACCTACTTGGTAGGAAATATCGAGCCTTATTACGGAAACATCAACCTCCGATCCGATTGGCATGGCCTGTTGGGCATGAACTATTATTTCCTTCCACCTTGGACCTTCCGCGTGGGAACCGGTCTGCATTATTGTTTCGGTTCCTGTACTTTTAGCAATATGAATTATGATGAATCCACAAACACCAATACTCCGGTCTATGAAAACAAAAATCTCCATGGAGTAATATGGAGTTTCCTGCTATATTCCAAATTTAACAGGAATCCTGCAATGAACGTGGGTTTGGATGTACCTCTTCATGTAAATCCTTCATTTTCAAATGTGATGTTCAGGAGTGAAATATTAATAAACTTTTGACTTTGAAAAGAATGAAAGTTATAAATCTGTTTTTTGGAAAGACAACAACACGAAAGAGATACAAGAATCAGCACATAAAGTACCAGTCCTATTATTTGCCGACCGTTATGATCTCCATTTTGTTATCGGGTCTGGTGCTGTCCTGTCATCATTATTTCAAAGTGACCACGGAGCCCGGGCCTGCTACCGGCTCAATAAGCGCATTGGATGCGGCCGGAAAAACCATTGTTGTCCATTTTGAGGAGAATAAATGGATTTTAAGGAATATGGATTTGGCTGACAGCACAATTACAGGCAGATTTGAAAAGTATGACAAACCTCCGACCCTGAAACCCATCAACGTTGACAGGCCAAACAGGTACATCATGCGGGCTGCCCACAACCAATCGTACCTTCTAAACGAGGTGCATCTTTACATTGGTGAATATTCCGAGACAGGGAACGGAAAAGTGATCATTCCGGTTAAATCGGTCAGCCGTTTGGAAATTTATGACAAAGACACCCAGTCAACCGTGGGGTCTTACATCCTTGGCGGACTGGGAATCGCAGCTGGGGCTTATCTGGCTTTAGGTATCATAGTCCTGCTTACCAAGGAATCGTGCCCTTTTATCTACACGTGGGACGGAAACAGGTTCCATTTTACGGGTGAGGTTTACAGCGGAAGTATCCATGAACCGCTCGAAAGGAGTGACTATCTCAGGTTGCCCTTCTCTGGCGGAAATTCGTTGACGCTGAAAATCACCAATGAGGTGAAGGAGATTCAGCATACCAACCTTCTTGAACTGCTCGTGGTGGATCATCCGTTGAATGTAGAAGCCCTTGCCGATAAAAACGGAAAGGTGCATACCATAGAAAATCCTTTGGCTCCTTGTTCGGCCAAAAACCTGGAAGGGAAGGATGTAAAGGAACTGCTCACCCTCAAAGATGGCATATTTTACATCAGTTGCCCGGCTACGGCTGATTTCCCTGAGAAAGACGGGGTGATCCTCACCTTCCCGAAACCCTCCGGAGCCGGTGCGGCAAAAATTATTATCCGTGCAAAAAACTCTTTTATATTGGATTTTATGATGGGACAGTTTCACGATCTGTTCGGTTCGATGTATGGAAAGTATATGAAGAAGCAAGAGAAAACAGACGCGGCAAGGCTGAGACAAATGGCGCTTGATCGTGGTTTTCCGCTTTCGCTGTTTGTTGAAAGGAATGGGCAATGGGAGTTCACCGGTTATTTCAACATTGCAGGCCCCATGGCATTCAGGGATGATATACTTGAAATTCCATTGACAGGAAAAGAACCGGATTCTCTCAGGGTGAAACTGGAGTCGGGGACTTTCCTCTGGGAACTTGATTACGCTGCTGCCGATTTTTCGTTACCGGTTGGGTATAAATCTTCTTTTGTTCAGGTAGCTTCAGCTATTGATGAAAACAACAGGGATGTATCGGACCTGCTGGCACTGGATGACACCAGGTATTATACCCAGCCTGAAACTGGAGACCAGGCAGTGGTTACATTTACCCTTCCTGCAATTACAAACGATGCACGGACAGTGATTTTGCACAGCAAAGGATGGTACCAGGTACTCCGTGAACCGGAAGGGAAGCCGGATATCAGGGAACTGCAGTCATTTCGTGATCCTGCCCGTTTCAACAGGTTCATCAACGACCGTATGAAAGTGATGGGACAAATGGTGTTGCAAGGTACCCGAACCGAATGACCTGCCAAACGGTACAGTTAATGAAGACCTTGCCTGAGCTGGTAACGGGATTCCGGGCCTGGTGTGTCAGAAAAAGAATCCATTTTTTTATTTTCCGCCAGGCGCTTGGTTATTTCGGCGATCCTGTCAAAGCGTATAGGGAATTAAAACGGCTCAGGAAACTTCGCGGGAAAGCCCACGGATCGGCATACATACCAAAGTATGTCAGGTCAGGGAGCCGTTGGTACTGGAATACAGACTACTGCGGCTTTCCGTCGGATAATCTGAAAGAGATGATCAGAGGAGAATTTGAAAGGAATTCCAACCATCCGGGATTTTCACGGGAGGGATTGCCTTTGCTGCAGACAGTGATCTGGGCGATCACCAACCGTTGTCCCATGTCCTGCAGCCATTGTTATGAGTGGGATAATATCGACAAATCAGACCATCTCGGATTGGATGAGCTGAAAAAGATATTGGGTGTTCTGAAGGGATGCGGGTTAAGGCACCTTCAGTTCAGCGGAGGAGAACCCCTGGACAGGTTCGATGATCTTGTCAGCCTGGTTCAGGAAGCATCACCATTCATGGATTGCTGGTTGCTCACTTCGGGGTTTGGTCTGACTTATGGGAGGGCTGCTGCTTTACACAGGGCAGGACTAACAGGAGTTCAGATCAGCCTCGATCACTGGAATGAGACGGAACACAATGCTTTCAGAAACAATACAAAAAGTTTTCATGTAGCGATTGAAGCAGTTAAAAACTGCATTGAAAATAAAATTCTGGTCAGCCTGTCGCTTTGTGCCACCCGTGAATTTGTAACCTGGGAGAACCTTATGAAATATGCTGAGATAGCCAAAGAGCTTGGAGCTTCGTTTATCAGGATACTTGAGCCCCGGGCAACAGGCAGGTTTTCAAATGCACCCGTCAGACTGGAACAGGAGCAGGTGATGCTTCTATCAGAATTTGCGGTTGCATTGAACAATAAAGCAGCATACAGGGAATATCCGGTTGTGGCTTTCTTCGGCTACCATCAGCGGATATTGGGATGTTTCGGGGCCGGCAACAGATATCTCTATATTGATCCGAACGGCGATGTCCATCCATGTCCATTTTGCCGGGGTAAACAGGGCAATATGCTCGAAAATCCGTTCGGGGAAATCGTTGAAAAGATCAGAAAAACAGGTTGCCTGGAGTTTGAAGGTGCATTCAAAGGGTGACCTGAAGAGAGAACAACAAACCCAGCCTCTCCGGCTTATTACCATTGTAATTGAACCTCCATACAGCGTCTACCCTGATCACTCTCAGAATGTTTTCAAGTCCGGCTGATAACTCCGTATAAGGCGCTTTGCCCAGTCCCCTCATGCTCCCGGGAAGATTCAGACTGTTGTGTTTTACCTCATCGTAACTTCCTTTCAGCAGCCTGATCCCGGCGATTTCCCTCCATTTCAGCTTGCGGAAAAGGGGAATCTTGTTCAGGAAAAATCCCTGGAAATGATGTTCATAAAACAGACTGATATACGTGTCGCTGACAAATTCCTGGTAGTCCATCAGATTGAACGCATTGGTATCGAAGGCATAAGTCTCGTTTCCTTCGTGTACTTTCAGATATGGAAAGGGAACATCCCCCCATATCTTTCCGGCCTGTAAAAGAAATGTGCTGAAACCGACGGGGTAAAGCAGCAGTTTGTCGTAAAAGCTGGCGCTGGCCTTTGTATAATTGAAACCACCTCCCAGAAATCCTTTTATCCCGGTCGTAATACTGACATTTAATACCGGGTTGTAGAACTCGTAAATATTACGTTCAAAATCATCAATCACAACATCTTCCCCGGGTGAATAACGCATTCCAAGTCTGATTTCTCCAGTCTGAAGCGAGGGAACCGGTTTGCCATCCCTTCCCGTGAAAGGAACATACGGTGATGGGCTGAGTTTTACACGGGCAATTGTCAGTTCATTCATCAGTCCGGCTTTCCATTCATGCTTTGCGGTAAACTCCAGCCTGTCGGTCATGTTCAGTTTTGAGTTGAGTTCCTTGCTCAACAAGGTAGTCATGATGTTACCCTCCGAAAAGGCATTGCTGCTTTTGCCAAGCATTTCCATGTCGTGCTGGATCTGCAGGGAGATCATGTCAAGCGGTTTTTTGCTGAAAAAGTATTCGAAGCCTCCCCCGTATTTCCATTCCCTGTCTTTGCATCCATAAGCTCCGAACCCGTTCAGCCTGATTTTCTGATCGAATTTGTATGTTGTCCTGGCGCCCAGCCGGAGCCTGGTCCCTTCGACAAGGTTGCTGCTATAGAGATAATAGTAGGGACCGAGCTCAATCCTGCCGAGATCACGGTACCCGTAATAAAACATATAGACATATTCCGAAATGGATTTGTATAGCGGGACATTTTTTATCGAATCGACCATTTCATACACATTCGATTCGCGTGGCTGCAAATCGACGGGCCGGTTCGCCCTCCAGTATTCCTGATCTTTGTGAACGGCATCCTCTTGTACTGTGATACGTTCCTTCAACCTTTCAACGGTTTCGGAAACATCGGAAAAACGGAAATCCTCATAAAAATTGGTTTTTCTCCCGATCACTCCCGGTTTTTCAGAGTTGAATTCCTTCAGTGCATCAATATCCACTATCATCAGTTCGTTTCTAGGCACCCATCTGTCTCCGTTTTTTGCAAATTCTGCAGAATACTGGAAATTATTGATAAAGTTTACATTGGCTTTCTCCGAGAGCTTCATTTCAATCCGGGTGATGGCAAAACTCCCTTCCTCGATCCATATTTTCCCTTTGAAAGCAGGTTCCTGTTGAAGCCTTGGCTGAAAAGACATTTCATAGATTTTACCCACTTCGGTCAGGGTGCTGTCGTGCAGATAATAGCGGTAAAACTGAGGGCCTAATACATTCACGGGAGAGATCAGGCCGATGTCAGTAAACATGATATAATTCTCATACACGTTCACCCCCTCGTACATCTTACCCGTGAACTGGGTTATCATGTCGGTGGTCATTCCTGAAGCTTTGTTGGCAAGGATGACTTCCCGGTCCTGTTTTGTTATTCCGTCGTGATAATAGTCAGAGATGGTTTCATTGAAGAAAACGGGGAGGAATGTTTTCCCCTCCTGTTCCAGGGAATCGATGTAATTAAATACAAAGTCAAACTGTGACAGGTACTTTTTGGTTGCCGCCGATCGCTGGATATTCTTGATATCGACTTCGGTTTTTGAATAGAGCCTGCATTTCCACGATGGTAGACGGGCGGGATTGTTTGCATCCCTTGCAGCAATAACCTTTCTGATGAGGATGTTGGCCGGATTCTCGCCCGGTCGGACTTCAATTTCCTTCAGTGCAATCACATCCTCTTCCAGGAGAATATCCAGGTGGTTAACTTCTCCTTGTCTGACAGGAAGTACCTGTTTTATGTAACCGACGGCCGATACTTCAATTTTGCTTACGGAATCAGGAACTGAAAGATGGTAATTGCCGTTCAGGTCCGACATGGTGCCGAGGTATGTGCCCCTGACTGCAATGTTGACATAGGGAACCGGTTCTCCGGAGCTTTTTTCGGTAATCTTCCCTGAAACAGTGGTCCTTTGCGACCATCCATGTTGACTGGAAAGTGCAAACAGCAGGATGAAAAGGAACAGCCTGCCTTTTATATCACCTGACATTTTAATGTTCATCCATTATCCGGAGGTAAATCCACCTTGTGCAAAATTATCTGAACTGTGGTTCCCATCCCTTGCTTTCCAGACAAAAATGAATTGCGTTCTATTTTATTAACAATCGGACAGGAGAAGATCATGTTTGAATGATTATCTGTCATTTTTGTTATTTTACAGGAATTATGGCGAAACAGGGTTTTATTATTTGCCATAACTATGTTGAAATTTGCATATGTGGTGATTTACGAATATATAACATGCCATAAATATATTATTTCTGATATTTATTGCCATATTGTAATAATAATAATGATAATTAAGGAAATGACAAGTCTTAGAAGCCACACATTCAATTTTTTCATCCGCCATAGTCACCTCTTACGCGGAAAACTCAGAAAAGAGAAGTTCGACATGAACACATCCATTGCCCAATTCAGGTTAAATTGCGAAAAAGGTGCAGCACGATTTTCAAAAATTCCGGAAGGTTTGCAGGTTCAATCCCTGACAATCGAAGGAATTCGCTCCGAATGGCTGCTTCCGAAGGGATCAGGGCCAGGGAAAATGATCCTCTATTTTCACGGAGGGGGGTATGTTTCCGGTTCGTGCAACGACCACCGGGGTATCGTCTCAAAATTTGCCTCTCTGGCAGGAGTATCCACCCTGATTTTTGAATACCGCCTGGCTCCGGAGCACCCTTTCCCTGCTGCGGTAGACGATTCGGTAAGGGTATACCGGTGGTTGCTGTCCGAAGGTTTCGCTCCCGGTAATATCATTTTCGCAGGAGAATCGGCCGGAGGAGGGCTCACCCTGGCAACTCTCCTGTACCTTAAAGACAACGATGTTCCGCTGCCAGCAGCAGTTGTGGCCATTTCTCCATGGACTGACCTGACCTGCTCAGGCGATTCTTACAAAACCAAGAACAGGCTTTCACCGGCGCCGCTGGATTCGTGGTTTGTTTTCGGTTCGCATTACAGGGGAAACCATCCGGCAGACCACCCCTATATTTCTCCGTTGTTTGGAAATCCTGCAGGACTTCCGCCCCTTTTTATCAATTCAGGGGTGGATGATGAATTGTTCGACGATGGTGAAATGTTTACCAGGAAAGCAAAGAAAGCCGGTGTGGATGTCACGTTCAGGGCTGGGGAGGGAATGGTCCACTGTTATCCCCTGCTGGCCCCGATGTTTCCGGAAGCAACACAGGCAATGGATGAGATCGTGGAATTTATCAGGAAAAAGCTGGAGATTGCCTGAACGGGAGATCTGTCCTCTTCTGACATTTCTGGTTTATCATAAAGTACCGTGATATGTACGGTGTTTTTTTGCTGATTGCCGGAAAAGTTTACAGAATGTTTCGTTTTTAATCAGTTGTTTTTCTCCTTTCATCCTGTGGAAATCGCCATTCGCCGGATATTTTTTTGGAGACTTGATAAGTTGTGGGAATTTTGCGGCAACAATGAAAGTAGAAACAGAAAACAGACGAAACAATGAAAACAAGACGGTTCATCCTGAATTTTGCCTGGCTGATGATTTTTTCTCTCATTCTTCCGGGTGCCTCTAATGCCATGATTCTTTTTGATATGCCACTCCCTGGTCATTTAACGGGGAGGGTGTACAATGAAACTAACAGTCAGCCTGTCAAAAATGCACATATTGCTTTGTTTACGGTGAAGGATTCTTCGATGGTAGCCGGAACGATTTCAGGCACCGAAGGAGATTTTTCGCTGACAGTCCTTGATTCAGGCAAATACTACATTGAAATCACCCTGCCAGGCTTTAACATGAAGAGGATCGGACCCATGGTTTTTTCAAGCAGGGTAGAGGAGATCAGACTTGGAGACCTCACACTAAAGACGGTTATAAAATCAAAGAACAGGGAAGCCGGTTTAGGTGGAATTGCTTTTCTGCGGAACAAACCAAACCAAAGCAGCGGGAAAGATGGCCTTGCGAAAGGACCGGAAAACACAACCTGCCAGAATACAGGCCCAAATAAATCGCAGTGGCAGCAGTAGGCTTGTTAAATTATGAAGAAGCAATCAGATTAGGTGAATTAACGAATAAACAATAATTGAAACAACGATGAAGAATTTTTTTAAATCGGCTTCAGGCATGGATGCCCGTGGTGTAGGCCCACGAATAATGCTTCTGACCCTGCCATTTATTCTGGTTGCAGTGGTTTGTGAGGTGTTCGATCCTTCTTTTGCAAGAATCGGATTTGCTTCCGGTTATTTCTTGAGTCTCGCAGGATGGTTCTGGATGGGGACCGGTTTAACCGCTTTTATTATAACCATGGCCCAGTTCATTATCAATTTCCCGAAAGGAGAATTGATTACAACGGGGATGTACGCCTTTTCACGGAATCCCATCTATTCATCATGGACTGTGTTTGTCCTCCCCGGTTTGGGATTGATCCTCAGCAACTGGCTGTTTTTTCTCTCGGCGCTTGCGATGGGTCTGGCTACTGTAATTCTGGTAAAGGAAGAGGAACGACAATTATCCGAGTGTTTCGGTCAGCAATACACCGACTATAAAAAGCGGGTGGGTTGCATGATCACCATTCCATGGTAACATCAGAGAATTGCAGAAAGGATCTCATGTCGGTTCCGAACCTGTAAACATAAGTTATGAAAGCAAAAATTCTGATCACGATCCTGACCGGATTGCTTCTCACAGGCCATCTTGCAGGGCAGCAGTATGCAGACAACAATCTCCGGCTGTTGAAACTGTTTGACGCGAATGTTCAAAAATGGAAAGAGGCATACAACAGCGGTGATGCAAAAAACCTGATACCCCTCTATTCTTCGCATGCAATCTATTGCTCTTCGCATGTTCCCGGACTGGAGGCCATCGGACGTGTAAATGTCATTGCAAATTTTCAGAGGGGGATGAGCGGAGGCGGGCATATTGATCAGATCGAGATTCTTTCGGTAAGCAGGTCGGGAAATATGGCTGCTTTGTATTGCCGGTATCACGCAACCAACAATGGTGCGGCTGTTTCCGGACGAAACCTGCTGGTCCTGAAAAAAGAAAAGGAACACTGGCTGATTGTAAAACATATGACAGTTGTTTAGATATGAGTGTGTAAAGGAATCGGCTCATTCTCCTCTTTTTGAGGAACCGGAAAAGACAATAAAAATTATCGTCGATGAAATACTTGGAAAACAAAATCCGGAGTGCAATATGATTCCATAGTCGATCCTGGAACTGAACCAGCAAAAAGGAGCTCCGCATCACAAAGTATTATTTAATGATTATCGTTATTAACACTGCTATGGAAACAGAATCTCTCAGAAAACAGTTGCTACAGGCATATTCGACCGAAAATCTCAACCGGATTTCTGCACAACTGCTTTTTCTTTACAGGAACCGGCAATTTAGCGTACTCCGGAAAATCGCAGAAATCCTTTCTGAATTTGTTCCGGTTGAAATTGATGAAAACGGCAGGGGATTCTCCAGAATGATGATGCTGTATCATCCCGACAGAGGGGAATTGAACAGGAACGAAAGTTCAAGGCTGGCCGGTGAAAGCAATTTCGAAGCATTGCTGAATTATTCCCATATCCTGCGACTCGGTGAAATTGAAGAATTGAGTGCAGTCATTGCTGATTTCGAAGATATTGATTATTCTCCGGTGTACGAATGGGATTTTGACATGGAGGAATATTCTGTTGTTATGGAAGATGGAGTTGAAGACACAGGAAGGAAACGTCGCTTTACTACAAACAGGGAACCGGGGATTTCATTTTACGATGCGATCAAAATCAGGCAGTTCGGGCATACCCAGACAGGATTCCCGGTTTGTTATCTGGAGGATTTGGAAGAGATCGAACTTTCAGGTTCGAATATTTGTGACCTTGACGGGATTCAATACTGCATTCATACACAGTCTCTTGACCTGTCGGGCAATGCATTCGATGACATTTCCCTTCTTGAAAACCTGTCACAACTGGAGATTCTGAATATTTCCGATAACAGGATCGAAATCATCGATTCCCTAGCATTTCTGGTCAACCTGAAAGAGCTTACCATTTCAGACAACCGGATCCGGGATATTTCGGTCCTTTTTTCGGTTGAGAACTTGGAATATGTTGATTTATCCGGCAATCCGGTTCCAATTTCACAGGTTATAGAACTGAGAAATTCAGGTGTGGATGTTGATTTTTGAATTGGTTCAGCTAATATATACTACATCTTTGTTTAACCTCTTAAGTATCTGTTCACACCTTCCGCAGCAGCCCTTCCTGCCTGTATGGCATGGACCACCAGGCCGGCTCCCCGTTCCACATCGCCTGCGGCAAAAATACCGGGTACCGAGGTCATTTTCTGCTCATCTACTTTTACATTTCCCCTGGAGTCGGTAGCCAGGCCGAGCGATTCGATGAGTCCTGCATGGACAGGCTGTGTAAATCCCATGGCAATCAGGACAAGGTCGGATTCAATTGTTTCGACAGTACCGGGAATCACCTTCATTTCCCATTGTCCTTCCTTGTTTTTTGTCCATTCAGTCTGTGCGACAACGGAATGAGTTACGTTTCCTCCGACACCTGTGAATTTTTGAGTGGAAAGGCTCCAGCGACGTTCACACCCTTCGAGGTGGGAGCTTGATGTTCTCAGGGTTTGCGGCCAGTAGGGCCATGGATTTCCCGGTTCCCGTCTTTCGGACGGTTGCGGCAGTATTTCAATCTGGATCACCTTTTCTGCTTTCTGACGGATGGCTGTTCCCACACAATCGGAACCTGTGTCGCCTCCGCCGATCACCAGCACCTTTTTCCCCCGGGCTGTAATCCTTTCATCATCTGGAATTTCCTTTCCGGCGATTACCCTGTTTTGCTGGGAAAGGTAATCCATTGCAAAATGAATGCCCTTCAGGTCGCGACCTTCCACCACCAGGTTCCGGGGAAGTTCGGCTCCCATGGCCAGCAGGAGAGCATCAAAGTTATTGACCAGTTCTTCCGGGCTGATATCCTTTCCGGCAACCGTTCCCGTTACAAATTGAATCCCCTCTTCCCTGAACAAGGCGATGCGGCGGTCAATGACATTTTTGACAAGTTTGAAGTCAGGGATACCGAACCGGAGAAGCCCGCCGATGGCCTCGTTTTTCTCGAAAACCATCACGGAATGTCCGGCTTTGTTCAGAAGGTCGGCAGCCGACAGGCCTGCAGGGCCCGACCCGATGACTGCAATCTTTTTCCCTGTTCTCTGTTTTGGCGGATATGCCCTGATCACTCCCTGATCAAAGGCGGTCTCTACTGCAGCGCATTCGTTTTCCCTCACAGTAACCGCCTGTTCGTGAATCGCCAGCACGCATGATTTTTCGCAGGGGGCAGGGCAGATGCGACCTGTAATTTCGGGAAAGCTGTTGGTGGAATGCAGAATCCGGTATGCCTCTTCATATCTGCCACGGAACAGGGAATCCTGCCATTCCGGGATTTTACTTCCCAGCGGACAGGCCCAGTGACAGAAAGGAACCCCGCAATCCATGCAGCGGGAGGCCTGCAACCGGCGGTCGTTTTCATCAAGCGTCTGTTCAACTTCCCCGAAGTCAAGGATTCTCTCCTTCACAGGACGGTAACCGCCAAATTTGCGGTCAATCGTCATAAAACCTTTCGGATCTCCCATCTCTTTTAATTTATTAAGAAACTGACTCTCATTTGTATTCTGGAAAACGTATTCTGAAACATTTCGGATTTCGCCTTCCTGTCGGGAAGGCAGAGGAATTTCGGATTTACTTTTATAAATGGAGATAAAAACTCCAGACCCGCAATCATTCATGAATGGAGGGGTTGTCTTCGGTTAACTGAAGCTTTTTTTCCAGTTCCCTGATTTTTTGCTCCTCCAGTACCTTTTTGTATTCAAGGGGTATGACTTTGACAAACTTAGGCAGAAATTCCTCCCATCTGGTCAGGATCTCTGCTGCTAATGAGCTCTGGGTATAAAGCAGGTGGTTGCTGATCATTTCCTGCAGTTCCAGGATATCGGGACGGTCCTCTACTTGAAGTAGTTCCACCAGACCTTTGTTGCAATAAAATTCAAAGTTGCCTTCCCTGTTGAGTACGTAAGCGATTCCCCCGCTCATGCCGGCTGCAAAATTGCGCCCTGTCCGCCCCAATACCACGGTACGGCCTCCGGTCATATATTCACAGCAATGGTCGCCTGTTCCCTCGATCACCGCCCTGGCCCCTGAATTGCGGACGCAGAACCTTTCGCCTGCAACACCGCGGATGTATGCTTCGCCGCTGGTGGCGCCATACAGGCAGGTATTCCCGATGATGATGTTTTCTTCCGGTGCAAAAGTTGATCCCGGGGGAGGAACAGCAATCAGCCTGCCTCCTGAGAGTCCCTTCCCGAAATAATCGTTTGCATCGCCTTCGAGCCGGAGCGTCACCCCTTTAACCACAAAAGCCCCGAAACTCTGTCCGGCTGTTCCATGAAATGTGCAGTGAATCGTGTCAGCGGGCAAACCTTTCTCGCCGTACCGGCGGGAAATCTCTCCCGATAACATACCTCCAACCGTACGATCGGTATTCCTGACGGGAAGGGATATCCAAACCTTTTCCCTTGTCATGATAGCCTTGGCAGCTTCCTTTATCAGCTGCTGGTCAATGTGTTCACTGATCTTTTTCAGTCCGTTCGCCGAACTTCGTATTTCTGTTTTTTCTCCAATTGCCGGAGTATACAGAATGGATGAGAAATCGAGATTTTTCATTTTCCAGTTGGTTACTTCGGGATTCACCTGAAGCAATCCAGCCTGTCCGACGATGTCATCGAACCGGCGGAATCCC
This sequence comes from uncultured Prolixibacteraceae bacterium, assembly GCA_964395045.1. Taxonomy (GTDB): domain Bacteria; phylum Bacteroidota; class Bacteroidia; order Bacteroidales; family Prolixibacteraceae; genus UBA1413. Next base: position 3,640 of record CAYNBE010000051.1, on the reverse strand, counting down.
ATCTCTGCGAGATGTTCCCTGATTTCGAGGGCCAGGAACCTGAAATAGTTGATCACATACTCCGACCGACCAAGAAAACGTTTCCGCAGCTCGGCATTTTGGGTTGCGATACCTGCCGGACAGGTATTCAGGTGGCATTTTCGCATCATAACACATCCGAGAACAATCAGTGCTGCTGTGGAAAAGCCAAACTCCTCAGCTCCCAGGCATCCCATGATTACCACATCACGCCCTGTTTTAAGCTGTCCGTCAACCTGAAGTTTCACCCTTCCCCTGAGGTTGTTCAGCACCAGGGTTTGCTGTGCTTCGGCGATGCCAAATTCAGCTGGAAGCCCTGCGTGTTTGATCGAACTCAACGGACTGGCTCCTGTACCTCCTTCACCGCCCGAAACAGTAATCAGGTCGGCGTAGGCTTTTGCCACACCGGCTGCAATGGTACCGACCCCCTCCTCTGAAACCAGCTTAACCGAAACGCGTGCTCGCGGATTGATACATTTCAGGTCGTAAATGAGCTGGGCCAAATCCTCAATGGAATATATGTCGTGGTGGGGCGGGGGAGAGATCAGAGTGATACCGGGAGTTGAGTTCCGCGTCTTTGCTATGATTTCATTCACCTTATACCCGGGAAGCTGTCCTCCTTCACCAGGTTTGGCCCCCTGGGCAATCTTGATCTGCAATTCACTGGCGTTGGTCAGATAGTTGTTTGTCACACCAAATCTACCGGAAGCCACCTGTTTGATAGCGCTTTGGGTGATGGTGCCAAACCTGGCCGGATCTTCCCCTCCTTCACCGGTATTGCTTCTCCCCCCGATTGTATTCATGGCTATAGCCAGTGCTTCATGCGCTTCCCTGCTGATCGATCCGTACGACATGGCTCCCGTTACAAACCGCTTCATGATCTCCTCTTCCGGCTCAACTTCGTCAATGGGAATCGGGTTTTTAACCCACGTAAAACAACCCCTTATAAAGGCAGGCCTGGTGTTTTCCCTGTCAACCAGCTTGGTGAATTCCTTGAATTTCTGATAATCACCGGTTCGGGTGGCCCACTGAAGCAAACCGATGGTATCGGGATTCCAGGCATGGTATTCACCGTATTTGCGGAATGCATTCACCCCGGTGCTTTCAAACAGGCAGGGTTCTCCTGGTTCTTCATTCCTGAATGCTTCTCCATGAAACATTACCGTCTCACGGTATATCTCTTCCAGTCCGATCCCGTCAATCCGTGAAGCTGTCCCGGTGAAATATTTTTCGATCAGGCTTCGGCTGACCCCGATCGCTTCAAATACCTGGCACCCGTGAAAACTGCGGAGGGTCGATATCCCCATTTTGGAGAAAATCTTCAGCAATCCCTTGTCAACCGCCCTGATATAATTTTTCCGGGCATCCTTGTATTCAATTCCGGTTTTGCCTTCGTTCAACAGGTAATCGATAGCCCCAAAAGCTAAATAGGGATTGATAACGCTGGCACCATATCCCAGCAAGAGGGCAAAATGGTTCACTTCGCGGGCTTCGCCGGTTTCTACAATAATCCCGACCTGCATTCTCTTCCTTTTTTGAATCAGATGGTGGTGCACTGCCGCAACGGCCAACAGGGAAGGAATCGGGGCCAACTCACGGTTTACATTCCTGTCGGAGAGGATGATATAGTTGTTCTTGTCATCCACAGCCCTTTCCGCTTCGGTCAGCAGGTTCTCAAAAGCCGACCTGAATCCGTCAAAGCCATCTTTTACCCTGAAAACCATTGGAAGTATCCTGTGAACAAACATTTTATCCTTCATGTCCTTGATCTTGCCCAGATCGGTGTTGGTAATCAGGGGGGAGTCGAATTTGATAAGCCGGCAATGTTCAGGAGTCTCCATCAGGATGTTGGAGTTCAGACCACCGATGTAATTGGTCAGCGACATCACGAGCCCTTCACGGATGGAATCAATGGGTGGATTGGTCACCTGGGCAAATATCTGTCTGAAATAGTCAAAGAACCGTTTGGGTTTTTCGGAAAATACGGCCGGAGGAGTATCATTCCCCATCGAATGGGTTGGTTCCGCCGAAGCGGTAGCCATGGGAAGGATAATATCATAAAGGTCTTCTCTCGAATAGCCGAAAATCCTTGCATTTGTTTCAAAATCGGGAATGTGGTAGGGAACCCGCTGCTTTACCTGAATATCATCGAGCTGTAACCTGTTTTCTTTCAGCCACATTTCATAAGGGCTGCGGCGGCTCAATTGGTCTTTTACTTCCGAGTCGGGGATAATGATCCCGAGCTGGGTATCGACCAGTAACAGCTTACCTGGCCTGAGCCTTCCCTTTTCCCTGATCTCCGAAGGTTCGAATGTCTGTACTCCTACTTCCGATCCCATGACAATCAGATCGTTTTTGGTGATCACATACCGTGAAGGCCTGAGCCCGTTCCGGTCGAGGGTTCCTCCGATGTATCTGCCGTCAGAGAATACCATAGATGCTGGTCCGTCCCAGGGTTCCATGATGGTGGAATGGTATTCATAAAATGCTTTCAGGCTTTTCGGAATAGGATTTTTGTCGTTGAACGATTCCGGGATCATCATACAAAGAACATGCGGAATAGAGCGTCCTGCAAGGTGCAGAAACTCAAGGGTGTTGTCGAACGAGGCAGAGTCTGATTTCCCTGGTTCGATAATCGGAAGCAGTTTGCGAAGATCATCTCCGAAAAAGTCGGATTTCATCAGTGCTTCGCGTGTATGCATCCAAAGCCGGTTCCCCCTGATGGTATTGATTTCTCCGTTGTGGGCGATCAGCCTGAACGGTTGTGCAAGGTCCCATGTCGGGAAGGTATTGGTGCTAAAGCGGGAGTGTACCAGCGCAATGGCGCTTTTCAACCGTTCGTCGCGCAGGTCTGCATAGTAGGCCATCAGTTGCCCGGGAGTGAACATCCCTTTGTAGACCAGAACCTTGCTCGAAAAACTTGGTTGATAAAAATAGTTTTTCTGTGAAAGTGCTGAATTCCGGATAGCATGTTCGGTGAGTTTCCTCACAACGAATAATTTACGCTCCAGGGCATCCTGTTCCAGCGAACTCCTGACGAATATCTGTTTGATGACTGGTTCCGTTGACCTGGCGATTGCTCCCGGTGCGGAATGGTCAACAGGTACATCCCTGAAGCCCGTTAGTTCAAGCCCTTCTTCCCGGATGTGCTTAGAGAGCACTTCCAGGCAAATCTCCGCTTCCTGCTCTATCGTAGGGAGAAAGATTAGGCCGGTGGCATAGCTCCCCGGAGACCCTACCTCCATTTTCAGTACTTTTGTGATGAATTCGTGGGGAATCTGCAGGAGAATCCCTGCCCCATCACCGGTGGCATTGTCGGCACTGGTGGCCCCTCTGTGGTTCATGTTCATCAATACATCGAGACCGCGCCTGACAATCTCGTGCGACGGCTGTCCCTTGATGTGGGCTACAAAACCTATCCCGCAACTGTCATGTTCATTTAACGGATTATACAGTCCCTGTTTCCCGGGAATGATGATGTCAATCATTTTATTTTCCATTTGTGGCATACTTTGCCTTTTTGTTATAAAAATGATGATAATATAACTATTATTAAAAAAAATTAGAAATATTATTACATTATGGAATCAAAATTAGGAAATATGTATAAAAAAGACAATTT
>CAYNBE010000050.1:0-18410 GCA_964395045.1 uncultured Prolixibacteraceae bacterium | reverse complement strand
AACGACTGCATATAGTGGTGATAATGAGGCAGGGTGTCGCCCGGATATTGCACGGCCCACGGAAGTTCACACGGCCGCCCGAAACAACATCCCGCAAAAAAACAACCTGGGGATTTCAGAACTGGAAGAGATTTTGAAGATGACAGAAGAAGAGCTGAAAAAAGAGAACCATGAACCACCCCAACCATGAGCCGCTTATTACATTCATTGCCGAATCAACCCTTGTCATGGGATTGTTTTATGCCGTTTACTGGTTTCTTCTCCGGAGAGAGCGTTTTTCCATGCTGAACAGGTTCTACCTTGTGGGGACGATGCTCCTTTCGGTTGTAAGGTCTCTCTTCCCGGTTCATTATACCGTTTTCACCGATCCCGCAAGTCTTCAGCCTGCCGCGGCAGTGACAGGTGAACCGGCCGCGACAAACCTTCTGCAGGGACTGGGCATTGCAGGCAGGGGTGACACCTCTTTCGGACAGGCTCTCCTTGTTGCCATTTATCTGGCATGTGCGGCGTTTGTTTTCATCAGGCTGCTGTTCCAGTCGGGTCAGCTGGTTGCGGTGATTTTCCGTTCTCCCGTCAGCAGGTACAACCAAATCAAAATAGTTCAGTGCGAACAGTACAATGTACCCTTTTCGTTCTTTATCCATATTTTTTACAATTCCCTTCGGCACAACCAGGTGGAGTTATCCGATATCATTCTTCACGAAGAAGTGCACATCCGTGAATGCCATTGGATCGACCTGGAGGTTGTGGAATTGGTAAGTGTAGTATTCTGGTTTAATCCGTTTGTCTGGTTGTTTGGGCGCTCGATCAGGCAGAATCATGAATACCTCACCGATGCGGGCGTTCTTGCGCAGGGACGACCGGTAGACAGGTACCAGGCGCTTTTAATTAACCACTTGATGGGTGAAGAGGTCGTTGGATTTGCCAGCCACCTGAATTTTGCCCTCAACACAAACAGTTTTAAAATAATGACAAAGAAAAAATCCAAAAAATCAAGGGTATTGCGCATGGTTTGGGCACTGCCCGTAGTGGCACTTCTCGGGATGGCATTTGCCAAACCTGATTATCAAAACCGTTTTGACGGTCTGAACGAAACATCTGTTGACCAGTCACTTCCGGTTCTGGACAGCCAGGATGGGAAAGCCCGGGGAATTGTTTTACGTCCTGACGGCAAACCGCTCGAAAATGCCGTGATCGTAGCACGGGGCACCACCTCCGGAACGGTGTCAGGAAGAGACGGGGCCTTTGAACTTCAGATTCCGGCCAACTCTTCCGGCGAACTGGTTATTTCACATGTCGGATATGAGTCGGTTAACGTTGCCCAAAATGGTACCTTATCCGAAAAACCGTGGAAGGTAACCATGAAGGAAGCAGTGGTCGGGATTTCGACCGACATGGACAGGATAGCACCTCCACCTCCTCCGCCGGCTCCGGAACCAAAGGGGGTTTCCAAAAAGAAATCAGCTCCGGTCGAAGGTGAGGAAATCTTTTCGGTTGTGGAGGAGATGCCTGAGTATCCCGGAGGTGCCTGGGCACTGGGGAAATATGTGAGAGCGACGGAGAAAAATCTCGCTGCCTCGGGGAACCTGAAAGGAAAGGCAAAGGTGGAATTTACAGTCAATGAAAAAGGAAATCCGGAGGATATTGTTGTAAAAGAGTGTGATAACGAAAAGGTAAAATCAGGTGCCATTGACCTGGTGAAAAAGATGGAGCAATGGAAGCCCGGACGGCAGAGGGGCAAACCGGTTCCGGTGAAATATATGCTTCAGGTGGAGTTCTGAAAACTATTTTTCTATCGGATATATTTGAAACCGGGTTGTGTAAAAGTATTTAGCGTACCTTGGTGATAACTTCAGTGTTCCTGAGTGGTTTATTATAACTAATTGAACCACAAAGAATCACTAAGTGCCTCACAAATTTGCAAAAAGGAAGAAACCTTCTTTAATATGGCTTTTGATACAACCCCGTTTTAAAAACTGGATTATGAAATACAAAGTTCTTGCAGTGCTGATGTTCCTGCTGGTTTCATTTTATGCCGGAGGGCAGGAGGTCCGGATCCGGATCGCCGCTACCTCCGATGTGCATGGTTGCCTGTTCCCTTATGATTTTGAAGAGGATCGCAAAGGAAAAAGCTCCCTGGCGGGGGTAGCATTTCTGATCGATTCCATCCGGGATATCAGAAAACACAACCTGATCCTGCTCGAAAACGGCGACCTGGTACAGGGGACCCCCGTTTCGTATTATGCCAATTTTGTGCAGAAAAAGCGCACAAATCTTTTCGCAAGGATTTTAAACTACATGAAGTACGATGCTGCTACCGTCGGCAATCACGATATTGAAGCCGGTCCGGCTGTTTACAACCATCTGAAAAAGGTTTTCGGTTTCCCTTATCTGGGTGCCAATGTGATCAGTTCCCGGACGGACGACCCTTACTTTGAACCTTACACCGTAATTGAAAGGGAGGGAATCAGGATTGCCGTGATCGGCCTGACCACTCCTGCGGTTCCGCGATGGTTGCCGCAGAAGCTCTGGGCAGGACTAACCTTCCGCGACATGGTCCAATCGGCGGAGCTATGGGTAAAAATTGTCCGTGAAAACGAAAAGCCTGATCTGATCGTGGGATTGTTCCATTCGGGATTTGGAGGTGACCGCCGGGAGGAACCCGGAATTCCTTTGGAAGATGCGGGCAGGTATATTGCGGAAAACATACCGGGATTTGATGTAATCCTTCTGGGCCATGACCACCGGCCCCGGAATGAAAACCTGGTGAACAGGGAAGGCAGAGAGGTTCTGGTGCTCAATCCGGGGAATGCGGCAAAAAACCTGGCATTTGCCGAACTTCTTCTCAACCACGATCCAGACAGGAAATTCAGGCTTGTTTCGGTGAAGGGACAACTGCTCACGGTACCCGGATCGCTTGCGGGAAAAAAGTATATGCGGAAGTTCAGTCGTGATCAGACCGAAATCCGGGCCTATGCAAACAGGGAGGTGGGAGAGATCGAAGTCCCTCTCCGGAGCTTGGACGCCCTTTTCGGAAATGCCTCCCTGACCGATCTGGTTCACAGGGTCCAGCTGGAAGTCACCGGTGCAGATATCTCCTTTACGGCTCCTCTTTCCCTCTCGGCTGTGATCGATCCCGGGATGCTATATGTCCGCGACCTTTTCAAAATGTACTGGTATGAAAATTTTATTTACACCATGGAGCTGACAGGCAGTGAAATTGAAAGGTACCTTGAATATTCCTGCGATCTCTGGTTCAACCGGATGAAAGATGAAACGGATCACCTGCTGCTTTTCAGAAACAGGGAAAATGAAGCAACCAAACCTGTTTTGCAAAATCCCTCATATAATTTTGATTCGGCCTCAGGCATCCGTTACTCGGTTGATGTGTCGAAGATGCAGGGACCAAGGGTAACCATCTATGGGATGGAAAACGGCGAACCCTTCGTCAGGGAAAAAATGTATAAAGTGGCTGTGAATTCATACCGGGGCAGCGGCGGGGGCGGTCACCTGACCTTGGGGGCCGGCCTGGATGCCGGACAAATACCCGCAAGGATTATCGATTCAAGCCTATCTGATTTCAGGACGCTCCTGATGAAATTTATTCAGGCCCGGAAAGTAATCAGGCCTCTTCCGGGTGACAACTGGAACATTTTTCCTGCGGAATTTTTTGAAAATGGAAGACAAAAGGATAGAGCACTCTTAGAAAACGGAATTATTAAATTTTGAAATTACGCAATTTTAATAAGATAGTGGATGTCATTCATAATTGAATGAGATTCGTAATCAGAAATATTCCCGTCATACGGATTTCGGCCGCTTCGCGGCCCAATCTTGATAGGCGAGAATTCTACACAACAGCCAACAAGCCGCGTGGCGGTGAAATATCTTCATGATCAGTCAACCAATTTACATTATTTTATTTCGCAGCTACGTTGCTTGTGTTCTATGATTAATCAAGCTTTCTACAAATATATTGCGACGCCGCCGCATTTTAAAAGTACGAAAGGTTGATGATTTCCGGATTTTACCTGGGATTGCCGATGAAATGGCGATGAATAACCGGATCGACATGAGTGTGACCTTGAGCATTTTACAAACCTTGATGATTTTGAACCCTGGCAAGTGATTAAAATCACTTGTGAAACCTGAATTAAATACTTATCAATGCATTGATAATATTTATGCATTATTCTGTCAGTGCATAGATGATATTTATCAATTCTTGATACCTTTCATCAAAAAATACGATGTTTCTTCTGATAAAGAAACCGATTTCCTGGTAGAAGACAAATACTATTTTGAGTTGGGGGGGGAAATCGAAATCACTGAAAAAGATTAAAAAATCTTGAAAATGCTTATGTGGTCATGGATAGTATTGAAATCGGAAATGATCGTATCATCCCGCTTTGGTTGTTTGGATTACTTTATTGAAAAACTGACTTCAGACCTCACCTGAAATATCACAGAGCATGAATAAAAAAGCAATCATTATCGGTGCGACTTCCGGAATGGGAAAAGAACTTGCAAAGTTGCTCGCTGACAATGGTTTTACTGTTGGTATTACAGGTAGAAGAACCGAACTGCTTGAAAAACTGAAATCAGAAATTTCCGGGCTATGTTTCATAAAGTCTTTTGACGTAAAAGACACAAATACAGCGGCAAATAAACTGGAAGAACTGACATCCGAACTTGGCGGACTTGATTTATTGGTCTTTTGTTCAGGAACGGGAGAAATAAATGATGAACTGAACTTTGAAACTGAAAAACGGACAATTGACACAAATGTAACCGGGTTTACATTTATTGCTGACTGGGCATATCAATACTTTGAAAAACAGAAATCGGGACATCTGGTTGCAATAAGTTCAATCGGGGGACTTCGCGGGGGCAGACAGTCTCCTTCATATAATGCATCAAAAGCATATCAGATAAACTACCTGGAAGGATTAAGACAAAAATCTGCAAAAATGAATGCACAGATTTTTTTAACCGACGTTCGTCCCGGACTGGTCGATACGGATATGGCAAAAGGAGATGGGTTGTTTTGGGTAATGCCTGTTGAAAAAGCTGTACGGCAGATTTACAATGCGATTATCAGAAAAAGAAAGGTTGTCTATGTCACAAAACGCTGGTGGCTGATCGCGTCCATTTTAAAGGTTCTTCCGGAAGTCATTTATAACAGGATGTGATGGCGAAAATGAATGTTATTCTCTGGAAAGCTGACTATTGTAACGAAAATAAGTATTGATTGAATAATTGATTTCCCATCGAAATACCATGTATTTATACAATCGATGAAAGGCCACTTTGCATGAACTGCCTGAAATGCCCCAAACCGGCTCTGAATATTTCATTCCTTTACCGACAGGATGAAACCGCTTCCGTGGATGTTGTTGATTTCGATTCCAGGATCGGCTTCAAAGTATTTCCGGAGGCGGGTGATGAAAACATCCATACTCCTGGTGGTGAAATAGCTGTCGTCGCTCCAAATCCTGACCAGGGCTATTTCCCTGGGCAAAAGGGTGTTTTTGTGTTCACAGAGGAGCTTCAGCAGGTCGGCTTCCTTGGGGGTCAGTTTGCGGGTTGTGCCGTGTCCGGATACCTGTCGCAGCCTGTGGTCAAAATGAAAACTCCCGATGTTGAAAAGCGTATTTCCGGTTCCGCTGTTTCCGTTGCCACGCCTGAGAATGGCCCTGATCTTACACAACAATACCTCGGTGTCAAAGGGTTTGGTGATGTAATCGTCGGCCCCGAGTTGGTACCCTTTCAAAACATCTTCGCGCATTGTTCTGGCTGTCAGGAAGATGAACGGAACATCGGTATCCAGTTTCCGGATTTCCTGTGCAATGGCAAAACCGTCGGTATGCGGCAGCATCACATCGAGCAGGCACAACCTGAAATTACCGTTCCGGAACCTGTCGACCGCATATTTTCCGTCATCGACCCATGTCACAGCGAAATCGTTGATTTCGAGATATGATTTCAGAACGGAGCCAAAGTTCAGGTCATCTTCGACCAACAGCAAGGGTACCTTCGGAACCAAATGATCGTCAGATGAATGGTTGCTGTATTTCAGGAAATTGTTTTGCATGGTTCACGATCCGTTTCCGTTTTTGCAGGGGAAAGAAATTTCAAAGGAACTGCCGCGTCCCGGTTCAGAGTGCACGGCAATGGTTCCCTGATGGGCTTCAACAACTGCCCTGACATAATTCAGACCAAGACCGAATCCTTTGACATTGTGAATGTTCCCGCTTGGCTGCCTGTAAAACCTTTCAAAAATCCTTTTCTGGACCTGCCTTGTCATTCCTGATCCTTTGTCTGCTATCGTCAAAACCAGGCTATGATTCCTGTTCGTTGTCCTGATCATGATGTCGGGTGATTCGGGTGAATACTTGTTCGCATTGTCGATGAGATTGAATACCACATTGCTCAGATGTTGCCTGTCGGCTTTCAGAATCGATTTTGTGGCTTCAAAAACCGACAGAATCTTACCTTCCCTGTGCTCGATCTGTAGCCTAATCACATCGGTCACTTCTGTAATAACCTCATGAATATCGACTTCTTCCCACCTGAATCCGAACTCTTTTTTCTCCAGCCTGGCAATCGTGAGAATGTCCTCGACCTGCCGGTTCAGCCGCTGGTTTTCCTTTTTGATCATTCCTGTGAAATACTGCACTTTCTCACGGTCTCCGATCACCTTTTCATTCAGGATGGAATCGGATGCAACCGAAATGGTGGCAATGGGTGTTTTGAACTCATGGGTCATGTTGTTGATAAAATCGGCTTTCATCTCCGAAATTTTCTTTTGTCTCATCAGGAGAAAAACGCTGGCAGCGAATGCCACCAAAATGACCAGCGAAAATAGAAAAGATGCGCCCAAAAGCCATCCGATCGACTTAAAAATGAATCTGTCGCGGGATGGAAAAATCAGGGATAACCTCAGATTCCTCCTGAAAATGTTGTCGGGGTAAAGGTCCGTTGTAAAAGGTGCCGTCAACAAAGCCAGTGTGTCCGGTTTCTCTGTCGATACCAGCAGGGTCGAATCTTTAAAGACACCATACTGAAATGCGATGGGTATCTTCCGTGCCTCCAGTTCTTCGGTCAGAATCTGCTCCAGCTTTTCCCGGTCGATTTTCGGATTGTCGAGCATGATCATTTCGCTCCGGGCTCTTTCTGCAAGGTTTTTAAGGTGGGTTGCCCTGAGATGGATTCGCTGATCAAGTTCTTTTCTGATGGCCTCTTCCGATTCAAAGGCAAGTTTGAAGGAATCGAGAATGACCTTTCCATCGGTGATAATCCTGGTCAGCTTTCTGAGACTGTCATTGTGCAGAATCACTATTTTGTTATTTCCCCGGAGGATGGTGTCGTTCCATTCGGGCAAACTTCTATGCTGCCCCTCTCCTGACCGGCGAATTTTATATCCAATACTGTCAGCCTGTATCTCCACGGCTATCTCCTCCTGTATATTCAGGTTGTTTTTCTTTCGTTTTATCGCAAACCGGGGAGGAACCGGAGGGGAAGAAAAATGGCCCGTGATCCTGGATATGGAATCAGGTGCCGCAAGCTCCCGTATGATCATAACATCGTGGATTGTACTCAAACGGGCGACAGACTGGTGCAGCGCTTCTGTGACGCTGCGGTCGAAAAGCTCATTCCTCACCCTGACAGCATTCTTCATCCATACAACCTGTACGGCAACAATACCAAGGATGGACACTCCCAGCAGTGTGATCAAACCAGCGATGATTTTTTTTCCCATAGGGTCAAAGATAAGTATTTAAAAAGCTGACAGGCAGGTTTTAACGTTTCCTTAACCAAAATTAACCAGGCTTTAACCGGGGGTCATGTAAAACCTGCTGTATCTTTGTTTTCCGTAAACAATTAATAACAGAAATATGAAAAGGATTTTGATAATGTTCGTTTTGCCCTGCTATTTTATACAGATGGCAAGTATGGTGCGGATTGCCGCCCAGGAAAAAAAGGATGACCTGAAGAAAGAAAAACACATCAGGATCGTGACCATCAAGGACGGTGTGAAAGAAGTGACCGACACGGTAATCGTCGGTGACAATCAGGGTTTGGGATTTACCGGAAAGGGTAAAAAATTCAAATGGGTGGCGGAAGAATGTGATTCCCTGTCTGGATTTCAGGAATTTGATTTAGATGACGATGAATTGGAAAGGATTATCCTAATGAAAAGGAGACATGCCGGGGATCCCATCGTCATCCGCAGATTTGAATTGATTGGTGACAGCGGGAGAAAGGTGACGGAATTTATAAAGAAGGCTGGCAACGGAGAGGGAGAAGAAGATGTGTTATATCACAGTGGGGACGGGAAAAGGGTACAGAGATTGATCACAGCGCCCTTTCGGCATGACGTTCCAGGAATCCCGCCGGTTCCGCCGCTCCGCTTTTCCATGAAGCAGAGAAATGTGATTGATCTTTCCGACCCGGGGATACTTTCTTATAAGAAGAAGAAAATGAGCGGTGGAAAAGAGAAGATCACAGTGATCAGGCAGGAAATAAAACCGGGTGACAGTGAAGCATTTGGTGCACTTGCTGAACCTGACATGGAAGTTCTCAGAAAAATGAATGAGCCCCGGGTTGTAAGGGAACTGGAAATGGTGAAACAAATCCCGGAGAATTCCGGCGAAAGGAAGGTTGAAATAAAAACAGTCCCTGAACCGGAAAAAAATAACGGGAAATAGTCAGCTGTTCATTTCCGACCCCGCTACTTCACTCCGTTTTATGCTTTATGATAGGATAGTGAAGGCCGACTACTGAATCATATCTGCCTTTGCTAGTACCTTTGCCTTTGCCTTACTGTCTGCTGGCGACTGCCGCTGAATACTCTATATCTGTTCCCAGCCGTTGCGATAGGTATGGCGAATCCATTCTTCGGCCATTTGTGCTGCGGGGAGGGTTGCAACCTGTTTGTCGAACCGGGGATCTCCGTTAACCACTTCGAACCTGTTACGGGTGAGGATTTTGATCTTATCGTCGTAGCCGATATTGGTAAAGCGCATGTTTTTGCCGTCCCACGTCAGTTTCCGGTTCAGGCTCTGGAGCCTCACTGCCAGTAACCCGGTCATAACCATTTCACTCAGTGGTCCGGCATAACCGAAATGGGAAGATGCCTCAAGCCGGGTCTCGCGGCTTTCCTTGCATGCCCTGATCCAGTCCTGTTCATGTCCACCGCTCATGGCATTTGGAATCCGACGGATGGAATGTGGGGGCTGGTTGAAATTCTGCATTTCGCTTGTGGGCAATAACTGCGGATTTCGTCCGTAAGTTCCGCACATGATTTTGCCCCTGGTACCGTGGAAAATGCATCCGCCGTCCTGGTCTCCCATTGTTTCACCGGGCATAAGTTCATCGGGCCGGGGTGGCAGCAGTCCCCCGTCGTACCAGTCGATGGTAACTTCGGGCATGGCTACTTTCGGAAGATTATCGCGTCGGGGAAATTCAAAGCGTATGAATTCGGCATTGGGGGCTGATTCCATGTTAATGGAGGTTGACGATGCAACGACAGAAGTAGGATATTCCAGTTTAAGTGCCATGAAGACCGGATCAAGAATATGGCAGGCCATATCGCCGAGGGCACCTGTACCGAAATCCCACCATCCGCGCCAGTTCCAAGGAGTATACACTTCATTGTAAGGTCGCCAGGGTGCTGTACCAATGAACAAATCCCAGTCAAGGTTTTTGGGCACTTTTTGGTGTTTCTCGGGACGTTCGAGGCCCTGAGGCCAGATGGGGCGGTCGGTCCAGGCATCGACGTGGTAAATGTCACCGATGGTGCCTGCCCATATCCATTCGCAGATTTTCCGGGTTCCATCGTCTGAATTACCCTGATTTCCCATCTGGGTTGCTACTTTATATGCCTTTGCGGTTTCAGCCATCACCCTTGATTCGTAAACTGTGTGGGCCAGAGGTTTCTGGACATAAACATGGTATCCCATCTTCATGGCCATCATAGCAGGCAGGGCATGTGAATGGTCCGGGGTGGCAATTAGCACTGCATCGATATCTTTCTGCTGGTCGAACATGACCCGGTAATCCTTGTATAGTTTTGCACGGCCCCATGCCTTGAAGGCACTTCTCCCTGCATAGTCCCAGTCCACATCGCACAAGGCTACAATATTCTCGGTCTCCATATTTTTGAGGTTTCTGTAACCCATTCCCCCGACCCCAATGGCAGCTATGTTAAGTTTGGTACCGGGAGAAGGATGTCCCAACCCACTGATCACATGACTTGGGAGCAATGTGAATGCTGCGCCAGCGGTTGCTGAGGTGGCAATAAATTTTCGGCGGGAAAAACCTTGAGACACTTCTATTTTGTATTATTTTTTGTGAAAACACTCAAGGGGTGACTTCAAGTCACCCCTTGAGTAAATAGATGATATTCTATGGGCGAACCAACCTTATACCGGCATCTCCGGCAAAGACCAGGGTTGCCTGTATGTATGCTTGATCAGTTCGGCTGCAAATTGGGTGGCAGGCATCGGATCGGTCCAGTCTTTTTTGAATGATGGATGCCCGTCATGGATTGAAAAGCCGTCTTTAACCACAGTTTTGATCTGCAGGTCGTCGGAGATGTTGGTGAATTTCATATTCTGTCCGTCCCATTCCAGTTCTTTGTTTAATCCCTGGAGCCTTACGGCAAGCACACCCATCACCACCATTTCATTGAATGGCCCTGCTTCGCTGAAGTCGGATGCTGTTTTGACTCGGTTTTCAGGGCTTTCCTTGCAGGCACGAACCCAATCCATTTCATGACTGACATCGATCCGTCGGCGGAATTTAGGTGCATCGGGCACACGCCCCGAGAGCAGCCAGGGATCCCTGCCATAACATCCGCAGATCAGTTTGTCCTTGGTGCCGTGGAAAATAACCCCGCCGCCATTATTGTTCATATCTTTTCCTGCAGGCCACCCCTCGGGTTTCATAGGTTGCAGCCCGCCATCGTACCAGGTTACTTCAACTTCTTTTAGCATGGTGCCTTTTTTCATCCCTTTCCACGGACGTTTCGGGACCCTGGCAGGAAATACCAGCTTTACCATCTGGGCATTGGGGGCACAGTCGTTCAGGAGAAGGGTGGAACTTCCCTGTGCTTTGGTCGGATAACCAAGCTCCAGTCCGATAAACACCGGGTGGAGGATATGGCAGGCCATATCGCCGAGAGCACCCGTTCCGAAATCCCACCATCCGCGCCAATTCCATGGAGTATACAGGGAATGGTATGGTCTCATGGGGGCCGGACCGATAAAAAGATCCCAGTCGAGTGTTTCGGGAACCCACTGCCCAGGTTCCGGACGGTTTAACCCCTGCGGCCAGATAGGACGGTCGGTGAAAGCTTCCACTTTGGTCACTTCCCCGATTTCACCGTTGGCAAGCCACTCACAGCAAAGTGAGACTCCTTCACCCGAAGAACCCTGATTCCCCATCTGTGTTGCCACTTTGTACTTTTCGGCCAGTTTTGTCAGCAACCGTGATTCATATACGGTGTGCGTCAGAGGTTTTTGAACATACACATGTTTGCCCATGGTGATGGCATGAGATGCAGTGATGCAATGGGTATGGTCGGCTGTTGCCACTACGACGGCATCGATCGATTTGCCCATCTCATCGTACATTTTGCGCCAGTCTTTGTACCACTTTGCTCCCGGATATTCCTCGAATACCTTGTTCTGTTTGCAGTAGCCCCAGTCAACATCACAAAGAGCCACAATATTCTGTGACTTCAGGTTTTTCAGGTTGGCATTCCCCATCCCTCCGACACCGATACCAGCAATGTTGAGTTTATCACTGGGAGCCACATACCCCATTCCGGAAACAACATGACCGGGAATGATCGTGAATCCTGCTGCAACAGCAGCTGAAGTCCCGAGAAAAGCTCTGCGGGAAATCTCGTTTTTTTCACTTTTATTGTTCATATTTAATCAGTTGTGATGAATAATTATTGAATGATGTTTTTTCAGATAAAATCAGCTAAATATAGAGAAAAATCGGTTTTTGTGAAAGAGATTCACTTTTTTTAAAGGTTCCTGCCTGTCTGTCGAACCGAAAATCAATGGAGAATGCCAGGCAGAATAAGTACTGGTTTGTAAAATGTTCAGAAATCCGGTTTAGGAAACCGGGATTTTTTAAGGGGTTCTCTAACTGTTCCCGGGAATTAAGGCCACTATTCTAAGCGGGGCCCCGCTGCCTCCTTTAATTTTCATGGGGAAGGCCATTACCCAAAATCCCTTTTCAGGCAGTTCGCTCAGCCGGGACACGTTTTCATATGCGGCTATGTTTTGGGCACACAGTGTCCGGTGCGTCATAAAAGCTTTCGATTGGCCATAATCAATGCTGGGGGTATCCAAACCTATTCCCTTGATTTTTCGTTCGGTCGCGATCCAGATGGCTGCCTCAGGATGCAATCCGGGGAAATGGAGATTTTCAACCCCTTGGGCCCCTGTCAGGGTCGTTCCGGTATATTTTTCCTTATCCGGATAGAATTTATCAAATCCGGTGTAAAGCAATACGATGCAGTTTTCGGGTATTTGTCCGTGTTTTGATTCCCATTCCTGAAAATCGGCAACCGAAACCTGGTAGTCGCGGTTTGTTTCCACTTTCGCGGTTACATCAATTTTGATCCCTTCGCCTGTGAGCTGTTCGACAGGCACCTTTTCGATGCTGTTACCTCCTTCCGCAAAATGGATGGGGGCATCAAAATGGGTCCCTCCATGTTCTTCAGCGCTGAATTTGAAGGATGAATAGTAATATCCCTGCTGATTTATCCCTTCGGATACCGTGTCGTGGGTAAAGGGGATGTTCGTCGGCCAATAGACCGACTCTTCATCAAAGGCCCACGTAAGGTCGATCCATTGCCCATTCTTTAATGCTACAAGGGGATCATTGGATTGACAACATCCTGCCAGAACCAGTCCAAGCAATACAAAGGCTGATGGTTTTCTCATCGTTTTAAGTTTAATTCAGTGCAAATTAAATTGTTTTTCCTTACATTTGGTAAACAATAATCACGAACGATAAACCTTACAATTATGGATGAACAAGCACCTTTGCAGGAAACTGCTGCCTCGCAGGCAGTTGGCGGCACTCCGCCCGCCAATTACCTTGTCTGGGCAATATTAACTACGATTTTTTGCTGTCTTCCCTTGGGGATTGTATCAATTGTGTATGCTGCCCAGGTGAATTCCAAATGGCAGGCCGGTGACCTGGAAGGGGCCGTGAGGTCGAGTAAAAATGCCAAACTTTGGGCTTGGTTATCGGCTGGAATCGGAATCGCCGTTGCCATTATTTATTTCATTGTCATAGTGGTTCTGGGAGTAGGCTCTGCAATTTTCAACGGTGTTTTTGGTTCCTGATCCTGGCAAAACCATCAAACGAATCATACCGGTTTTCATTCTGGTAATGGTCGTGTTGTTTTATTTTTTTGATCCGGGAGAAGGTTATCTTTTTCCGCGATGTCCGTTTAATATCCTTACAGGTTATTATTGCCCGGGGTGTGGCTCACAGAGGGCTATCCACAATCTTCTGCACTTTCGTTTCGGGGAGGCAGCGGGGCAGAACCTTCTAATCATCCCGTCGGCATTTGTAATATTCTATCATTTGATATACAAATTCTTAAACAGAAAGCTGGGATGGAAGCTGCCTGATATCCTGTACCGGAAGAATACCCCCTGGATTATTCTTGCCGTGGTCATTCTTTTCTGGATTTTCCGGAATATTCCGGTTGAACCGTTCCGGATACTTGCCCCCGGTTAGATTTTCAGTTTGACGTGCATTCTCTCCATCAATCCGGTAATCCAGATTATTGCCAAAGAAAAAAGGAATGATTTAAGCAGCCCCGTGCCTCCTTTGGACATAAATTCCGGCCACTGCCATCCGAAAAGCTGTAAAACCGGATAAACCAGGTATGGCACCAGATAACAGGTAAGGGTACTTGTTCCGGCAGGCTTTAGGAATCCGGCCCACCTGGTCAGCCGGAGTATGTCGGAGGTCAGATACAGCAGGGCGTAAGCAGCAAAGCTGATCCCGGCACATATGGCTGTCCACGAGGGAGTTGCTTTTATTTTCGAAATGCCCCCCAGCGGCCTGACCAGCCATCCATATCCGGTAAAAACCAGGCACAGGAACAACAGGAACGCAATGAAAACCCAATCGTCCCTGAATTTTTTATCCAGTTCCCGCATACCAACCGATGCCATTGCCCCGGTCAGCACAAGGGCATGGTTTGAAGCGCCGACGACCAGCCGGAAAGGTTGAAAATCCTGTGTGAAAGGGGCGAATTCCAGATAATTCAGAAAATGAAAAATCAATGCAAAGAGGGCGATGAACCACCACCGGTTTCCTGAAAACAGGATGACCAGGGCCGAAAACAGGTATGCCCAGCCGATCAGTCCGAGAATTCCCCACCAGTGTGGTTTCATCCAAACCGGGAAATCAGCAGTTCCACCCCTGAATATTGCAGCCAGAAAGACAAGCAGCAGGATACCGGTGCCCCTGAACCAGTTAATGCTCAGCTTCCCTATTTTTCCTGATGCTGGGTATGTATTCCATATCAGGAAGAATGCCGCAAAGAGAAGGATTTCATAAACCGGGCGTGAAACCGGCATCAGTGAATGATTCATATATCCAAGGTTCACATGGAAGAAACCCATTGCGATTAATGCAAAAGAGCGAAGAAAAATATGTTTCGCGATCTGACCGGAATTTTCGCCTTTGGCCATCCGGTTCCTGATTGCATGGGGAATGGAAAGCCCGACAATAAAGAGAAAGGCGGGAAAAACCACATCCGACAATCCCATCCCATCAAATTCGGCCGGGGTATGCTTCAGCCATCCGGGAATGTTTGTCAGTCCGGCCAAATCGTTTACAAAGACCATCAGAAGCATGGTCAGTGCCCTGAATATGTCAATGGAGGCGATCCTGCCTGAGAGAGGTTTTACAAAGGTCATGGGGAGTTTTTATTTTCAAAGTGTCAAAAAGATAATAAATTGTCAAAGTGTTCAATGGTTACCGGTTCCAGGGGTGTAACTTTATCTGGCAGGTACTTCCTGAAGTAAGGGATTTCGCTTCGCCCAAAAATATGTTTTTAGTATGTTTTCCCCATTTCATTTACCATCGGCACAAAGCGGACCGGCATCACACTTTCCTGCCTGATTTTTCCGTTTCTTTTTTCCAGGAGGTAGAGGTACTGGACATGGTGTTGTTTACCGACAGGGATGATCATTTTTCCTCCTTCGGCCAGTTGTTGCTTCAGCGTCAGCGGGATTTCGGAAGGGGAACAGGTTACCAGGATAGCATCAAAAGGGGCAAATTCGGGCCAGCCAAGATATCCGTCACCGGTTTTCAGGTGTATGTGATCATATCCGAGGCTGGTCAGCGTTTTTTCTGCATTCCGGGCAAGCGGCTCAATCAGTTCTATTGAGTAAACATCGGTCTCCATTTCTGCGAGAATAGCTGCCTGATATCCAGAGCCTGTTCCGATTTCAAGAACTTTATCTCCCGGTTTCAAACGAAGGACTTCGGTCATGAATGCTACCACATAGGGTTGGGAAATCGTCTGTCCTTCACCGATCGGAAGGGGAAAATCACCATAGGCCGAATTCACAAGCTCCTCAGGGATAAAACAGTGACGGGGCACTGTACGGAAAGCTGCAAGAATCTTTTCATCGGATATCCCTCTTGAAATCAGCTGTTTCCGGACCATCTCCTCCCTTGCGCCCCTGTATTTGTCGGTGTTCCAGGAATACTGAAAAAACATGGAAACCATAACCGTCATGACAATGGAAATCATACCAGATTTTTTATTGAAAGGTTATTTTCTTCGTTTCCCAATGTTTGTATATAGTCAAATGTACGAAAAAAATGTGATTTTCTTCCGGCAAATTCAGTGTTCCGTATGCCAGTATGAAGGATCGTTATGAGCTGAGCCTCCGTGGGACAATCATATAACAAGGATTCAGTCAGGTTGGTAAAAAAAGGAAGGTGAATAATTTTAACGTAATGATTGTGTAACTTTGAGCGCTCAAAAGTGAGGAACTAAAAAATAGATAAAATGAAAAAACTGGTATGGTTGTTTTTTACGGTTTTGTTAATTGGTTGCCAGCAAAAACAGCAGCAAATTGACAGGTTAAGCGCTCTCAGGGACAGTCTTGCCCAGGTGTCATCGGAAAAGGATTCAGCCATTGTTGAATTTCTGACTGGATTCAATGAGATTCAAGCCAATCTTGATTCGATCAAAACAGCAGAAAAACTTGTAACAATCAATTCCGCACGGCCCGGGGAGCTGGGGTCAAGCCAAAAGAAACAGATTCTGGAAGACATTGCACTTTTGAATCAGTTGATTCAGAAGAACAAGGATTTGGTTGCATCACTTCAGAAAAAGCTCACCAATGCAAACTCGAAAATCGGGCAGTTACAGGGGATGGTCAGTGAATTTGAAAAAATGGTAGAGACCCTGAATGCCCGGATCGAAGAAAAAGATGCGGAGATTGCCCAGCTCACGAAAGAAGTTCAAAGGTTGAACATTGATATTAGCCAACTGACAGAGCAAGTCCAGAAGGTAACGCAGGAAAGCCAGGAAAAAAGTGAGACAATCGAGAGCCAGGTTCGTGAGCTGAATAGGGCTTTTTATGCGATTGGAACAGCAAAAGAACTGACCGAGAACAACATTCTTGAGAAAACGGGTGGTGTCCTCGGGATGGGGAGAACCATGAAAATGAAAAAGGATTTTAACCGTGAATATTTCTCAGAGGTTGATATCCGATATTTCACGGTTTTGCCTCTGATGGTGAAAAAGGCCAGGGTGATTTCGGTACATCCTGCAACTTCCTATCACATTACCGGGGAGAAAACAGCCGACACGCTGTTTATTGACAATCCAAAAGAGTTTTGGAAAGCATCCAAGTACCTGCTCCTGGTGGTTGACTGATTATTACCCATTGGGGTTTCCTTTCGATGGCCTTCGGTTGGTCAGAAAGGATTAAAAAGCAACCTTTGTCCCCTGACTTCCCGGTTTACCTGGTTGTTTTTGTAAACAAGCTGTCCGTTGACAAAGGTATGGGTTATCGTATGGCTGAAGGTGGTACCGGTAAAGGGAGACCAACCGCATTTGTAAAACAGGTTTTCAGACGAAACGGTCGATGGTTTCCGGGGATCGACCAGCACGAGGTCGGCATAATATCCTTCCCTGATGTATCCCCTGTTTCTGATTCTAAAAAGATCGGCCGGGGCATGGCACATTTTTCTGACAATCTGTTCAGGAGTTATCTTTCCCAGCCGGCTCATTTCAAGCATGGAAACAAGCGAATGTTGTACCAGTGGCCCTCCGGAAGGGGCCTTCACATAGGGTTGTCCTTTTTCTTCCAGAGTGTGGGGGGCATGGTCGGTGGCAATAACATCAATCCGGTCGTTCAGAAGGGCAGACCAAAGCGCTTGCCTGTCGGAAGCAGCCTTGATGGAGGGATTCCATTTCATCAGGCTTCCCAGCTTTTCATACCATGAATTGTCGAACCACAAATGGTGTACACAGACTTCGGCCGTAATTTTTTTCCCGGTAACTTCACCGGGGCTGAAGAGCTCCATTTCCCGGGCAGTTGAAAGGTGCAAAACATGCAACCGTGTCCCGTAGCGGCTGGCCAGTTCAACTGCTCGTTCAGAGGAGCGGTAACAAGCATCTTCATCCCTGATCAACGGATGGAATGCAAAAGGGATTTGATCGCCGAACATTGCAATTACCTTTTCGGTGTTTGAGCGGATGACGGATTCGTCTTCACAATGGGCAGCAATTAGTGTGGGGGCATTCGCGAAAAGGTCGGAAATGACATCTTCCCTGCTAACCAGCATATTCCCGGTCGACGATCCCAGAAAAACCTTGATGCCGCAAACCTTGGACGGATCTGTTTTCAGGACTTCTTTAAGGTTGTCGTTGGTAACTCCCATATAAAAGGAGTAGTTGGCAACCGATTTTTCCGACGCGGTAATGTATTTATCTTCGAGGAGTTTCTGTGTCACGGTTTGCGGAGAAGTGTTGGGCATGTCCATGTAGGAGGTAACACCACCTGCAACTGCAGCCATGCTTTCAGATGAAATATCGCCTTTGTGGGTGAGGCCGGGTTCCCTGAAGTGAACCTGGTCGTCAATGACGCCTGGAAGAAGGTATTGTCCGCTGGCATCAATCACATCTGCATTCATGATATCTATTCCGGCTGGTAATCCATTCCTGAAAATACCGGTAATTCTTTCCCCCTCAATCACAACAGTTCCCGTAAACCTGAATCCTTCGTTTATCACGATTGCATCTTTGATTACAGTTTTCATGTGTTTAAAATTTTCAAGATCATTTGGTATAATGAGTGGAAACACATGTAATTCGCATGTAAGAGTTAATCATT
>CAYNBE010000049.1:0-18620 GCA_964395045.1 uncultured Prolixibacteraceae bacterium | reverse complement strand
CTCGAAGCACTTTGTCTGTTGTCGTTTACCGGCAACGGGATGGGATTCCTGGCCTACATCCTGATCGCCCTCTTCTTCCGCGAAGCAGGCCCCCGGATCATGGAAGCGGGGTCTGTTCCTGCGCAATTATCACTCTCGGCAGAATATTTCCTGTTTTTCGGACTTCTGTTTGCGGTTTCAATTTTTGGTGTTTTCCTGATGTGGAACCTGCGAAGATTTGGATTTTACATTTACCTTACCGCCCGGATTGCCATCATCTCCTACCCTCTGATCATGGCAGGCAGGGGAGCATTTTCAGCTGTAGTCCTGATATTTTCACTTGTATTTATCATTTTATATGCCTTCCTGGTGCACAGGTTCAGCTCTTATTCACTGGATAACTGACGTATATATTCCCTGTAATGTGAAAAAACATTGGCGCGGGAAAGGAATCCTACATATTTTCCCTCATCGATCACGGCCAGGTTGAAACGGCCTGAAGTCTCAAACCGGTTCACAACTTCCTCCATACTGTCGCGGGGCGATACATAAAATTCAGGCATGTACATCAGGTCCTTAATTTTCACGGTATCATAGAGCTCGATGTTGAAGATGATTGTCCTGATTTCGCTGAGTTTGACCATCCCCCGCATCATACCGTTGCTGTCAACAACAGGAAACAGGTTCCGGTGAGACCTGGAAATGGCTGTCACCAAATCTCGGAGTGTTGCATCCGGACTCAGAATTTCAAAATCGGTTTCGATCAGGTTCCGTGTGTACATCAGTTTCAGGGTGGCCTTGTCTTTGTGATGGGTGATCAGATCTCCCCTGGAAGCAAGCCGCCTGGCATATATGGAATGGGGTTCAAACCTGAAAATGGTCAGGTATGAAACGGTTGAGGTTATAATCAGAGGGATCAGTAGCCCATATCCTCCTGTAATCTCTGCTGTAAGAAAAATAGCTGTGAGCGGGGCATGCATCACACCGGCCATCACACCGGCCATTCCTGCAAGGGCAAAATTCTCCTTCGGAAGGTTCAGTCCGAAGAAAGTGTTTAATCCCAGGGCTAAACCATATCCGGTAATAGCTCCCATGAACAGGGTGGGTGCGAAAATTCCACCTACCCCTCCTCCACCGGTGGTAGCAGCTGTTGCAACAACCTTAACAAGGAGAATGAAGATCATAAAAAAGAACAACAACTGGTCGAAATTTCTCCAGCAAAAAAAAACAGAGTTGTTCAGCAATTCATGACCATTTCCGCTGAACAGACGTGCGATGACTGTATATCCTTCTCCCCACAAAGGAGGAAAAAGAAAAACAAGGAGGCTCACCAGGATTCCTCCCGCAAGAAGCCGGATAATGGGATTCGGAATTTTTCCGAACAACGACTCCGTCCAAATGACCGAACGGATAAAATATAGCGAAACGAAACCCGCAATTACACCGAGCATGATATAAAACCCGATGTTTTTAACAGAAAAGGGATCCACCAGATGAAACTGCGTGACCATCGCACTTCCCATGAAAATGTATGACAACGATGCCGCTGTGATAGAGGAAATCAGCAAAGGAACCAGGTATGCCATTGTCATGTCGAGCATCAAAACCTCGAGGGTGAATACAATTCCGGCTATTGGTGCCTTGAAAATACCGGCAATGGCACCTGCGGCTCCGCATCCGATTAACAAGATCATATACTGGTATTTAAGCCGGAACAACCTTGCCAGATTGGAACCGATGGATGCCCCTGTCAGAACAATCGGGGCTTCAGCTCCCACCGATCCCCCCAAAGCAATCGTCATGCTGCTGGCAGCCATCGATGTCCACATATTGTGTGACTTCAACCTGCCTCTTCTTCGTGAGATTGAGAACAGGATTTTAGTGACCCCGTGGTTGATATCTTCCCTGACAATGTATCTCACAAAAAGATATGCAAGCGCCATGCCGATCAAAGGGTAAGCCAGGTAAAAGTAATTAAATGTATTTGCCGGGATCATTCCTGTCAGCACCGTTTCAACAAGATGTATCAGCTTTTTCAGAGTCAGGGCTGCAACTCCTGTAAAGATTCCGATGAGAAAACTTATAATGAAAATGAAAGTTCGTTCACTCAGATGGCTGATCCTCCACTCAACAATGGCATCTATCCATCCTTTCCATTTTTGGCGGCTGAGAATTCTCATTTTTTCATCAATTACTCTTTTCTGAAAATTTTTTTGATTTTCTCCCAGGCAGGTTCCCTGTCACTGCTCCGTTTCTTTTCATCCTGTTTTAAACCGGGTTTCTCATTTTTTTCCCTTTGCTCCACCCTCGCATCTTTCTTTTTGAAAAGTTCAAGAAAGTTGAAATCACGCTCCTGCTTCAGCTCTTCGATATGGCCAGGCAACCGGTTAATTTTTTCAAGAATGACGGAATCGGGAGCTTCAAAACGATCATTTTTCCATGCTGAATATTTCGGAGAATCGTACAACAGTTGAAAAAATCGTCCCACAACGGGAAGTGCCATATAAGCCCCCTGCCCGAAAGTCATGTTCCTGAAATGAATGGAAGGGTCATCAGCCCCTACCCAGCAACCCGCCGCCAGTTTGGGAGAATAACCGATAAACCAGCCATCGGCGAAATCCTGGGTTGTTCCGGTCTTTCCGGCAAAATCTCCCGGAACATGAAATACGGAACGAATCTTGGTCCCTGTTCCTGAATTGACAGCTGCCTGTAACATATCAGTTATGATCCGACAATTCTCGGGATCCAGGTCTGTTTTTTCTTCCCTTGCTATGCTGAACTCCTCCAAAAGTTCTCCCCCGCTGTTCTCAATCCGGAGAATGGCATGGGGTTTTACCAGTTTCCCGAGATTGGCAATGGTAGCGTAAGCTGAAACCATTTCGAGCAGCGGGATCGACGCCACCCCAAGAGCTAATGAAGGATATGCGGGCAACTCTGATCTGATTCCCAGTTTTCTGGCGGTTTTCACGGTATTTGCAATCCCGGATTGCATGATGATATCCACCGTCAATGTATTGATCGAATGTGACAAACCTTCCTTCATTGTATACCACCCTGAATAAGAATCACTTGCATTTTCAGGGGTCCAGTTATCGTAATCTTCATAGACTTTGGACTCGGCCGAATAATAATCAAATGGACTAAGCCCGTATTCGAGGGCTGCAAGATAAACGACCGGTTTAAAGGTTGACCCCACCTGCCGGGAAACAGTGCAGTAATTAAGCTTAAAAAAACGGAAATCAATGTTTCCGATCCATGCCCTGATTGCCCCGGAAGAATGATCCATCACCACGAATCCTGTATTCAACATTTTCAAATAATGTTTTACCGAATCAAGGGGAGTACATAGTTCCTGCCTCAATCCGTCCCATGTGAATAATGTTGCTTCTGCCGGAACTGAAAAGGATTTCATGATTTCATCATGCTTTTTCCCTTGTGAAATTGCTTTTTTATAACGGTCGGTACGCCTGACGGCCCGGGCCACTACCGACCCGTCACTGCCCCAGGGAGGCTTATTTTTCCAATGTTCATCAAATTTTGACTGAAGGCTTTTCATGTGTTCATTCACGGCACTCCGGGCAAACTTCTGCATTTCGTAATCAACAGTCGTATATATTTTCAGGCCGTCGGTGTAGAGGTTATATTTCTCCCCATTTTCCTTTTGATGGTTCAGACACCAGTCTGTCAGCTCATCCTTCAGATATTCCAGCAATCCGGGTGCAGGTCCCTGGTTGTAGGTGATCAGCCTGTAGTTCAGTCCAAGCGGTTCCGATTTGAATTTTTCCCCCTCCGCTTTGGCAATGAACTTATGTCTGACCATCTGATCAATGACTATATTTCTGCGTTTTACCGATTGTTCAGGATGCAGACGGGGATTAAACAGGCTGTTTGCCTTTAGGATACCGATCAGCACTGCAGCTTCGGGAACGGTAAGATCCGAAACGCTTTTACTGAAAAACCGTTCTGCCGCTACTTCAATTCCAAAGATATTCTCGCCGAAAGGTACCGTATTCAGATAGAGTGTCAGGATTTCTTCCTTGGTATATATCTTTTCAAGCCTGTAAGCAATGATTGCTTCCCTTATCTTGTGAACAGGAAGTGTTAATACTCCCATGTTCTTCCGGGGATAAAGGGCTTTTGCGATTTGCTGGCTGATTGTGCTCCCCCCGCCGGCGCTCCTGTCCTGAAACAGCAGGTTCTTAAAGAAAACCCTCAGCAAAGCAAGTTCATCGACTCCCTGGTGTTTGAAAAACCGGGCATCTTCAGTCGCAACCAGGGCATGAATGAGATGGGGTGGAATCTCACGGTAGGTGATCCTGCTCCTGTTTTCAATATAATACCTTCCCAGCAATTTCCCGTCGGCTGAAAACACCTCGCTTGCCAGAAGGGTATTGATACTGCTGAGTTCTTCTATATCGGGCATTTTGCCCGTAAATCCAAAATACACCGTTATGAAAAAGAACAGGAATACCAGGAAACCCGTTGCAAAGGCTTTCAGGATAAACCTCCACCACCGGAAACCTTTCTTTTTCTTTCCGTTTTTCTTCAGGGCCATCAGGATAACATTTGAATTCCGGTAAACCGGAACATAATACAAAGATTCAGATCAGACCGGAAAATCCCATAAAAGCCATGGCGAGAATTCCGGTCGTTATCAGTGCGATGGGTGTTCCTTTCAATCCTTCCGGGATTTCCATCAGTTCGAGATGTTCCCGGATACCTGCAAACATAATCAGCGCAAGCGCAAATCCGAGAGAACTGGAAAAGGCGAAAACCACTCCTTCCAGAAGATTATAACTCTTCTGAATAGTGAGGATGGCCACTCCGAGAATGGCACAATTGGTAGTAATCAGCGGAAGGAAAATGCCGAGAGCCTGGTAAAGCGACGGACTTACTTTTTTCAGGATAATCTCTACCATCTGAACCAGCGCGGCAATGACCAGGATGAAGGCAATGGTCTGAAGAAATCCAATCCCAAGCGGATCAAGAACCATCTTCTGGATCAGGTAGGTGACCAAAGTGGCAAGCACCATCACAAATGTGACAGCCGCACCCATTCCCACAGCAGTGGATATTCTTTTTGAAACTCCCAGAAAAGGACAAATCCCGAGAAATTGCATCAGGACAATATTATTGACCAGGATGGCTGAAATGATAATCATCAGGAATTTCATGGCCTTAGAGTTTGTTTTTGTTGATTTTGTTCACCACTGCCATTGCATATCCGAAAACAAGGAAGGCACCCGGTGCGAGTACAAAAAGCAGGATGACATAATTTTCAGGGATGAAAGCGATGTTAAAAATGCTCCCGCTTCCCAGAATCTCCCTGATGCATCCGATGATCAGGAGTGCAAATGTAAACCCGAGTCCCATTCCCAACCCATCAATAATAGAGGCAACCAACCTGTTTTTGCTGGCAAATGCTTCAGCCCTCCCCAATACAATGCAATTCACTACAATGAGTGGAATGAAAATCCCAAGGCTTTTTGACAAGAACGGGGTGTAAGCTTTCATAACAAGCTCAACCACTGTAACAAAAGAGGCAATAATTACAATGAAAGCGGGGATTCTGACTTTATCGGGAATCTGGTTTTTCACGAGCGATATCACCAGGTTGGAACTGGTCAGCACAAAGGTGGTTGCAAGTCCCATTCCAAGAGCATTCATGGCTGACGTGGTGACTGCCAGGGTCGGACAGGTTCCCAGAACCAGGATAAAGGTAGGATTCTCTTTCAGAAATCCTTTTGTAAAATTCTTCCACTGATCCATTATTAACGATTTTGTTTTTCAGTTTTATATTTCTGTATTTCAGATTCTTTCTTATACAACACCCATCCTTCATAAGCCCTGTTCAGTGCATCAAGGAATGCTCTTGATGTAATGGTGGAAGCAGTAATGGCGTCGATATCCCCCCCGTCTTTCTTTACTTTGAACCGGGTGTTGGCAGGGTTCTTCCCGATGACATTCTGGCCCTGTTTTTCCCGGTCCCTGAACCATTCGGTCATTTTTGAACCCAGTCCGGGAGTTTCCTTATGTTCCAGAACTTCATACCCGGTAAAGTTACCGGCCGTATCGAGTCCCGCTATGAGTGATATGTGTCCGCTGAATCCTTTCTCAGAAAAACTCTTCACTGCCACTCCGACCAGCTTTTCCCCCATATAGGCAGGGAAAAGGTCCACACTGTCGGAACTGTTCTCCGGTAGAATTATGACCGGATTTCCCAGCTTGTCGAATGCGGGGAGGACTTTTGCTATGGCCTCATCCTGTGCCCTGGTTTTCGACAGCTCGATGGCTTCCTTTGTCTTCTCATGGACAAACCCCAGGATTTCCCCCGAAACAAGGGTGATCACCAGCAGACTGACGACCATGTTGGTAAAAGTAGATTCCCGTTTTGCCATTTTATTTCCCTCCGAATCGTTTGGGTTTAATCAGGAAATTCATCAGGGGTGTAAAACCATTCATAATCAGGATGGCAAAGGAAATGCCTTCGGGGTAAACACCGAACATCCTGATCGACATGGTGATAATCCCGATGCCGATTCCATATATCACCTGAGCTTTTGCGGTCATAGGCGAAGTAACCATGTCAGTGGCCATGTATATGGCCCCCAGAACTGCACCCCCTGCCAGAACATGGAAAACAGGGTCCATATATTCACCCGGGTTGATCACCCAGAATGCACCGGAAAAAATGAACATGGTAACCAGCACCGAAACCGGGATATGCCATGTGATGACTTTCCGGACCAGCAGATAGACCCCACCCAGGATCAGCAGCAGTGCGGATATCTCGCCCAGTGAACCACCGGTGTTTCCCAGGATCATTTCCCCGGTTTCGGGAAGGGTTGGGATCAATTCTGCCAGCGGTTTTCCGCTGACCATGCCTTCTTTCAGGATGCCGAGAGGTGTGGCTGCAGAGACGGCATCTGCAGAAACAGTTTGCGGTACCGGCCAGGTGGTCATCTGTACCGGAAAAGAAATCAGCATAAAAACACGTCCGACCAGGGCCGGGTTAAAAATATTATTTCCCAGGCCCCCGAACGAAAGCTTTGCAACACCTATGGCAAAGAGGGACCCCAGCAGAATGATCCACCAGGGAAGAGAGGCAGGAACATTGAATGCAAGCAGCAACCCGGTGAGGGCTGCCGACCCGTCGGATATTGTCGGACGGCTTTTCAGGATGAAACGCTGGATCAGGTATTCAAATCCAATGCACGAGGCAACGGCTATAAAAGTCACTCTTATCGCATCGCTCCCAAATACAATCACCGACCAGATAAAGGCAGGCAAAAGGGCAATTATCACCCTGTACATGATTTTTTTAACCGAATCATCCGTTTGAAGGTGCGGTGATGGAGATATCGTTAAAAGTTTGTTCATAATCTGAATTGGTTCGTTATGTTTGCTGTCTAATTCTTTCTTGCCCTGATGATCTGGCCCACTTTTGCTTTTCCGTACCGGATATAATCCAGCAAATAGCGGTTTGCAGGACAGGAATAACTGCAACTGCCGCACTCAATGCAATCGGTGACTTTTTCTTTCTCAAGTCGCTCCCAGAGCTTTTTCTCCGACAGGTTCATCAGAAGATAAGGTTCGAGCCCCATGGGACAGGCGTTTGTGCACCTGGAACAACGGATGCAGGAAAGTTGAGGTCGCCGGGCAGCTTCGGATTCAGGGATGACCAGTATACCGCTAGTTCCCTTTGTAACGGGCACTTCCAGAGTCGCTACCGATTTACCCATCATGGGGCCTCCGCAAATAATTTTTCCAGTATCCTCAGGCAATCCGCCTGCAAAGGCAATCAACTCCGAAAGCGGGGTCCCAATTCTAACTTTCACGTTACAGGGATTCCTCAGGGATTTACCGGTAACAGTCACGATCCTTTCGAAAAGAGGCTTGTTCTTCTGGACAGCCTCATAAACTGCGAAAGCTGTACCTACATTGCTTACCAGGCATCCGACGGAAACCGGAAGGGCTCCCGAAGGCACCTCCCTGCCCGTAACCGCTTTGATCAGCTGTTTTTCCCCCCCCTGAGGATACTTCACTTTCAGCGGAACCACGGCGATCCCCTTGTATTTGGCAGCAGCCAGCTGTATTGCTTCAATAGCATCCGGCTTGTTCTGCTCGATCCCGATGAAAACTTTTTGCACATCAAGGGCTTTCATCAGCAACCGGGTTCCGACCAGAATCTCTTCAGTTTTCTCAACCATCAGCCGGTGGTCGGAGGTCAAAAAAGGTTCACATTCCACTCCGTTGATTAAAAGGAGGTCAGCCCTCATTCCCCTGGGAGGCACCAGTTTTATATGGGAAGGGAAAGCCGCTCCTCCCATGCCGACAATCCCAGCCTCCATGATCTTTTCGATGATTTCAGCTCCCGAATGGCTGATCTCACTGCGAAGTTCCTCCGAACGGTCAATCGAATCAACCCATTCATCCCCTTCGGCACTGATCACAATCCCCTGCTTTGGGTATCCGGAAATATCGGGGACCGGTTCCACTTTGATAACTGTTCCGGAAACCGATGAATGGATGTTGGCAGAAACAAATCCCGAACTTTTGGCGATGAGTGGGCCGGCTTTCACCTTTTCTCCTTTTGACACCACCGGAACCGCAGGTGCCCCAAGATGTTGCCCAACCGGAATAAATACAGTTTTACACAAAGGAAGCTCTCTGGTTTCAGAACCCGCTGACAGCTTGTATCCGGGCGGATGAACGCCTCCGCGTTTAAATGTTTTTAGCACAACAAGATATATTAGGGATTTATCATACTCTTTTCTACAGTTTCCGGCTGTGGTTTCCTGGGGGGAAATCCTATTTCCAGAATGGAATGGGTGGGACAAACGGCTACACATTTACGGCACAGCCTGCACTTGTCAGAATCGATAAATGCCAGGTTGTTGGCGACGACAATGGCATCGTAGGCACATTCCTTCACACATTTGCCGCACCCGATGCAGGCCACCTCACACGATTTCCGGGCAATGCCTCCTTTTTCCTCATTTCGGCAGGCCACATAAATTTTTCTGCCCTTCGGTAACTTTTTCCTTAGTTCAATCAGGTTTTTAGGACAGGCTGTCACACAGGCACCGCAGGCAGTGCACATTTCGTCCACGATTTCAGGAAGCATGGTTGCCTGATTCATGTGGATTGCATCGAATTTACAAGCCACCACACAATCGCCAAAACCAAGGCAGCCATACTGGCATCCTGTCTCCCCGCCATAAACGGATGCAATGATCCCGCAGGTCGCTGCTCCGTCGTACCGGTTGATTTTTGGCCTGTGCATGCAAGTACCGTTGCACCTCACAACTGCTATCCGGGGTTCTTTGACTTCAGCCCGGAGCCCCAGGATCCCTGCCACCCCCGACATCACATCATTTCCACCCACCGGACAGTACAAATCGGACAAATCATTCTCCCTGACACATTTTTCGGCAAATGCACGGCAACCGGCATACCCGCATCCGCCGCAGTTTGCCCCCGGCAGATGCTTTTCGATTTCATCGATCCGCGGGTCTTCATAAACCCTGAACTTCCGGGCAACCATGTAAAGGATAACCGACGAGAAAGTCCCGATGGCCGCAAGCGTTACAACAGTATAAACAATGGCAGTATTCATATGGTGACTCAGGAATTATTCTTCAAGCTCAAACCGGAAGTTTTTTTCAAATCTTTTACGAAACAACCACACTGTCACGAAATAAGGACAAAGCATGGCCAATGCAATTATACCGCTCAAAATTTCATTTCCGGTGAGGGAAAAAGCGATGAGCAATGATACCAAAAGAATCAGGAAAGGGTACCCATAGGCAAACAAGACAGCTTTCATGCCTTGTGATCCCCTCATGACGATGGTTACCCCGTCGCCCGGATGATAATTTTTATGGAAGGAAGTGATTTCAATTTCTTTCTCCCTGAAATCGGAAGCCGTACAGACCGACCTGGCATGGCATGATGCACAGGCTGTCTCATTTATGATTGAAACATAAAGCGTGTTGTGGGATATACCTGAAACAACCCCTTTATGCTTGATCTCATCCATTGTCAGAATTTGTTTCTGAAAAGCAAATCTACACTTTTCAAAACTGGTTATAAAGGATGGATGTCATTTTTTTTTTCGGAGAAGCCGACATTAAACGGTTTTCTCTTCATGGTTCCTGAAGGTGTAAATGTCATACCGGTTTTCTATTTTCCTGCCTCCGGCCCCAGGAAATGACCAAGATATTCTTTCAGAAACTCAATGGTCACTTTTTTGGCCACAATGATCCTCTCCTTGTCAAGCAAATATACCGACGGAGTGGTCCGTGTGTCGTAAAGGATTTTAAACCGGGAAAGGTGGTGCTGGTCCCAGACATTGATCCAATCATTCAGATGATTCTTTTCAATGAATTCAACCCATGCTTTCTTATCACTCATAGTATACCCGGCTATCACTTCCAGCCCCCGGTCTCTGAAAGGGAGATATACTTCCCTGTACAGCCGCGGAATATACTCTTTACAGTGAGAACAATCAGGTTCAAAGAATGCAAGGACGGTGTAAGGTGAACGGTGCTGCGACAACCGGAAAGGTTCACCGCTCAGTGTTTCCATCATGACATCCGGAGCTTTTTTCCCGATCAGGTTAGGCTCCATAAAAATCACATTCTCCCTGATTTTGGCCAGGGTGGTCGAATCAGCCCATGGTGCCTTCCCCGAGAGGTAAAAATCCTTTGCAATATCAACAAACAAAGCATCCATTCCCATGATCCGGCTGCTCAGAGAATAGTTGAGCAAATAGGAAACCAAAAACCTGAAAACCTGCGGATATGGCTCAACCTTGCTTATGAGCCGGTATGCGGGTGGTTTCACCGAATCGTACATCTGAAGCAGAATTTTGCTGAAATAGGTGTCAAGCTTCGACTGAATCAAGGGTGTATATAAAAAACGCTGATCAGTCAGGTCAAAATGGTCGAAAAAATGGTTTTTCCGGTAATTGTACTGATAAAGCCATTTCAGAGAGTCGTTCGATGCGATCCCTGCCGGAATCTCTTCCGGTTTCAGTTCCCTGAAATAATTGGCCATCAAGAATCCCGCCAGGAGGGTACCCGGATACTGGCCAGCCTTTTTCATCCAGTAAGAAGTCACTTCACCGGTCAGAGCTTCTATTCTGCTCTCAATCTCCTTCTTTTCATCAGGACCGGCTTTGACCAAGGCTGAATCGAGACGCCCCCTCTCTTCCTGCCTCACCCTGAGCCATTTCAGATAATCATTGAATTCAACACTTTCCTTCGCACCTTCAATGAACAGTTTTTCGGTACCAAAGTCCCGGTTCCTGATCGACAGCGTCTGGTCGGCCCCGAGAAGAAAATCAAAATGATGATCCTTATCGAGGTAAATCTTGTACATGCCCTGTGGAAGCAATGTGTCGCGCCTGAATGTCCCTGCTCCGTTCGA
The DNA here is from genome assembly GCA_964395045.1 of uncultured Prolixibacteraceae bacterium. Lineage (GTDB taxonomy): Bacteria > Bacteroidota > Bacteroidia > Bacteroidales > Prolixibacteraceae > UBA1413. Next base: position 7,208 of record CAYNBE010000049.1, on the reverse strand, counting down.
ATTGGTTTGGAGGGTATCGTCGACAAATACATTCGAACCGTAATAGTGAGCCAGTAGAATCTGTTTCCCCGGTGCGGAATCAATCTTCAAAGAAATTTGCAATCCTTTTCCGCTGACCGCAATCACAGAAAAGAGAAACAAAACCAGCCAGGAAAGCCGAACCATCATAAAAGCCTGCATTTTAACATGACTATCTCACGGCAAAAATAGCACCAGAAAATAATTACCTGTAAAAAAAAATGCGAAAAAATTCGGAGAATCATTGAATAAAAGCAGGCGAAATTCCCGTATTAAAAAAGCGAAAACCTAAATTTGAGACAAAATAGAAAATGTGATTTCGGTTTGCATACCTGTTTTCAACTACGATGTAAGGAGCCTGGCATTTCAGCTTTCTGAAGAGGCGGAAAAAGCTCCCTTTGAGACGGAAATTCTGATCCTTGATGACGGATCGGATAGCCGGTTCCGGTCACTGAACCGCACGGTATCGACCAACCAACGGATCAGATACCGTGAACTGGATCACAACAGTGGCAGATCGGCTGTGAGAAACATTCTGGGAAGCGAGGCCACCTACCCCTGGCTGCTTTTTATCGACTGTGACTCGGAATTGCCAGAGAGCGGTTTTTTTGAGAGGTACATCAAAGCGGCTGAAGGGGCTTTTGTGGTATGTGGTGGCACCATGTACAGAGAATCCCCTCCTGATGACAGGAATCTGATGCTGCGCTGGGTTTACGGAAGGAAAAGGGAACAACTGACTGCCGTAAAAAGAAATTTACATAACAAATTTGCGGTTACTGCAAATAACTTCATGATCAGGAAAGAGGTATTTGAACATTGCCCTTTCAGGGAAACCATACGGGAATATGGCCATGAAGACAGCGTGCTGGGATATGATCTCCGGAAATCCGGATTCCGGATTGTCCATATCGATAATCCTGTTTACCACAACGGCCTTGAAACTTCTTCCGCATTCCTCGGAAAAACCAGAGTTGCACTCGGGAATCTCCTCTATATATCAAACCATATCATCCGTGACGAAAACTTCACTGAGGGATTGCCGCTTCTGAGATGGAGGAGAAAAATAAAGCGGACGGGGATGATTGGTATCGCAGGGTTCCTGTTCAATTTGTCGGAATCCCTGTTGAAAAAAAACCTGACAGGCAAGAATCCTTCGCTTTTTCTGTTCGATCTATACCGGGCAGGTTACCTGCTCAGCCTACCGTAGAGTTCCTGCTGTTTTCCAGGCAATCCCGCAATTTACAACATTTATCCTATCGCCCCCGAATTCTATTTATTTGCCAAAGTGGATTTCTGAATTTTATTGTTGAATAGTGATATCACAATCTCCGCATAACCGGATAAAAGTTGTTATATTTGCTTCTCAAATAAAAAAACACTCTCCTAAAATGAAACCGGAAAATACCCACGATAACTTCACTGTTTCAAACTACCTTCTCAGCAGGTTGCATGAAATCGGGATCACCCATATCTTCGGGGTTCCCGGAGATTACAATCTTGATTTCCTGGATGCAGTTCTCAAGAGTCCTATCCGCTGGATCGGGAACTGCAACGAACTGAACGCAGGATATGCAGCCGACGGCTATGCCAGGATAAAAGGGATTGGTGCTGCAGTGGTGACATACGGGGTGGGTGGACTGAGTATCCTGAATGCTGCTGCCGGAGCCTATGCTGAACAGGTGCCGCTGATCATCATCAGCGGAGCTCCACCGTCAAAAAGAAGAGAAGCAGGGGCTCTTGTACACCATTTGATTTCACATTACTATCTTCAGCTTGACATATACCGTCAACTGACTGCAGATGCGGCCATGCTGACCGATGCCGATGCCGCTCCCGATGAAATCGACCGGGTACTGGGCAATTGTATGGCCAGGAAACTACCTGTCTATATTGAAATTCCGGCCGACATCAGCAACGCTCCCTGCCGTATGCCATCCGGGAAGCTGGTTTTGCCAGTCTATTCATCTGATCCCGAAAGCCTTCAGCAATGCATTGAAGATGCCGCAGCCATGATCAACAATGCCGGCCATCCCATCATTCTAGCGGGAGTGGAACTGCTCCGTTTCGGACTGGCAAAGGATACCCTGAGTCTCGTTGAAACACTGGAAATTCCGTTTGCTACCATGGTTGCCAGTAAGTCGCTGCTGCCTGAATTGCATCCCCAGTTCGCTGGTTTGTACCAGGGAGCCTGGAGCAGAGAGGGAGTACGCCGCCAGGTGGAAGAATCCGATTGCCTGCTTTCACTCGGCACCTGGATGACCGACCTTGACACCGGCATGTTCAGCATCAATCTCGACAACAACCGGATGATCACAGTGGGAGGAGGCTACGTTTCTGTAGCCGGAAAGAATTACCCTCAGGTTCAGACCCCTGATTTCATCAGGGAACTGGTTAAGGCGGTCAAATCACGTTCATACCTTGCTTCACATCCGGCCGAAAGCTACAGCCCAAAAAAGCCTTTTATTCCGGCTCCCGCCGCCTTCCTGACCGCTGTACGGCTTTATGAATGTCTGAATTATCACCTCAACGACCAGTTGATCCTTCTTGCCGAGCCGGGAGATTCCTTTTGTGCAGCTCCGGAATTCAATATTGAAGAAGCCGAGAATTTTATCGTTCAATCCTATTACTGCTCCATTGGTTTCTGTACACCAGCGTCGCTCGGTGTTTCATTTGCCTCGCCCGGAAAACGTCCGGTTGTTTTGACAGGCGATGGCGCATTCCAGATGACCGCCCAGGAAGTCTCTACCCTGATCAGGGAACGGCGCCCTGTCATTATCGTCATCGTCAACAACGATGGCTATCTTATTGAACGGAAGCTTCATGAAGACGGAATGTACAACGACATCCAGATGTGGAAATATTCCGAACTGCCCGGAGTGTTCGGCGACAGCTCTTTCTTCTCCTGCCACAGGGTCACAACCGAAGAAGAACTGGAACAAGCTATGCAGATTGCTGTCCGGGAGAAGGATAAACTGGTCATGATTGATGCATTCATCCCCGGAAGAGACTGTTCATACGGTCTTGAGCGACTTGGCGAATCGTTCAGAAGGTCTCAGAAAAAATAAGATTTGCATGGTTCTGTTCCGAAAACTCATTGCAATATTTTCCCTTTGATGCTCCTGATATCGCTCTGAATGGTGAAAAGGGTTTTCCCGATTACCTCCATCGAAATATCTCCGGCCGGAAGTTCAACGCTGGTATAATGTACGAACTTCCATATCTCACGCACTTCGGAAACATTGACAGAATAAGGCTTATACTCCGGATTCAGGGAGTATAGCATGAGAATTCCCTTTTCCCGGATGTGGTTTTCCACAAGTTTAAAAACAATCCCTTCATCCAGCGTAAGGATGATGCATGCCTCCCTATCAGAGAGCGACAACCAGTCCTGAAGGTATTCTCCCGTGACCCAGGACCCGTCGGGAACAGGGAGCATGGAATCGCCGCTGATCTGAAAAGTGCGGTATTTCCTATCGGCAGGCAGAAAGGGAAGCTGATACCTGGGAAGTTCACTGATGTATTCATGATCGAAAAATCCTCGGGTATATCCTGCCTTTGCCTTTTCATTCACCAGCTCGATGTTGTCCCGGTTGTCATGGTCAACAGTGGTAGCCAAAACTCTCAGCTTTCCTCCTTTCAGAAAAACATCCTCTCCATGTTCAAGCATATACATCTGGTGCCCTGTCAGTTTCGACAGGTCAACCTTCACCAGGGTATCGATCGATATCCCATAATAATCCGACAATTGTACCAATGCAGGGATACCGGGCATGGCAACCTCATTTTCATATCCGCTCAGTGTGGACCGTTTCATTCCCAGGACTTCCGCAATTTCATCCTGGGTACGGTTTTTCCGCTTGCGTAAAAACTTCAGGTTTGAAGCAAATATCATGGCAAAAATGATTATATTACAATCTTGTTTTTTGATTAATTAATGATCAAAGATATTAAATTTGTTTCATATACAACCGAGATGAAGTTTTTTTATCAAAAAGAACGGATACAGGAACTTCGGGTAACCGTTTTCCATCATTATTATCAGGTATGACCGTGATTATTTCATTCTAAATCATTTTTCCTGTGGAACGGAACATTGCACATCTTGACCTTGATACCTTTTTTGTTTCGGTAGAGCGGCTGAACAACTCAAAACTGAACGGAAAACCTGTCATCATCGGAGGACTTTCCGACCGGGGTGTGGTAGCCAGTTGCAGCTACGAGGCCCGTTCGTTCGGGGTGCATTCTGCCATGCCCATTAAAATGGCCCGACAGTTGTGCGGCGATGCATTTTTCATCAGGGGGGATATGGAACAGTACAGCCGGTTCTCCGACACAGTGACTGCCATCATTGCCGAAGCTGCACCTGTATATGAAAAAGCGTCGATCGATGAACATTACATTGACCTGACAGGTCTTGACCGTTTTTACGGATGTCTGCAATGGAGCCAGGAACTTCGGCAGAAAATCATCAGGGAAACCGGACTTCCCATATCCCTTGGTCTTTCCATAAATAAAACCGTCTCCAAAATAGCCACGGGAGAGGCAAAGCCCAATGGCCTCCGGAATGTCCCCTCCCCCCTGGTTCAACCATTTCTGAACCCGCTCTCGATCAGCAAAATCCCTATGCTGGGGCCACAGACATACAGGCTTCTCAGGGCAATGGGTATTGTTACCATCGAAACCCTGAGCCAGATTCCGGTTGAGATGATAGAAAGGGTCCTTGGGAAAAACGGAGTCTCGATCTGGAAAAAGGCCAACGGGATTGATCCAGCCCCAGTCGAGGCCTGGAGCGAACAGAAATCAATGAGTTCGGAACATACTTTTGAAGAAGACACCACCGATATTCATTTGCTCGAACGAACCATCCTGAGGATGACCGAAGGGCTTGCCTTTGATCTCAGACGACGGGATAAAATGACATCCTGTGTAACGGTAAAAATCAGGTATTCCAACTTCGATACCCATACCCTGCAGAAAAAAATTCCCTACACCTCGTTCGACCATGTGTTGAAAGAGATTGTCAAGGGACTTTTCAGACAACTGTATAACCGGAGGATGCTGATCAGGCTGATAGGGGTCAGGTTAAGCCATCTGATTACAGGTTCATACCAGATGAACCTTTTTGAAGACTCCCCTGAAATGGTAAGATTGTACCACAGTATCGATACCATCCGGAAAAAATATGGGAAACATGCCATTCACAGCGCAACGGCAATTTAAAAGAGTAAATAGTTTCCTGCTATTTATAATCCCTGAAAAAGGTATTCAGCTTTGAAACAAGCTGCTGAAAAATAGGCTTGGTAAATTCTACAAACAGGTTCTGAGCCGGAGGTGGCACCTGAACTTTGTTCCTGGTCAGTTCCATTTGTTCCTTTGACAATGCCTCCTTGTCCCCAACAAAGATTGCATACTGGTTTACCCAGACAAATTCACCCGGGATCCTGTCGCTGGCCAAAAGTTTTTTTTCAGGATATGAGATAATCTTCATGTCAACCACCCCGCCAGAAGCAATCCGGTCTTCAAAGGTTTTCAGCTTAGCTTTGTATGTTACCGCCTCATTCTTCAGAGTATCCTTCGGATTTACTTTCACTGTTTTGGTGAACTCCTTCTCATTTTCGGTGTGAACCAGGTTTCCAACCACAAAATCAAAAAATTCAAGCTGCAGTACCATATCTGGACGATCCATCCCAATCTTTTCAAATGAAGAAGGTGAATAGAAAAGCACAAATCCGGTCTCGGGGTAATTTTTATGCAAATACTCAAAAATCTGGTCGTAAAAAAAGAGGGATGAAAGCTGAAACATGGCTGAGTGGACAGGGATGGGGTCCACAACGACATGGAGCGTGCCTTTCACTTTTGCTTCGGGGATCAGCCTGGAGCATTCCCTGTAGCCCGGTATCAGTTCATCAGCTCTCAGGAATAACCGGTAAGCTTCCCTGGCTGCTTCCCGGGTGTTTTTTCCAATCGAAAGCAATCCTGCCTGGTAGGTTTCTTCGGCTGCCTTTTCTGAAGCCATATTCAGTTCGGTCACATATCTTTTTGGCTCGGGGATGATCTGCAGGGCAGCCGGACTTCTCCTGATCAGCGATGCCAGATCGTTTATCTGCTGCATAATCCGGATAGTCTTGTCCCATTTCAGGGGTTGATTTCCGGAGAGAAGCATGTCAATCTCATCCTGCGCCCACTTCAGTGCAAGAGGATAACTCTCTTCCACCACCTGAAGCGATTTTTTATGATCGGGATTAGACCTTAGTTTCTCGACAGCCGTCCGAACCGCACCAAAATAGTCACCTCGTTCAAATGCTTTCTTCCCGGTGGTACAGGCCCCCAGGAGGAGAGACAACAGCAACCATAGAACCTTGTTCTTCATGTGTTAAAAAATTTCAAGTTCATTTGGTACAATTTAGTGGTAACACATGCCTGCCTGCGGCAGGGAATTCGTATGTAAGAGTTATTTATTCTGGTTGGTGTTTCGTTAAACATACTCATTTCATTTTTCGTGAAGTCTGATTACTACTTATATTTCAATAAAAAATAAAAAATGCCCGGCCGGTCCCACGAGGAACCAGACAGGTTGAAAATAGCCTTATGATTCATCCTCCTTTTTGGACTCATTCCAGATTTCATCCATTTCGGCAAGGGTCATCCCCTTCAATTCTACCCCCTTTTGCAACGTTTGATTTTCAAGATAGTTAAACCGCCTGATAAATTTGAGGTTGGTCCGTTCGAGTGCTGCTTCGGGATCAATACCATATAGCCTGGCTGCATTCACCATGGCAAAAAACAAATCACCGAATTCAGCTTCGATCCTGTCTTGGTCAGTGGCTGCTATTTCTTCCGACAGTTCGGTTATCTCTTCCTTCACTTTATCACATTCCTGTTCTCTGTATTCCATGTCAATCCCAACTCCGCTTGCCTTTTCCTGTATTCGGTTGGCCTTAACCAGCGCCGGCATTGACGGGGGTACCCCTTCTAATACCCGGTGGTTTCTCCCCTTCTCCTTCAGTTTTAGAGCTTCCCAGTTTTCTACCACTTCACGTGCCCCCGACACCTTGATGCTGCCAAATACATGCGGATGGCGGTAAATCAGTTTCTCATTGATGTTTTGCAAAACCCCGGCCAGTGAAAAAGAGCCTTTCTCTTCCCCAATCAGTGCATAAAACACAATGTGAATGATCAGATCGCCAAGT
>CAYNBE010000048.1:7413-18663 GCA_964395045.1 uncultured Prolixibacteraceae bacterium | reverse complement strand
GGAGGTTCATCGCCCGGCGGGTAGACCTTTTCCAGAAAACGCTCAGCAGAAATGCCGATACCATAGACAGTTCCAAAAAACCGAGAACCGACTGAAAGATGTTGAAGAAATTCAGCCCCTGTATTCGGGTGATTCCCAATGCACAGAGAATGGCGAATACTTCACCGGCAATATACACAATCCTTCCGGTGAGGTTGATTTCATTCTGGGAGACCAGGGCTTTTTTTTTTACGTAGATATCAATGGTCATATACATCGGAGCCTTCTGAAATCATATCAAACGGGCAGGATACTATCCACAGGGTTTCATAGTTGCCAAATTCCGGGCTGAACCCAAGGAAACCCAATAGATAGTGGTTCGTTTGTTCCATTCAGGTCGATTGTTTCAGACCACGTTGATGACGGGACAGCTACTTCCCCTCTTTTTCAAACCGGAATACCCCGGTTCAATTTCTTCACGCTGGAATATATGTAAAAGAACAAAAAAGTCACCTGGTTTTTCCTGCAGAACAACAGGGAAAAAGATTGATGATGCTTACATGTGAATCCTTCCACGGGAGAAATGTCAGGGTATGCATTTGTTATGTAACTTCACACAATTATATAGGTAATCATTGGCCCTACATCTTTTTGCACATATTTAGACAGTATATGGGGAAAGAAACGGGGAAGAAGAAACAAAATCGTTGAAAATAAGGCTGATGGGGCATGAAGAATCAAGACATGAAGCAATGAGATGGGATGAATTGTTAACAACAAAAAGGTACGGACAATCGGCGGAAAGGGAATCTTCGCGCGGGACGCGCGACAGGAGCGAGTTCCAGCGCGATTACGACAGGATCATTTTTTCTGCCGCATTCCGGCGTATGCAAAATAAAACTCAGGTCTTTCCATTGCCGGGAAGGATTTTTGTTCATAACAGGCTCACGCATACCCTTGAGGTAGCCAGTGTAGGAAGGTCGCTGGGCAACCGGCTGGCGGAAATGCTTTTCAGAAAGAAGTTTATCTCTGACCCTTCGCTGCTGACCAACATTGGTTCGGTTGTTTCGGCTGCCTGCCTGGCACACGATATGGGCAATCCTCCCTTTGGCCATAGCGGTGAATCGGCCATTTCCGCCTTTTTTACAGGCGGAGCCGGGAAAACGCTTGCAGGTTGTTTATCGGAAGCAGAATGGAGAGATTTTGCATGTTTCGACGGAAACGCAAATGCCTTCCGTCTCCTGACCCATCCTTTCAGGGGAAAACGCCCCGGAGGCTTTGCCCTTACTTTGACCACCCTGGCCGGAATTGTTAAATATCCGTACGAATCACTTGCAGCCACAAATCAGAAATTCGGATTTTTCCAAAGTGAGAAGGAAACCTGGAGGAAAATAGTGGCTGAGATGAAGATACCGGTCATGTCAGAGCAACCCCTGTCAGGGCTTCGTCATCCGTTGGTTTACCTGGTAGAAGCTGCCGACGATATCTGTTACCAGGTGATGGATGTGGAAGATTCGTTTAAACTCGGAATCCTCGGATTCGATGAAACCAAATCACTCATGATGGCTTTCCACGGGGATTCTTCACGGAAAATGATCAGGGAGATCAATAAAACTTTGAAGATGGTATCTGACCCCCATGAACAAATCAGTTACCTTCGGGCCGGCGTGATTGGGAAACTGATCCTTCATTGTTCCGATGTCCTGATCAGCAATCATGATGCGATACTGAATGGTAGTTTTAAAGGAAGCCTGCTCAAGAATGCTGAAGATGGCGTCCTGATCCCGATGAAACAGGTCCAGGAAGTTTCTCTTGCCAAAATATACAATCATCGGTCGGTTGTGGAAATTGAAATCGCAGGTTACAAGATTATCGGTACCCTGCTCGAAGAATTTACCGGTGCACTTCTCGAACCTGAAAAGCACCTCAGCCGGAAAATCCTGATGCTGATGCCTGAACAGTATCAGCCGGCCTCCGGTTCATGTTACCACCGGATTCAGTCGGCCGTGGATTTCATCTCCGGGATGACTGATGTGTATGCTCTTGATCTTTACCGAAAAATTAAGGGGATCAACCTTCCTGATGTGGTTCAGTGACTACATACCAAGTCTCGGAGTCACCCAAAGAGTATAGTGCTTACTGTTTTTTGGTCAATTCCGATCAGTGATGAAATTTCATTGTAGGATACTTCATTCCCGAACTGCAGTGAAATTGCATATACCAGGTTTTGAAGCACATCAGGTTTTTTGATTCTTGCATAGGTTAGTACATCTTTGTACAGATAGCTAGATACCAGTTCCTAAAGTATGATGCCCTGATCTTCTGGGTGCGTCAGGACATCCGGGTAAAAAATATCACATTTGAGGAATATATTCCTTAAAAGTTATATTTTTTTCGGCGGAAAATATTAATTATCACGGGTGAAAAAACTCTTTGAGAATTGTTTCCCTGTTATACATATGAATTAATTCTCCTTCTGTTAACCACATTTTTTTCTATTTTTATCTTCGTGTTTACAATGAAGGGTAGTCAGTTTGAGCTTTATGCCCGGACTGCTCAAAATTTCCCTTTTGAACCTTGTTTGATCCATACGATAACCGATCCGTAATGAAATTATTATGAATTCTGGTCCTGAATTACCTATTTATTCATCAGGTGTCTTCAAGTCATCTGATGAGTATGATATTAGAATGGCTGTTCCCGGGGATGCACGGGTGATTGCCGCTTTCCAACTGGCGATGGCACTGGAGACCGAAGGGCTGATACTCGATCCCGACGTGGTCGACAAAGGGGTCATGGCTGTTTTTGACGACCCTTCCCGGGGGAGGTATTATGTCGCAGAAATGAACGGAGAGGTGGCAGGATCGCTGCTGACAACCTATGAATGGAGCGACTGGCGCAACGGGACGGTGCTCTGGATTCAGTCGGTTTATGTATTGCCTGCGCACCGCAGGAAAGGTGTATACAGGTGTTTATACCGTTTTATACAGCATCAGGTCATGAACGACAATTCCCTCAGGGGTATCAGGTTGTATGCCGACAAGTCCAACATTGCGGCTCATCATACCTACACCAGTCTGGGAATGCGATCGGATCACTATTTGACTTTTGAATGGATAAAGGACGGATCATCAGCCTTTCTTCCATGAAAACCGGAATGAATTCAGAACAGTGAGCTCAAAACTGATCAGTCTCATCGGAGAGGGCGAGCACCAGCGTCAGGATTTTAAGTTCTGTATCAGTGATTCCCGCAAAATCGCCCGTTCGTTGGTGGCTTTTGCCAATACCGACGGGGGAAGCCTGCTGATCGGTGTCAAGGACAATGGTCACATCGTCGGGGTTCAGTCGGAAGAGGAGTATTACATGGCTGAATCCGCCGCCCGGATTTACAGCAAACCACCCATCCCCTTCACCACAAAGCAGTGGCATGTTCAGGGAAAAACTGTTCTGCAGGTCATGGTAGAACCGAGCCAGGTGAAACCACATTATGCGAAGGATGAAAACGGAAAATGGCTCGCATATGTCAGGTACAGGGATGAAAACCGCGTGGCGGCAAAAGTGCTGACAGAGGTCTGGAAAAAGCAAAAACAGGCGGATGGAATCATGGTGCATCTTGATGATTCTCAGAGGTTTCTTTTCGATTACCTGGAAACCAACCAGTTCATCACCGTTTCAGCTTTTGCAAGGAAAGGCTGTATCTCTTACCGTAAAGCCGAGCAGCTTCTTTCCGATTTTATTGTTCTGGGGATCATCCAGCCCTATTTCGGAGAGAGCAATATATTCTACCAGTTCAACCGGGACTTCGACAGGAAAGTGTGGGAGGCGAAGAAGCAGTTGTAACGGCTTAATGAAGAAAAATCGTTTTAGTCTTTCCGTTCCTTGTCAGTATGGCCTTTCTGTCGCAGTTCCCATCACCATAATCCACCTGCCAGGTCTGGTTGTCACTGGTTGAGAAGGTGACAATACCGCTCACAATCTGATGGCATTTGACTTTGAAAAGCAAAGGAGTCTCTTTGTCGATCTTTTTTGTTATTTTCAAGCCACTCAGCCTTGTGAAATCCGTTTCCCCCCATGAAGTTACCGTATTGTCCCTTTCAATGGCCGGACGGTAAAAACGGTATTCACGGGTCAGATTTGTTTGCCTGTGAATACTTCCTTTATTTTCAGGAAAGGTGATGGTTACATCTTCCACAATGGTGGCTGTCTTCATATGTTCTTCCTTTTGGGGTGTCATGCTTTTTTCAATGATCCCCTCCACTTTTTTCCCGTCGACCAAAAAATTTTCAAATGTTTTGACCCTTTTCTTTGAAATATCAGCGTATGACGAGGTGACGATAATTTTTCCGGAACGGATTTTACCGTCTTTTCCCACACATTGTTCCCCAAAATTCAGGGTCAGTATGATGGCTTCAGCCGTGGAATCAACTTTCACAACAGGACAACCGGATAGGTAGTCGCCTTCTGCGGCAACGGCAGATTTTAGCGGACCGAACCGTAATTCCAGCGCTTCGTCAACAAGACCGTCAATGTCCAGCAAAATCTCTTCAGCCAGCGTTTCCAGACTAGTAAGCTGAATATCGTCATCACCGGCCACTTCTTCCTGCCGGCAGGATGTCAGCGAAATGGCAGCAAGTGCAATGGAAAACAGAAAAATATTTCTTTTCATAGTATATGTAATTTTGGTAATTGTTGTCTGAATATAAGAGTCATTTTTTTCTTAAAAGTTAAAGCGGAGATAAATTTTTTTCAATGATGGTTAGACCATCTGCATTCCGGCGGTTTCGGGGGATCAATGTTCTTATTCAGTGACCGTCAGAAGAACAGATTGATTATTTTCGGAAAGAGGGATTTAACCTTTCTGCAATTTTGATTTCAAAGAATAAACCAGTTTGGATGAATTCACCCTCCGATGAGGCCATATTATCGCTGATGCGCAACCGGGAGACCCGGGAACAGGGATTCACACTCCTGATGGAAACCTATAAGGAAAAAATATACTGGCATATCAGGCGATTGGTGGTATCGCATGATGATGCCGAGGATATCCTGCAGGAAACTTTCATAAATGCTTTTCGTCATCAGCCATCGTTCAGAGGCGAATGCAGGATTTACACCTGGTTGTACCGGATTGCCACAAATGAATGCATCCGGTTTTTCAGAAGAGGCAAAAAGAGAAACGGTAAAGCGGATCTTTCAGCAAAAGCCTGTTTTGATAAGCCTTACAACGATCCGGGAACTGAAAGCCATATCATCGCGAGGTTCCAGGAAGCCATTCTCAGGCTTCCCGAACGGCAGAGAATTGTTTTTACCCTCAGGTATTATGAAGAACTCAGCTATGAAGAAATGGCACAGGTACTTGATTCGTCGGTCAATGCGCTGAAAACCAATTACCACTATGCCTGCGAAAAAGTGAAAGATTACCTTTTAAACTACGGATAAATGAATGAAGAACAATTCCATGAAATAGGAAAGAAAATTCCTTACCGCATACCGGATGGTTTTTTCGATACCATCACTGCCCAAACGCTTGCCAGAATAAAGACAAGAAAGAAAGTGCGAAGAAAAAAGGTTATATTATGGTCAACCCTTTCTTTGGCTGCCTCTTTCGCTTTGCTGATGATGCTCCTGATCCCTGTTTCTTCAGAAAAAGATGCCATGGAAACCATCGGGGACAGGGCAAGTATATCAGAGAAAACAGATGGGAAAGGTTTGAACCTTCCTGCTATGACAACTGACATTCCGGCAGAAAAAAATGATCAGTTGAAGGATATTGCAACAGGAGAAATGAAGGAAGCTTTACCGGATGAAAGCAAACACCTCGCCGAATTACTGTCAATCCTCCCCGATGAGGAATTACTGCAACTGGCAGCCCGCTATACGAATGACTTGCTTATTGAAACAACAAACTAATATTGAAAATGAAAACAACTATTAAAACAGGGGTAGTCATCGCATTGATCATGATAAGTGCTGCTGCCCGCTCACAGGTAAATCCCGGGTTCCCCCGGATCCGTCACAGAATTATCCAGGCCAAACTGGAAGAAATCAGGCATTCACTGAAACTTGAACAGGCAGAGATGGAAAAGTTCAGGCCGATGTATGTCAGGTATGAGGAAGAAATATCTTCCCTGAATTTCCGGGGCCAGGAGCGGTTGATGCGGGTCAATTCCGACAGCCTCACGGCTGAGGAAGCCGAAACGATGGTGCTGAAACAGCTTCAGAATGCGAGGAAAATCATCAACATCCGTGAAAAATATTACCACGAGTTTAAAAAGATTCTTACTCCGCAGCAAATCATCAGGTTGTACCAGACTGAGGCTGAAATCAGGAGGAAAGTCATGCAGGAGATGCGGCACCGGTTTGGAAGGAGGTTTGGTGAATAACCGGGGTTTTGAAATGCGCATCTTGTTGTTAACTTTGCCGCCGATTTGCTGCATGATATTTGGAAGCGGTAAACTTTCTCAGGCTTTTTGATGGGCATCCTTTGCTTTCCGGCCTCGATCGGAAGCTGGTTGCCCCCCCGGGTGAAAAGATTCATCTGCAGGGAATCTTTGGATCTGCCCGTTCGGTATTAGCAGCACATTTGTTTCATCATCACCGCAGGAACCTGCTTGTGATTTTACCCGACAGGGAAGAAGCCTCCTATTTTTATGACGACCTTGTCACCCTTGGCTTCGGGGAGGATACTTTTTTTTTCCCTTCTTCGTATAAACGGTCGGTTCAGTACGGGCAACCCGACGAGGATCATCTACTGATGCGTACCGCTGCACTCAACCGGCTGGCAGCCGGGAAACTGCCGGCGCTCATCGTTACCTATCCCGAAGGCCTGGTTGAGAAAGTGCCATCTAAAGAAAATCTCGAACAAAACACCCTGACCATCAGCAGGGGGGATAAAATTACCATTGAATTCATCAACGAATTCCTGTTTGAATTTGGATTTGAAAGGGTCGATTTTGTCACTGCCCCGGGGCAATTTTCCATCCGGGGCAGCATTGTCGATATTTTTTCATACGCCAGTGAATATCCGTACCGGCTCGATTTTTTCGGTAATGAAGTGGAGTCGCTCCGGAGTTTTGAGATTGATACCCAGGTCTCGAAAGAGATGCTCGACAAGATCACCCTTGTGCCCGATATCAGGAAAAGCGAGGTGGCAACCGAACGGATTCCGCTCATTGGATTTATGCCCAGGGATACTGTTTTTCTTCTTTCAAATGGCAGGCTTACCGCCGGTCAGCTCGATTCCATCATCCATTTTACCCGGATCAATGAAGCGTCTGATATGATAGTTCCACCGGGAAGTCTGCTCGACAGCAGGGAATTTGAGAAAGCTCTGCAAGACGGAACCTGCATTGAGTCGGGGGGGGGTGAATTGTTCACATCCGGTGAGGCTGTTGTGTTTAACCTGTCGAAACAACCTGCTTTCAGCAAAAATTTTAACCTGTTGGGAGATAACCTGCAGGATTTTTCCGATAGGGGATACCGGGTACTGGTAATGTCGGGGCAGGAGAAGCAAATCGAAAGGTTGAACGATATTTTCAGGGAAATCAGGAAAAAAGTGTCGTTTGAACCTATGCGGTTTGTACTGAATGAAGGTTTCATCGACCATGACATCAAAATCTGCTGCTATACCGATCACCAGATATTTGAGCGGTATCACCGTTTTAGGCTGCGTACCGGGAAGCCGCAGCGCGAAGCCCTTACCCTGAAGGAGCTGAACAAACTGCATCCCGGCGATTATGTCGTCCATGTGGACCATGGCATCGGAAAATTTGCCGGGCTGGTGAAAACCGAAGTGAATGGCAAGGTTCAGGAGGCGATCCGGTTGGTTTACAGGGACAACGACTTCATTCTCGTCAGCATCCATTCGTTGCACCGTATTGCAAAATACAAAGGAAAGGACGGCACACCTCCTGCCCTGAATAAGCTTGGTTCGGGTGCCTGGCAAAACCTGAAAAACCGGACAAAGGCAAAGGTAAAGGATATTGCCCGCGAATTGATTGCCCTTTATGCGCGACGAAGGGAGGAACAGGGCTTTGCCTTTTCGCCCGATTCCTATTTACAAAAGGAACTGGAGGCATCGTTCATGTTTGAGGACACTCCTGACCAGGAGAAAGCGACAGCAGCGGTCAAGGAGGACATGGAAAAACCAGTCCCCATGGACCGGCTTGTTTGCGGGGACGTAGGTTTCGGAAAGACCGAAGTGGCCATCCGGGCTGCTTTTAAGGCTGTAACCGACGGGAGGCAGGTGGGTGTCCTTGTTCCGACCACGATTCTTGCACTGCAGCACTACAACACCTTCTCGGAAAGGCTTGCTGCCTTCCCGGTCAGAGTTGCCTACATCAGCCGGCTGCGGTCATCCGGGGAAATCAGGGAGACGATTTCGGAGCTGAAAACGGGGAAGATTGATATCCTGATCGGGACCCACCGGCTAGTGAGCGACGATGTGAAGTTTAAAGACCTGGGGCTCCTCATCATCGATGAGGAACAGAAGTTTGGAGTTGCCGTCAAGGAAAAATTGAAAAAAATGAAGGTGAACCTCGACACGCTCTGCCTGACCGCCACACCCATTCCCCGCACCCTGCAGTTTTCTCTGATGGGGGCCCGCGATTTGTCGGTCATCCAGACCCCTCCCCCAAACCGGTACCCCATTATGACGGAAGTGCACGGTTTTAATGAGCAATTGATCAGGGAGGCAATCCTCTATGAGGTGGGACGCAACGGCCAGGTTTTTTTCATTCACAACCGGGTCCAGAATATTTACGAGGTGGAAGAAACCGTCAGGCGAATCGTCCCCGGGGTCAGAACAGCCGTGGGACATGGCCAGATGGACGGGAGGACCCTGGAAAAGGTAATGCTCGATTTCATAAACGGACGCTTTGATGTGCTGATCGCAACCACCATCATTGAGTCAGGTTTGGACATTCCCAACGCCAACACGATGATCATCAACCAGGCACAGGCTTTCGGTCTCAGTGACCTGCACCAGCTGCGCGGAAGGGTTGGCCGTTCCAACAAAAAGGCATTCTGTTACCTGATAACCCCGCCTCTTGCCACGGTAACCCCCGAAGCGAGGCGAAGGCTCCAGGCTCTTGAAGAGTTTTCGGACCTGGGCAGCGGGTTTAACATTGCCATGCAGGACCTTGATATCCGCGGAGCCGGAAACCTCCTGGGGGCCGAACAAAGCGGGTTTATCGCCGATATCGGATTTGAAACATACCACCGCATCCTGAACGAAGCGGTCGAAGAACTGAAAGCCGATGAATTCAGCGAACTTTTCAGGGAAGAACGTGAAGCAAAGGAGCAGATGACGGGCAGCAGGTTTGTAAGCGATTGCCAGATTGAAACAGACCTTGAACTGCTTTTCCCGGAAACCTATATCCCGGGAACGGCAGAACGAATGTTCCTGTACCGGGAACTGGACAGTCTCCAGAACGAAGTCCAGCTCGAAAAATTCAGGAACAGCCTGACAGACAGGTTCGGACAGCTGCCCCCTGAGACCGGAGAGTTGCTCCTTGTGGGCAGCCTTCGCTGGCTTGCCATCCGGCTCGGAATTGAGAAAATTGTCCTCAAGGGTGGGGTGATGATCTGTTATTTCCCTTCTGACCAGAATTCTGCCTATTTCGATTCAGAAATATTCGGGACAATCCTGAAATATGTCCAGTCGCACCCAAAAAAATGCCGGATGAAGGAAAACGGCCGGCTGACGCTGACATTCAACCAGGTTTTGCAGGTAAGTGATGCTTTGGTACTGCTAAGGGAGATATAGAACCTTGAATTTTTTATTTTAACAAGTGTTCAATTAATTTTATAAATTCCTCAACCGGTTCAAAATATGGTGTTACCTTATTTTCTTCAAAATCAAACAGATCATCATAATCACCTTTTTGGCGCCATGTAAATAACTGAGAATAGATTTTACCAAATTCTTTATCAATTTTGTGGCTTTTAATGAAATGTTCAGTAAAACAAATTTTGGCTCCGTTGTGTGTTCCTGCTTTTAATCCATTTTTCATAAGCAGAGCCATAACTGCATAGTATACTGAATAGTACAGCCTGTTAACAGCGGAATTCCATTTTCCGTTTGAAGCCAGGATCTTTGCGTCATCAAATGTATCCCAAGCCCTGTCCAGTCGGTAGCGGATATATTTTTCCTGCTCTGAAAACATTGATTTAAATCCTTATACCTTCTTGACTTATACTCTCATAAAGGGGAGTAATGGTGTATTTTTCTTTCCATTCTTTCGTTGTATAGATCAACGGCGTAATTATTTCGCCGGTCACTATTTCAACTTCATATATCGCATCAATGATTTTATTTTCAAATTCAAAACTTATCTCCCGGGTATCCAGTAATACCAAAATATCCCAATCCGATCCCTTATCAGCTGATTTTCTGGCTTGTGAACCAAACAAATAGATTTCGGGATCAGGAGAGACTGTTTCAATTGCAGTCCTGATTTTTTGCAATATTTCATCCTTTTTGCTCATTAAGCAAATATAAGATGTTTTTCTGTGAAACAGGCAGGCTCAAATGGTATTTCAAAGAGGTACCTTCAGGGGTTGTTCTTGCCACGGTCAATATTTATAGCCTGATTTTTTTACAATTATCCCTAATCTGACGGCATGTGGAATTATTAAAGGCACCCTTAGAAGGGACAGGGTTTCATTACATAATTTTTAAGAAAGCTTCAATTGTCATAATTAAATCCTGCTTAATAATCTTATTCAATAGTCCACGATCCAATTGTTCATTTCCATGATCCGGAACTATGACTTTTCGACCGTCTTTGTGTTGAAACAATTTGTGACTTCCTTTCTGTCGTTTAAATTCGAAACCTGATTTTAAAAGTATTCTAATCAGCTCTTTAGCGGTAATCATCGGCAACTTCGACATAATCAGACTGAGATTTGCTGCAAGCCAACAAAACGATTAGTGGGTATAAATTTCTTCTTTTCATCAAGATATAATTCAATCGCTTCTTTTGTCCTGGCAAATAGCTCATCATACGTTTTAGCCTGAGTATGACAACCTGGTAACTCAATTACAGAAGAGATTAAATATCCATCTATCCCTTGCTCGACAATTATATTGAATGTTTTATTAGGCATACAAGCGTTGTTTTCAATCATTACAAAAATACGAAAATAGAGGATGTTTGGAACCTGTGTATCTTATAAAGATTTTTCCCCAACCAATCCTACCAAAACTAATAATATTCTTTCAGATATTTTCTTCTGGGTTATTTTTCAGGTACGGGTGTGAGTTATGCG
>CAYNBE010000048.1:0-7403 GCA_964395045.1 uncultured Prolixibacteraceae bacterium | reverse complement strand
TCTTCCGGTAGCGGTTCACAGCGAGGGTGGTAAACACAAGGGCAATCAAGGTCAGGGCAACCATATCACCGCTGATGTCATGAAGTGTGGAACCTTTCAGCAACACCATCCGGTTGATCCGCATGACATACACCACGGGATTGACCATGTCGATTTTCTGTGCCCACACAGGCATGCTTTCAAGCGGTGTGAAAATTCCGCTCATCAGGATGAAGGTGATCATGAAAAAGAACCCAGTGAACATAAATTGCTGCTGGGTATTTGAGAAAGTCGAGATAAAGAGCGCAAGGCCAAGAACAGCGACCAGGAAAATCGCAGAACCGGCGAAAAGAAGAAGTAGGTTTCCCTCGAAAGGTATATGAAATACCAGTTTCCCGATGGCCAGGCCAAGGGCTAGGTCGATGAGCCCGATGATCAGGAAGGGAACAATCTTGGCTGTGATGAAATGGACTTTTCTCACCGGGGTCACATTGATCTGCTCGATAGTCCCGTTCTCTTTTTCCCTGACCAGGTTCAGCCCGGCCAGGATAAATCCGATGGCCAGTACCAGAATCCCGAGAATACCCGGCAGCATATAGTACTTGTAGTTTAGCATTTCGTTGTACCAGTATCTGTTGGTGACCGTTATCTGCGGAAAGGAGGAGAGAGTCAGCCCACCAGCTTTTTCAGCCATAATATTCATGTTGTAGTCGCGGACTACGCCGTTTAAATAAGCCCACGACAACTGCGCATTCATCGCATTGACCGCATTTGCGCTGACCAGTATCTTTACCTGACGGCCGTTCCCAAGTTCTTTTCCGAATCCTGCGGGGATGTGCAAAACCAGGTCGCAACGGTCGTTTTCCAGAAGAGCATTGGCTTCCTGCTCTGAAAAGGTTGTGAAATTTACTTTAAAAAAAGTGGAACCCTCAAGCCGGTTTACCAGTTCCCTCGATTCGGTCGACAAGTCTTTGTCGGTGATACACAACCTGATTTCCTTGATTTCAAACGTTATGGCAGGAACCAGGATCAGCATCTGGACGATGGGAATGCCGAAGATAGCTTTCCCGATAAATTTGTCCCTGAAAATCTGAAGGAACTCTTTTCTGATTAAATACATGATGGTCCGCATCCTTCGCTCCTCCTTCCTTTACTGAATCCTGATCTTAAACTTTTTAACTGCCAGTCCGATGAAAGCCATCGTAAAGATCAGCAGGATCACCGTTTCTTTCCAGACCGAGTAGAAACCTGTCCCTTTGATCATGATATTCTTGATGATGACAATAAAATATCTCGGTGGGAATACCGCACTGATCCAGTCATAGATTTCAGGCATGTTTTCAATCGGGAAAATAAATCCTGATAGCAGGATGGTCGGGAGCATCATCCCCACAAGTGAGATAAAAATGGCCTGCTGCATGGTTTTTGCCGCCGTGGAAATCAGGATGCCGAGGGAAAGGCTCATCAGGATATAAAGCATGGCTTCGGCAAGCAGCAGGATCAGGCTTCCCCTGACAGGTAACCCGAACACCAGCCATGAAAGCAGCAATATCAGGATCACATCGGCAATCGACAAAATAAAATAGGGAATTACTTTCCCCAGAATGATCTGTACCGGCCGCAATGGCGAAACTAGCAGTACCTCCATGGTGCCGAATTCTTTTTCCCTTGTGATGGTAATCGAAGTCATCAGTGCACAGATCAGAATCATGATCAGGGTGATCACTCCCGGCACAAACATAAACTGGCTTTTCAGTGCAGGATTGTAAAACATCCTGACTTCAGGTTGCACCGGAAGGGCACCAGCCTGGGAAATTCCTGTCTGTTCCCTGATGAAATCAGAAACAATTGCGGTGATATGATTCGTTACAAGGGTTGCTGTGTTAGGTTCCGATCCGTCAGCAATGATGCTGATGGCTGCATTTCCTTCGCTGACCAGTCTCCTTCCGAAGTCTTTCTCAAAAATCACCACCGCCTTTATTTTGCTGCCCCTGAGCACCCTGTCAACCTCAGTGTAGCTGATAAGCTCCTCACCCATGCTGAAAAATCCTGATGAACATATTTTATCCGAGATTTTTCGGGTGGTTTCATCTTTGGAAAGATCGAGGAATGCCAACCGTGTTTGTTTAAGATCGGTACTTACCACAAACCCGAATAATAGGATCAGGGTGGCTGGAATTCCGAAGAGGATCATCATGGTCCTGAAATCCCTGAATATATGCAGGAACTCTTTTTTTACAAATCCCAGAAATCGTTTCATAGTATCAGTTCTCCGTTGGCCGGGCAATTTTCACAAATACTTCCTCGACCGATTCCGCCCGGTATTGCTTTTTGAGCGCAGCCGGGGTATCCAGAGCCACAATTTTGCCTTCACTCATGATCGAAATCCGGTCACAATACTCGGCTTCGTCCATATAATGCGTGGTAACAAAAATAGTAATACCCCTGGCAGCCGTTTCATAGATCATTTCCCAGAACTGTCGCCGGGTGACCGGATCAACTCCACCCGTTGGTTCATCCAGGAAGACAATTTTGGGTTCGTGCAACACTGCAACCGAGAAAGCCAGCTTTTGTCTCAACCCGAGCGGAAGGTCTGAAATAAACCGGTCGCCATATTCGGTAAAACTGAGCTTCCGGAGAAGGATTTCTGTCCTCTCTCTGATCAGGGATTTCCGCATCCCGTATATGCCCCCGTACAGCATAATGTTCTCCTTTACTGTCAGATCTTCATAAAGCGAAAACTTCTGGCACATGTACCCTATGTTTTTCTTGATCTGTTCGGGTTGTTTTTTTGCGTCAAACCCTGCAACGGTCACTTCTCCCGAAGTGGGTTCCGACAAACCTGAAAGAATCCGGATAGTGGTGGTTTTCCCGGCCCCGTTGGCACCCAAAAAGCCGAATATCTCTCCCTCGTAGACCTCAAAACTCAGGTGATCGTTGGCAATGAAATTCCCGAATTTCTTAACCAGGTTTTTTACCTTGATTACTGTTTCCATTCCTTTTTTTCCATCAATTCAAGAAAGCGGTCCTCAATCCCGGGTCTGGTTTCATGGATCGTTGCATCATGGATCCCTGCGCTTTGGAGATAGCTTGTCAGTGAAAGGAGAGATGGTTCCTCCAGGAAAGTCACATGGACCGAATCGCCAAACGGATAGATTGTGTTTATTCCCGGAAAATCGCGCAAAGTCCTGATCAATTTGTACTTGTCGCGGGCTGTGACGCTGAAGAGTTTATTGCTGAAGCTCTCCCTGATTTCAGCCGGCTGGTTAATTGTCAGCAATTTCCCATCCTGGATAAGGGCCACCCGGTCGCACTTCATCGCTTCGTCCATGTAAGGAGTGGAAACAACAATGGCGATGTGTTGCTGCTTCAGCTTTTTCAGCATTTCCCAGAATTCTGACCTTGAAACGGCATCGACCCCGGTGGTGGGTTCATCCAGAACCAGAAGCTCCGGTTTATGGATCAGGGCGCACGACAGGGCCAGTTTTTGTTTCATCCCGCCCGACAGTTTCCCGGCTGCCCTTTTCCTGAAAGGTTCGATGTGGGAATAAATGTCGGCAATCAAATCGTAGTTTTCCTTCACCGTGGTACCGAACACTGTGGCATAGAAATTCAGGTTTTCTTCTACAGTCAGATCCTGGTAAAGGCTGAAACGGCCCGGCATATAACCGATTTTTTTCCGTAGTTGCCTGAACCCGGACACAGCATCCAGTCCGAGTACGGTAATACTGCCTTCGTCGGGAAGAAGCAGGGTGGTGATGATCCTGAAAAGGGTGGTTTTCCCGGCTCCATCGGGACCGATGAAACCAAATATTTCCCCGGCCTGTGCAGTGAAAGAAATTCCCTGAAGGGCAGTGGTCCCCCCGAATTTTTTCCCGATCCGCTTTGCTTCAACAGCTATGTGCATATATTTTATTCCCGGAAGATTGCTTCACCCGGCATCCCCTGTTTCAGGGTGCCGTCGTTATTGACATCAATAGTTACGGCATATACCAATGTCACCCGCTCATCTTTGGTCTGAAGGATTTTTGGGGTGAACTCGGCCTTCTCCGAAATATGGCTGATGGTCCCTGTAAAAGAGCGGAATCCTTTTTTGCCATCGTCAATCCTGACATTGCAGCTTTGTCCGAGCCGGATGCTTCCCAGTTGGGCCCCACTTACATAGACCTTCAGTTTGATCACTGATAAATCGGCGATTTTGACCAACGCCTTGCCGGCGACAGTCAGTTCTCCTGCTTCGGCATATTTTTCAAGAATGGTACCTTTCAATGGGGCTTTGACCACACAACGGGATATCTGTTCGTTCAGGGTGGCTTTTTTCGATTCATATACCAAAATTTCTGCAGTAACAGAGGCCTTCTGAGTATTATTGGCTGCTATCTGTTTCTGCAGAACAGCCACCTGTCCGGCTAAATCATCGTACTGCTTCTGTGTGGCGGCATCGGCTTTCATCATGTTGCTGATCCTTGCAATATTGACATTCAGATTTTCAATCTGTTGATTCAGAATTGCATTCTGTGATTCAAGGGTGGGTATCCGTGTGCGGATGCTCTGAATTCCTGCCTCGATTTCGGCTTTCTGAAGGTGTAAAAGGGTGGTGTCGATCAACGCGATCACATCGCCTTTTTCGATTTCACTTCCTTTTTGCGGATCAAATGCCAAAATCCGGCCATTTGTTTCGGATGATACCATTACCTCGGTGGCTTCGAAATTACCATATGCATCTGCATCGCCGGTCTTACCGGTGCATCCGGCAAAAAGTACAGTTGCCGATAAAATAAGTAATCTGATATTCATAATGTTGCAGTTCATTGTATTTCGCATTTCCGGTTGATTTTCACAAGTATTGTATGTTGTTTTCCGTTGATTGAATGGCACTATTCGATTTCCTTTCCGCAAATATTCAGATATTCCACATTTGCCAGGGCAAGATTGATCTTATGTATTTCGTAATTAATCAGTACCTGCTTCTCTGAGTTGAGTTCATTCAGATAATCGGTGGCCGTGATAGTTCCGTTTTCGAACTGCGATCCGGCAGCGGCCGTGATCCTTTTTCTGATTTCAATCAGCTCAGTATCGGTTTTTAGCAGTGATTCAAGGCTGGAAATTTCACTGTTTTTGGCCTCCAGAAGCCTCTTCAGGCTTTCGGTGAGATCGTTTTTCCTGTTTTCAATGATTCCCCGCTGCAGCGATATCACCATTTTTTCACTTTTTGCCTTTTCCCAGTCGAAAATGTTCCATTTTATCCCTGCGCCAAGAATATAGTAGGGAGCAAATTTGTCCTTAAAGAAATTACTTCCTGGCGGATTCCCGTATCCAAGGGTGGCAAATCCAAACGCTTTAGGCATCTTTCTGCTTTCGATAACCCGGAGGGTGGCGTTCAGTTGTTCCTTCCTGAGATCGAATATCTCCAGTTCCGAACGCGTCAGTTTATCCGTTGGTTTTTGTCCGGCGGAAGGAATAATTAATTGGGTGGACTCGTCTGCAGGGATCCCTGTCAGAAAGGTAAGTATCTTTAATAAGGAAGTCTTCCGGATATGGTTTTCCGCGATCTGCTGTTCAAGTTTTATTTTTTCAGACATGAGCACATCCACGTCGGATTTCATCATCACACCATTGTCCAAGGCTGCGTTCATGGAGGAAATCCGCTTGTTCACAATCTCCAGGTAATTCATAAGCAATTCTTTATGCCTGTCAAGGAGCATCAGGTTGAAATAGGCGGTATTGACCTGTCCACGAAGTTTATATAAATCGGTTTCAGTCTGTTTCGCATTGATTTCCAAGTCAGTTTTTTCAAGCAATTTGGCACTTTTAACAGCACCTCCGTCGTAAATCATTTGGTTTATCTCTACCGTGACTTTGTACTGTTCGTGTGGCAAAGGATGAATTAGCTCCGCAATCCCCGGAAGAGGCAGATTGCCAAGTATATCCGTCATGTCAACCACGGATGAGTTATACACGAAACTGCCGCTCGCATCCAATGTGGGAAGCCAGCCTCTGGATATATTTTTATCCTTCAGCTGCCAGATGTCGGTGTATGATTTCTTCTCATTTGCTATCGGCGAGGCTGCGTATGCGCCTTCATAACATTCTTTCAGCGTCAGTATCTTTTGAGGAAAGCCTTTTTCAGAAATGAACAAAATCAGGCAGATCATCAGGGATCCCGAGATCCTAATGTGTCTGATGTTGCAGGTTATCAGAGAGATGTGTTTTTTCATCTTTTAATTTAGGTTTCGATATTAATATGAACTTTAAGTACTTTAGTCACTCTAGTCACTTTCTTATAGCGTTAATAACAAATTCAGCAGCAAAATCCTTTCGCTTCTCGATGTATTCGTCAAAATCAAATCCCATTTTCTCCAGGATGCAGGAAATCAGTGCCCTGCCCGCAAATGGGAAAACACTCATGGCAACCAGCGATGTCATGACTTGGGGGATATTTTCCCGGGTGATGTGGTATTGTCCCAGTTCTTCTTTGTGTTGTGTTTCCAGCACATCCCATAGTTTAGCGATATCAATGGTTTGTATAAACTTCTTTACGATGGCAGGATTCCGGTTGATTTCATTCAGGATAAAAGAAGGAAGTCCTGGATTCTTTTGCAGGAAAGCGATATGTTCCCTGTAAAAAAACCTGATTTTATCCTCGAACGTGAGGTTTTCGTCGAATACAGGGGCAAACTTTCTGAACATTTCGCCGGCGATTTTTTCAAAAACTGCGTTGAAGAGCCTTTCTTTCGTGCGGTAATAATAATGCAGCAGCGATTTGTTGATCCCGGCACGGTCGGCAATATCCTGCATCCGGGCGCCATCCATCCCTTTATTGATGAAAACTTCCGTGGCTGCTTCGAAAATCTTTTCTTCGGTTTGTTTGTCGTTGTCAGTCATTGTATGTAACCATTCAGTTTAACTTAAAAAATAAACTATATAGTTTAACTAAATGGACAAAATTATATATAAATGTGTATTTCATAATTGACTATCGTTATTTTTTTTAAAGATTTTTTCAGAAGAGCCGCGTGGTTGTTTTAAGGTTCAATCTATCAATATATTTCTTACTGATTCTTTCCGGGTCAATTTTTCTTTTTCTGGGTTCTCCACGTACTCTTGATGTAATTGTCACTTATCTCTCTCATGTAACTTGTTTTAAGAAATATGTTTAATCCTCTAAATATGAATATTTTAACTCACCCCTTCTTCCTACGGGTGCCACCCCTCTCTTCGCGAAGAGAGGGGTCGGGGGGGAGTTGTTTCGAATTTTTCATGTTATTCTTTATTGGACAGAATTTTCAAATATTGGGGGACTCGCATCATTTGGGCAGCATCGATTTTTTTTAGTTTTCACTTTCTTCAGCTAACATAAATTCAATACTTTCTTTCGGAAAGGGGGGATTGAAAATTGCTCATTTCAGGGCCGGGGAGGGAAG
>CAYNBE010000047.1:0-18716 GCA_964395045.1 uncultured Prolixibacteraceae bacterium | reverse complement strand
TTTCTTTGCCAATATTCTCATTGATCATGGTGCGCGTTTTCCTGAAAATTTCTTCCTTTTCTCCCAGATTTCCCCCAAGACATATAAATAGTTGATGTTCCTCCATACCATTTGTGTAATTTTATCTGCAAAAATCAGACAGATTAATTAGACGAAAGTAAAAATATATAATATAAAAGTCGTTATGAAAGAGTTTTTCAAATACATGCTTGCTACGATCGCAGGCATTGTTGTGATGACGATAATCGGTTTTGTGCTTATGATGATGGTTGTAGGCGCACTGATGAGTACAGCCGAAAAACAGGTGCTGGTACACGATCATTCAATGCTGGTCCTGAAACTTGATAACCAGATTGTGGACCGTGCCCCGAAAGATCCTTTTTCAGACCTGAACATCCCAGGATTGGAACAGGCAAAAAAAATGGGTCTGGATGATATCCTTTCTGCAATTGCGAAGGCCAGGGACGACGATCGCATTAAATGTATCTATCTCGACCTGTCGGTGATCAATGCGGGAATGGCCACTGTTGAGGAAATCAGGAATGCACTGAAAGCATTTGCCGACAGTAGCGATAAACCGGTGTATGCATACAGCAATATGTATGATCAGAAGGCTTATTACCTGGCAACCGCTGCCGACAAAGTAGTGTTGCACCCCCAGGGAGGTATTGACTTCCGCGGACTTGGGGGAGAAGTCACCTTTTATAAAAAAGCACTTGAGAAACTTGGTGTAAATCCACAGATTATCCGGCACGGAAAATTCAAGGCCGCTGTCGAACCATTTATGCTTGAAAAAATGAGCAATGAAAACCGGGAACAGGTCATGGTTTACCTCAATAATATCTGGGCGCACATGTTGAAAGCGATTTCTGAGAAAAGGGGTATCCCGATAGATTCCCTGAACCGGCTGGCCGACAAAGTGATGACCTTCAGAAAGGGGGAACAGGCACTGGCTGCCGGCCTGGTCGATACCATCTACTTTAAGGACCAATTGCTCGACGATTTACGGAAAATAACAGGATCGACTTCCACCAAAGGGATTCCTCCTTGTGTGACAGTTGCCGATTATACAAAGGTTCCTGTAAAAAAAACTGTTAAAAAAGGAACCTACAGCCGGAACAAAATTGCGGTAATATACGCAAGTGGTGAAATCGGCTCGATGGAAGGAAGCGATGGGATCAACGGAGAAAAACTCGCCCGTGAAATACGCAAGGTAAGACAGGATTCAAGCTATAAGGCCATCGTTTTAAGGATCGATTCTCCGGGTGGCAGTGCGTTTGATTCGGAAGTCATCTGGAGGGAGGTGAAGCTTGCTGCCGGTGAAAAAACTGTTGTGGCATCGTTCGGAGATTTGGCGGCTTCCGGTGGATACTACATTGCCTGTGCAGCCGATAAAATTGTTGCTCAACCAAATACCATTACAGGCTCGATCGGAATTTTCGGAATCATCCCTGATGCAAGTGAGCTTCTCAACGACAAACTGGGGATTACGACCGATGTTGTAAAAACAAACCAGCACTCGGATATACCTTCCTTCACCAGACCAATGAACAGTTTTGAAATAAACCTGTTGCAGGAGTATATCGAAGAAGGATACTCGCTTTTCGTATCGCATGTTGCCGATGGAAGAAAAATGGACTGGACAGAGGTAGATGCGATCGGGCAAGGCAGGGTGTGGACCGGCGAAAATGCTTTGAAAATAGGGCTCGTAGACCAACTCGGCGGATTGGAGGATGCTGTCAAACTGGCTGCAGAAATGGCCGGCATTGAACATTACAGGATTGTAAAGCTTCCGGAGCTTCCCGATCCCCTGACGGAACTCCTGAAAGGCCAAACGGTGGATATCCGTACCTGGTTTCTGAAAAGAGAATTAGGCGAAAATTGGAAATACTTTGAACAGGTTCAGAAACTGCAACGGATGAAAGGTCTTTATGCCCGCCTTCCTTACGATCCGAAAATCTATTGAACCTGGTTGAACTTTACAGCAATAGGACTGGTTTTATCAGGCAATAATTACTACTTTAGCATCTCAAAATCTTTGATGTGCTTAAGTTATTTTTGATTCCTGTTTCTTGGATTTACAGTTTTATTACAGCCTTGCGCAACTGGCTGTATGATTTTAAACTTCTGAAAACCACAGAATTTGATGTCCCTATCATTTCAATCGGGAATATCACTGTTGGTGGAACAGGAAAAACACCCCATACCGAATACCTGATCAGGCTGCTGAAGCCCCAGTTCAGGGTGGCAGCACTCAGCCGGGGTTACAAAAGGAAAACTTCAGGGTACCGGAAAGTAGAGGTTGCTTCCGAAGTGACTGATGTCGGGGATGAGCCGCTTCAGATTAAAAGAAAATTTCCTGCAGTGACCGTGGCGGTGTGTGAGGACAGGGTGGAAGGAGTCCGTCAGCTTCTGGCTGAAGATCCACTGATAGATGTCGTTGTGCTGGATGATGCTTTTCAGCACCGGAGAATCACTCCCGGAATCAACATTCTTCTGGTGGATTATAATAAACCCATGAAAAAAGACAGGATGTTGCCGGTTGGCAGGTTAAGAGAAAATCCGGGGGAAGCAAAAAGGGCGGGTATCATCATCATCACAAAATGCCCGGCCGAAATAACCCCGATCGATCGCCGCATTATGGAAAAGGAAGTTCACCTGTTCCCTTACCAGGAGCTTTTTTTCACAACCATGGTTTACGGGCAGTTGTATCCTGTTTTCCCCCAGGCCCCGAAAATGGATCTGTTTACCGATATCTGGAGAATGGGTATCCTGCTGGTGACCGGTATTGCTTCGCCTGAACCTGTCATCAGGTATATCAACTCGATCTCAGCTGAGGTCGATACTGTCATTTTCCCTGAGCACCACTATTTTACAGGAACCGATATTCATCAGGTTATCCAGAAGTTCTACAGGCTTCAAAGTTCACATAAAATAATTGTGACTACTGAAAAAGATGTAGTCAGACTTGTTTCGCAGGAAGGACTCTCTCCTGAAGTGAAATCTTCCATGTATTACCTGCCTGTTCAGGTGAAATTTCTCGACAGGGAAGGCAAATTATTCGATAAAAAAATTCTGGATTATGTTGGAGAAAATAAAAGCAACCGCGCATTATATATCAGAAAAGGCCGGAACCCATCCTGATACGGCAATTATCCTGGGAACGGGACTGGGAGGTCTGGTTCATGAAATCGACATCTCCCTGGTCATCCCTTATGAAGATATTCCCGGTTTTCCAGTATCAACCGTCGATGGGCATGAGGGCAGATTGATCTTCGGAAAACTTGGGAAAAAAGAAATTCTGGCCATGCAGGGACGTTTTCACTATTATGAAGGTTACAGCATGAAAGAGGTAACCTATCCGGTCAGGGTCATGCGTGAAATCGGAATCAAAAACCTCTTTGTTTCCAATGCAAGCGGCGGATTGAACCCGGTTTTCCGGGTTGGCGATATAATGCTTATCAGCGACCACATCAACTTTTTCCCCGAGCATCCTCTGAGGGGGAAAAACCTGGATGAACAGGGGCCGCGCTTTCCCGATATGAGCCAGGTTTATGACCGGGCACTTCGATTGGCTGCATTTCGGATTGCCGAGGCACATCACTTTACCCTCAGAGAGGGTGTGTATGTGGGAGTGCAAGGACCTACATTTGAAACGCCAGCCGAATACATGATGTTCCGTAAACTGGGTGGCGATGCGGTCGGGATGAGCACAGTTCCCGAGGTGATCGTGGCACACCATGCAGGAATGAGGATTTTCGGAATATCCATCATCACCGACAGCGGTGTTCCCGGACTGATTGTTGAAATTTCACATGAGGATGTTAAAAAAGTCGCTGCCGAATCAGAACCAAGAATGACCCTCATTCTAAGAGAGCTGATCAATGATCTGTGATTTCCTCCTCTGAAGCACAATATATGAAATGTCCCTTCCATGGACGTCCTGATCGTTTCTCTGGCACCGGTGGCAATCATTGCCGGTTATATCTGTGCCCGCGACAGGTATGAACGGGAACCAGTCAGGTTGTTGCTCCTCGCTATACTGTCAGGAGCCCTGATCGTTCTGCCGGTTATGTTTGTTGAAAACCTGATGTCACGTTTGGGTAATCCTTTGAACGGGATTGCAGAAGCCGCATGGAAAGCATTTGCCGTGGCTGGCCTGACGGAGGAAACTTTCAAATTTCTGGCCCTCTATCTGTTGATATGGAAAAGCAGGGAATTCAACGATAAATATGATGGAATTGTTTATGGCACATTTATTTCCCTTGGCTTTGCCGGTATTGAAAACGTCCTGTATGTTTCACAGGAAGGAAATGCTACAGGCCTGATACGCGCGTTCACTGCCGTTCCTGCACATGCTGTCTTCGGCATCACCATGGGTTTTTATCTCGGGATGGCTAAATTCTACCCAAAAAGAATGAAATACCTGAAATACAAATCGTTGCTCATTCCCATTCTTCTGCATGGTATCTATGATTTCATTCTTATGACAGAAATCGACTGGCTATGGATAATTTTTTTGTGTTTTGTTGTTTTTCTGTATATTTCAGGAGTTAGAAGGATGAAAATTCTTACCACGGGTTCCTATTACAGAACTGATTTTGAGTTATTGAATAAAACTTTTAATAAAAAAGATGAAAGTTCCGATATATGAGGATATTGCTGAAGCCCATAAACGGATTGGTCCTTTGATTCACAGAACTCCGGTGTTTACATCGTCGGGTATCGACCGGATGACAGGGGGAGAACTCTTTTTTAAATGTGAGAATTTTCAGAAAGTGGGTGCTTTCAAGTTCAGGGGAGCGTGCAATGCTGTTTTTTCTCTTTCCGGGGAAGAGGCTGAAAGAGGAGTGGCCACCCATTCTTCGGGCAACCATGCCGCTGCATTGGCTCTGGCAGCAAAGATGAGGGGAATACCCGCCTATATTGTTATGCCGAAAACGGCTCCGGAAATTAAAAAGAAAGCAGTTGCCGGTTACGGGGGAATCATCACCTTTTGCGAACCAACCCTTCAGTCAAGGGAAAGCACCCTGGAGGAAGTTGCCGGGCGCACCGGAGCTGTCACAATCCATCCTTATGATCACTTTTACGTGATCGCCGGACAGGGTACTGCAGTAAAAGAACTTTTCGAAGAAACGGGGCAGTTAGGTCAGGTGCTGGTCCCTGTAGGCGGTGGCGGATTGCTCAGCGGAACCTCTATTGCAGCAAAATTTCTCATGCCCCAATGCCGGATCATTGGCACCGAACCGGCAGGTGCCGACGATGCATACCGGTCGTTCTATTCCGGACGAATTTTCCCTTCCCTGAATCCGAAAACCATTGCTGACGGATTGCTGACCTCTCTCAGCCCGCGCACCTTTGCCATAATCTCTGCAAATGTGGATGCCATTATCACCGTATCGGAGAAATACATCATTGAAGCCATGAAGATGATCTGGGAAAGAATGAAAATCATCATCGAACCTTCCTCAGCAGTTCCCCTGGGGGCCATTCTCGAAGGTAAAATAGATGTTGCCGGAGTCAAAACCGGTATTCTCCTTTCCGGCGGAAATGTCGACCTGAGCAAACTCCCATTTTAATTACCTGATTTTTTTTACATTTTCGATATAAGGTTTGGGTTTGTTTTAAAAACTCTTTAATTTTAAGGGAAACAAACCCAATATGACCGGTCATGCTTGTGAAAATCTTCGGAAGTGCCGTATTTGGCATCAATGCAACTACCATCACCATTGAGGCAGATGTCACCAAAGGAGTGAAATTT
The DNA here is from genome assembly GCA_964395045.1 of uncultured Prolixibacteraceae bacterium. GTDB lineage: Bacteria > Bacteroidota > Bacteroidia > Bacteroidales > Prolixibacteraceae > UBA1413. Next base: position 12,955 of record CAYNBE010000047.1, on the reverse strand, counting down.
ATGCTGGTAGGACTGCCTGATAATGCGGTGAAGGAAAGCCAGCAGAGAATCGAATCAGCCCTGAGGATCAATGGCTATAAATGGCCGAAACAGAAAATTGTGATCAACATGGCTCCTGCCGATATCAGGAAGGAGGGATCGGCCTATGACCTGCCTCTTGCCATCGGGATTCTTGCTGCATCGGAGCAGATCAGGACCGATAAACTCAGCCGGTATCTGATGATGGGAGAACTCTCTCTCGACGGATCGCTCCAGCCGGTGAAAGGGGTACTTCCGATCGCCGTAAATGCCAGGAAGGAAGGATTTGAAGGTTTTATCCTTCCCCGGCAAAATGCCCGTGAAGCTGCAGTGGTGAACAACCTGAAGATTTTCGGGGTTGAGAACCTGCACGAAGTGATCGGATTTTTTACGGGTGAAACCGGTTTGGAACAAACAGTGGTTGACACCAGAGCCGAGTTCTTTGCCAGGGTGAACCAGTCGGAGGGCGATTTTTCAGAGGTGAAAGGACAGGAAAACGTCAAAAGAGCACTTGAAATCGCCGCAGCCGGTGGCCATAATATCATTCTCATCGGACCTCCCGGTTCGGGAAAAACCATGCTGGCAAAACGGATTCCAACCATTCTGCCACCCTTTACGCTGAAAGAAGCCCTGGAAACAACAAAAATTCATTCAGTAGCCGGAAAAATCGACCGGGATACCTCCCTGATGACACAACGCCCTTTCCGTTCACCCCACCATACCATCTCCGACATTGCCCTGGTCGGGGGAGGCAATTTCCCCCAGCCGGGAGAAATCTCCCTGGCACACAACGGCGTGTTATTCCTTGATGAGCTTCCTGAATTTAAACGGTCGGTGCTCGAAGTTCTCCGCCAGCCTCTCGAAGACCGGCGAATTACTGTCTCCAGGGCCCGTTTTTCGATCGAATACCCGGCCGGGTTTATGCTGGTTGCTTCCATGAATCCCTGCCCGTGCGGATATTACAACCACCCTTCCAGGGAATGTGTCTGTCCTCCGGGAATGGTAAAAAAATACCTGAACCGTATTTCCGGCCCACTGCTCGACAGAATTGACATCCACCTCGAAGTGGTTCCGGTCCCCTTCCGAAAACTCGATGAGAAAGAGGTTTCCGAAAAAAGCGAAACCATCAGGGACAGGGTAATCCATGCCAGGCAAATACAGGAAATACGCTTCAGTGAAGAGAAGGGAATATACTGTAATGCCCAAATGAGTTCTAAAATGATCAGGGATTATGTTGTTCTCGATGAATCAAGCCGTGAGCTGATCAAAAACGCAATGGAAAAACTGGGCCTTTCAGCAAGGGCCTACGACCGCATCCTGAAGGTGTCAAGAACCATTGCCGACCTGGAAGGGTCTGAAAAAGTGGAAAGTTATCACCTGTCCGAAGCCATTCATTACCGGAGCCTCGACCGTGAAAACTGGGGAGGGTAAACTATATTCAGTGCGAACAGTGCAATGACAGGATTCCCATCCTTAATAGTCATCCAAAACCTATCCGTATATGGACAGGTAATTCCAGGTTCAGCCATTTAGTCAGGGTTACTCCTTCGATTCCTCTTTTCCCCATAACCAGACGATGACCAATCCCACAAGTGCGTGCATCAGGGTTGTGGCGCATACATCGACTACCAAAACCCCGAAGTTGTTGTACATGGTTGACATCGACCAGAAAGACAATCCCATGGTTACACCCAGCAGAAATCCGAAAAGTGCACCGGTTGTCAGCCCTTCGGCAATTTTCTTTGCCCCAAACCATTTCAGGATCAGGGTCAGTAAAAAAGCACCGGTCAGGTATGACAGGATCAAGGCCCACCAAACCACGACTCCTTCAGGTCTGCCAGCGCACTGGTTCATGTTGGCTGAAAAAAAGTCCATGAACAGGATGCCGTATATCAGCCATCCAAGCAGTAAGTAAGCAATACCCCCAAAAAGAGAGCCTCTCAGAATTCTCATGTTCATAGTTACTGAATTTAAATGTCCATTCCAAATTACAAAATTATCGGCCATCAGAGGGCCTGGCTATCCATCAAAAGAGATTCTGCTTCGGTTCAAAATCATTTATTAAGGTTAAATAGATGATATACAAATGTTTTATAAATGGCCAAAAGTTTTGAACAATTCGTTTAACAGATCGGCAGGAGGTTTCAACTGTCCAATACATTTCCAATCCTATCTTGCATTTTAAGAGTCTGAAATTTGGTCAGACCAACGAAGCTGACTATTTTTAAGCACCTTTACCTTTAAAACAGCTGCTATGAATAAAACCACTCATCTTATTGTTCTATTGTACATCTTGATATTTCACATGGTGGGATGTACATACTCAGACCGGGGATTGCGGGAACGGATTGATTTTGGGGACGGCTGGAAATTTATCCTGGGTGATCCGGCAGGAGCACAGGAGGTTTTATTTGATGATTCTGGCTGGCGTACCCTTTCGGTACCCCATGACTGGAGCATCGAAGGGGAGTTTCGTTTTGAACATCCTGCAACGCCGGGCGGGGGTGCCCTTCCGGGAGGAGTGGGATGGTACCGTAAATCATTTACAACCGATACAACCGGAAAAAGGCAGATATTTATTGATTTCGACGGAGTGTACCGGAACAGCGAGGTATGGATCAACGGGCACTACCTGGGGAAAAGACCTTATGGTTACAGTTCGTTCCGTTATAACCTTACCCCTCACCTGAAAGCTTCCGGGGAAACGAATATCATCGCTGTGAGGGTTGATAATTCAGCGCAACCTAACTCACGCTGGTATACCGGATCGGGAATTTACCGCAATGTCTGGCTGGTAAGCACGGCACCTGTTCATATTCCCCTGTGGGGAACCTTTATCACAACCCCTGTGGTTTCCCCTGAAAATGCAGTTGTCTCGGTTGTCACAAGGGTCAGGAACAGCCTGAATGAGACGGCAGAGGTACAGGTCAGGGTGATTCTGGCCGGCCGGTCAGGGAAAAATGTCACCGCTGCCATTTCTGATAAAAAGATCATGAAGGGCAATTCAAGTCTGGAGATCAAACAGGAAATGCAAATTGAAAAACCGGAACTTTGGTCTGTTGAAAACCCGGTTTTGTACAAAGTGATTTCACAGGTTCTGGTCGATAACCGGGTGGTCGATGCAGTCGAAACCGCCACCGGAATCCGTTTATGTGTGTTTGATACAGCCGGAGGTTTCTTTCTGAATGGAAAAAGTCTCAAAATCAATGGAGTGTGCAATCACCACGATCTTGGTTGTCTGGGGGCAGCTGTTAATACCCGGGCTCTGGAGAGGCAACTGGAGATTCTGAAGGAAATGGGTGTGAACAGCATCAGGACCTCGCACAATCCACCGGCGCCGGAATTGCTTGATCTTTGCGACCGGATGGGATTTCTGGTAATGGATGAAATTTTCGATGTATGGAAGAAACGCAAAACCCCGTTTGATTATTCGCTTGATTTTGACGAGTGGCATACGGCTGATATCAGGGATATGGTTCTGCGCGACAGAAACCATCCATCGGTATTCGTATGGAGCATCGGGAATGAGGTTGGTGAACAATGGGACAGCACCGGGATTCCCCTGGCCAGGGAACTGGCTGAGACTGTACGTTTGTATGATCCTTCACGTCCCGTTACATCCGGGATGAACGATCCTACCCCGCACAATTTCCTGATTCGTTCGGGTGCACTTGACCTGATTGGTTTCAACTACAAACAGAACCTGTTCGAAAAATTCCCTGAAACTTTTCCGGGAAAGAAGTTTATTGGTACTGAAACTGTTTCAGGGCTGATGACCCGCGGATCGTACGATATGCCTTCCGGTCTGGTTCGTATATGGCCGGTACGAGGCGATTACAAAGGTAAGGCCCCAAACAACGACTATACCTGCTCGGCTTATGACAACTGTCATGCGCCCTGGGGATCGACCCATGAGGAAACCTGGAAAATCGTCAAAAAATTCAGGTTTCTTTCAGGTCAGTATATCTGGACAGGTTTTGACTACCTCGGTGAACCCACTCCATATTGGTGGCCTCCGCGCAGCTCCTATTTCGGAATTATCGATCTTGCCGGATTCCCCAAAGATGTTTATTACATGTACCAGAGCGAATGGACCAGGAAGGAAGTGCTTCATGTTTTCCCTCACTGGAACTGGAATCAGGGTGATACGGTCGATGTGAAGGTCTACAGCACATATCCCGAGGTGGAATTGTTTCTAAACGGGAAATCGCTTGGTACAAGAATCAAAAAGGGTGATGATCTCCACCTGCTGTGGCAGGTGGCATGGCAACCGGGAACGATCAGGGCAGTTTCAAAAAAAGATGGCGTTCAAAAAATGATATGCGAAATTTCGACTGCCGGAGAACCTGCAAAAATCAGTCTTTCAGCCGACCGGACAGAAATCAATGCAGGTGGCGACGACCTTTCGTTTATCACTGTTGATATACTCGATCAAAATGGCAACCTGGTGCCCCATGCCGACAATGAGGTTGTATTTGAAGTCACCGGTGACGCTGCGATCGCGGGAGTCGACAACGGAAATCCGGTCAGCCACGAACCTTTTCAGGCCAACTCCCGGAAAGCTTTTCATGGGAAATGCCTTGCAGTGATACGTTCTGCAAAACCACCCGGAAAAGCTACCGTCAAAGCAATCAGCGAAGGATTGGAAACAGCATCGGTGGAACTGAACTTCCGGAATTGATCCTGTAGTCAGATTGTTCCTGCAGGAAAAGGTTGCATTCGATGCGTGTTTGTACTGAGAAAGACAAATTAAATGTTTAAGCCAATGGCTGCCTGTCAGCAGGGAACAATGCTCACCACCAGCAACGTTTTGCCAGATAATGGAAATGCTTTAAATCTTTACTATAAACAATCAACTTAAACGACCATGAAACGAATGTTTTTATTACTCATTTTTTTAGGCGGGGGGTTTCAGGTAACATCCCAGAACACCCTGACCATCGATGCCACAAAGGAAGGGCCTCAGATTAGCAGATATATTTACGGTCATTTTGCAGAGCATCTGGGGCGGTGTATTTACGACGGCATCTGGGTGGGGCCCGGTTCTTCCATTCCAAATATCAACGGATACCGGAAAGATGTGACCAGTGCGCTGAAAGATATGAATATTCCGGTTCTTCGCTGGCCCGGCGGATGTTTTGCTGATACCTATCATTGGAAAGACGGAATTGGTCCCAAAGAGAATCGTCCTAAAATCAAGAATGTTTTCTGGGGTGGTACTGTGGAAGACAATAGTTTCGGTACGCACGAATTTCTCGACCTGTGTGAAATGCTGGGATGCGACGCCTATGTATCAGCAAATGTTGGCAGCGGAACGGTGCAGGAAATGACCGACTGGATTGAATACATGATCTCGGACGACGATGTTGAAATGGCGGTGCTTAGGAGGCAAAACGGCCGTGATAAGCCCTGGAATGTCCGTTTCCTGGGGATTGGAAATGAAAGTTGGGGATGCGGAGGGAATATGACTCCCGAATATTATTCCAACCTGTTGAAACAATATTCAGGATACGCCTGGGAATATGCCCGTGATAAGATGATCAGGATCGGGTGCGGGTCAAACGGGGAGGATTACAACTGGACCAAAGTTCTTATGCAACATGCATCGAGAAATATGGACGCCCTCTCCCTTCATTATTATACCATCGCAGGGTCGGGCTGGGACAACAAATCGGCAGCCACCGGATTTGGTGAGGATCTTTATTTTTCGGGAATCCGCAAAGCCCTTCGGATAGAGGAACTTGTGAAGCGGCACAGTTTTATCATGGACGAATACGATCCACGGAAAAGGGTTGGCCTTTATGTCGATGAATGGGGAATCTGGACAGACGTAGAACCGGGAACCAACCCGGGATTCCTTTTCCAGCAAAATTCCATGCGGGATGCACTGATCGCCTCCACCACACTTGATATTTTCAACAGGAATGCAAACCGCGTGAAAATGGCCAACATTGCTCAGACAGTCAATGTTTTACAATCCATGATCCTGACACAGGGAGACAAAATGGTTAAAACCCCCACATACCATGTATTTAATATGTACAAAGTCCACGGGGATGCATTTTTGTTACCAGCAAGCCTGATAACAGAGAATTATTCCTATGGTAACGAATCCATTCCTGCTGTCAGTCAAACGGTTTCGAAAAGCAAAGATGGACGGATCAACATCTCCCTCAGCAACGTGAATCCATACAGGGAAATCCGGATGAAAGTGGAAATCATTGGAAAAACATTTTCAAGGGTAAAGCAGGGAAAGATTCTAACAGCTCCGGCACTCAATTCTGTCAATACCTTTGAGAATCCCGAAATTATAAAAACCGCAGGTTTTAATAGTTATAAAATCCTTTCGCCAGGTTCATTTGAAATTAATCTTCCCCCCAGATCGGTGGTAACCCTCGAACTGGAATAAAGCAATAAGTTGACCCAAGGCTAAAAATAAACCAGAACCGACAGTAATAGCGTTGACAACTTCGGGATAGTTTTGATCGATTAAACACATTAAAAAAGTAACTTTGCCAAATAAGTTAGGACAAATAAAATGAGAGTAAAAGAGCCATTATTTGACTACATAAGCCCAGAAATCGACTATTCAATTAAAAACGATGACTGCTTAAACGTTCTCAAGAAAATTGAAGACGGCAAATTTGACCTCATTTTGACTTCTCCGCCTTACAATGTGGGTAAATCGTATGAGACAAAAACAAGTATTGAAAAATATCTTGAAACACAGGAAGAAATCATTTCTGAACTTGTAAGGACACTTTCAGAGAAGGGAAATCTTTGTTGGCAAGTTGGTAATTATGTGTACAAAGGAGAAATTTTTCCACTTGACATATTCTATTACCAAATTTTCAAAAAGCACGGACTAAAACTTCGTAACCGTATAGTTTGGCATTTCGGGCACGGACTACATGCCAGTAACCGTTTTAGCGGACGTTATGAAACTTTACTCTGGTTTAGTAAGACAGACGAATATATTTTTAACCTCGACAATGTAAGAGTTCCTTCAAAGTATCCTGGGAAAAGACATTTCAAAGGTCCTAAAAAAGGACAACTATCGGGAAATCCACTTGGGAAAAATCCAAGTGACATTTGGGAAATAATCGAACAAGATTGGGATAAGGCAATGTGGGATATTCCAAATGTAAAATCAAATCATCCTGAAAAAACAGAACATCCTTGCCAGTTTCCTATTGAATTAGTTGAACGTTGCGTTTTAGCATTATCAAATGAAGGTAGTTGGGTTCTTGACCCATTCGCAGGTGTTGGCTCAACAGTAATCGGAGCGATAAAAAACAACCGCAATGGGATGGGAATTGAAAAGGAAAAAGAATATTGCAAAATCGCTAACAAAAGGATTAAAGACCTTAGTGAAGGACGATTAAAAATTAGACCAATTAATAAACCAATTCACAAACCGACAGAAAAAGATAAGGTTGCTCAAATTCCAAAAGAATGGACAGAACTTGCATTTGTAAACAGTAACGGAACAAACGGACACTAATGATAATAGCACAAAAATATTCGCATCTGAACGGGGAAGAATACCTTATCGTTCATCACAATGACCTTTACAAAGAAATTAAACAAGTTATTGCAAGTATTGACGCTGACCAATTCAGAACGAAAATCAGCAAAGAAAAAAGGAAAATCGGGAACAGGCTTTTATCTCCAATAGACTTGAATGAAGCATTTGATAACGAGTTTAATAAAAGAAGATGGGTTGAAAGCAGATACAACTATTACATTACTCTCAACCGAGAATTAATGGAAAAAAGTGTACCAATGTCTGCAAAAGAGCAAAAGGAATTTCTGATTGCAAACGGAGAGAAAGAACCAATTTTTAGTTACAACCAAACGGACTTTGTGAAAGACAAAATTGCTGTTGAAATTCAATTCGGCAAATATGCTTTTGTTGCTTTTGACCTATTTGTAAAACATATGCTATTCTACTCTGGTGGTGTTATCAACTTAGGCATAGAAATTCTGCCGACAAAGAAAATGCAATCACAAATGAGCAGTGGAGTGGCTTATTACGAAGGGGAAGTTTACAATGTAATGCGACAAGGCCGAAATAGTCCACCAGTTCCATTACTGATTTTAGGTATAGAACCATAATTGACAATCGAGAAGCCAACCTGTTACATCTTTGTAAGCCGGCCTACCGGATATTTCCGAGCTTGGTTTTCACATCCCTGATAACCTGCTTTTGGGCTTCAATCTGGCTGGTAATGGTTTTCTGTTCGTTCAGATTTTTTCTGGCTTTCTTTTCAAGTTTGTTCTGGGTACTTTTTGCTTTTTTCAGATCTTTTTCATTCGCCCGGAGCTGTTTTTCAAGTTTTGCACGGGCTTCCTGATCTGTTGCACCAAGATTAATAATCTGATCATTATCCGGAGAATCAAGCAACAATTCATTCTGACGGACTTCCCCTTTCAGGGTCGCTTCTTCTTTTTGGGCTTCTCCGATTTTGCTGTTCAGTGACCTGTTTTGTCTCTGAAGACGGGTCAGTTCATTTTCAAGTTGTTTTAATTTTGTTTCTTCCTGCTTTAATTCCTTTTCCACCGCGTTTCTGTACAGGTCAACCGCAAAATTCCTGATGTATTCACCGGCTCGTGCTGTGGTTTCAGGGGAGGAACCCTGTGAACCGATAAAACCTCCTTCGTTCCGGAGAAATATCCTGATGTAAATGTTTTCGGGGAAGGAGGAAACCTGTGTAATCACATTTATCGGTGAAGCCGATATATCGCTTATAATCAAATCGTTGATGATCCATTCGTCTTTCACCTTTATCATTTTCGGAGATTTCTTCAGAAAACTCTTCTCAATAATTGTTTTCTTCCATAATTCAATAGCATCATTGGCTTTGGCCTGAGGTACCACCACTTCGAAAGCGCTCTGTATACCTTGCGAAGATGGACGATCGACTACTTTCACCTCGATCGGCTCCTGGGCCGGAAGGCTGAATGCAGCTGACAACAGCAAAACGGCGAAGAATGTTTTCATATTTTAAGGTGTTAAAATTAGAAAGACATATTCTTGAAACAAAATTATTCATTTCAGTTCAAATATCGAAACCGATTTTGCCGGAAGATTCAATACCGACAAATCGTTTGTTGTTTTTCCGCTAATAATTTCTTCTGCAAAAGAACATCCTTTCAGCATTTCATGAAGTCTTCCGGTATCCAACAGTTTGCTTTCCTGATTTTTGTTCAGGACTACCATTATTTTTTCTTTGTCGTTGTATCTGAAATAAACATATATCCCGTCGAAAGGAATAAAATGGATCAATTTTCCTGTGTGGATCACTTCTTTTTCTTTTCTCCAAAGCAGCAGCTTCCTGATAAAATCCCGGGCTTCATTCTCTTCTGATGTCAGACCTTTCCCGGTAAAGCCGTTTTTTTCATCCCCAGGCCATCCTCCGGGGAAATCCTTTCTGTACTCGCTGTCGTGGGTGCCTGTATGTTGCATGAGGAGTTCGGTTCCGTAAAAGATCTGGGGTATCCCGCGGGTAGTCAGAAAGTATGCAATTCCCATTTTGAACAGGTTGAGGTCGCGGTTTACCTGGACGAAAAACCTGGGCATATCATGGTTGTCGGGGAAAACAACAAGGTTTTCGGGTGCCGGGTACTGGAAATCGTTCGCAATACACTCGTATATTTTATATAGTCCCTCTTTCCCTTCTTCCCTGAGGGCTGAACTTACGGCATTCTGAAGGGGAAAGTCCATCAGACTGGGAAGTTCACCCCGGTAACCATCGAGGTTTTTTTTGCCCTTCTGCCAATATGAAAGGATTGCCTGGTTCATGTGCCACTCTTCTCCTACGATGTTAAAGCCGGGATACTCTTCTGCCATCCTCCTGTTCCATTCGGCCATCATGATTTTATCGGGATAGGGGTATGTATCCATCCTGATTCCGGCCAGGCCAACATATTCGGTCCACCAGATGCTGTTCTGGATCAAATATGTAGCCACAAACGGGTTTCGTTGGTTCAGGTCGGGCATGGTTGGGACGAACCATCCGTCCAGGAACAGAGTTTTATCGTATTCCGAAGCATGGATATCCTGGTTCAATGTTTTGGTGTGATTGGTGATTCTATATTCCGGGTACTCGTTTAACCAGTCGGACATGGGCATATCGTTCATCCACCAATGGTCCGAACCACAGTGGTTGAAAATCATGTCCATGATCAGTTTGATTCCTTTCTTTCGGGCTTCGGTTGCAAAATCACGGTATTCCTCATTCGTGCCAAAACGGGAATCGACCTTGTAAAAATCGGTGGTGGCATAACCGTGATAGGATGTGACCGGCATATCGTTTTCAAGCAGTGGATTGAGCCATATTGCCGTGAATCCCATCCCGCTGATATAATCCAGGTTGTCTTTCAATCCTTTCAGATCACCACCATGCCGTCCCTGAAGGTTCAACCGGTCAGGCTTTTCTTTCATCCCTGCAATTTCGTCGTTCTGCGGATTGCCATTTGCAAAACGGTCGGGCATGATGAGATACAACACATCGCTGCTCGTAAATCCGGCCCGCATAGCTGATCCGGGTTCACGTTGCCTGAGTTCAAATTTATATTCGGCTACGGTTTTCTGTTCTTTTCTGAAAAAAATTGAAAAGGTTCCCGGTTGGGCTTCGCGGATGTCAAGGTCAATAAACAGGTAGTTTGGATTCTCTACCGTAGTCACTGATTTCAGCCTCACTCCCGGGTATTCAAGTGAAACCCCCGTAAAGGCGATACCAGGGGAGTGGACCATGAGCTGAAGGTTTGGATTTTTCATCCCTGCCCACCAGAAAACAGGTTCAATCCTGGGCTGTACCGGCGCATCGGCTTTCCGCGGGCGGGATGCTGCATGGATATCAAAAATTAGCAGGCAAATGATCAGAAGAGCATTTGTTTTTTTCATGTTTTTAAAATATTTAGCTGTAATGGTGAATGCATTGAAACACATTCCTGCTGCCTGTCTGCCGGCAGGCAGGGTAGGCAGGTAATTCGCATATAATAGAAGATCATTCCGGTTGTTGTTTCGTTAAACATTCTCATTTCATTGTATCGTTTGTAATTGTTCTTTCAGCCTGAAAAAGCAATATGAAAATTGGTCCCTGCCGGATATTTTTCGGGTCAGGGTTATTCCGGTTTGTTCACCCCTTATGGCTTTGTCGGGATTTAACGGCGTCCACATCATTTACGAAAAACACGGTCAATGCGGCTACTACCAGGGAAATACCTCCCAGTACAAGGGCATAAATTGCTTCCCCGCCAAAAAGATAGCGGGTAAAAAAACCGAGAATGCTGGCAGCAAGAATCTGGGGTATCACGATGAAGAAGTTGAAAATCCCCATGTAGGTTCCCATTTTATGCGATGGAAGTGCACCGGTCAGGATTGCATAAGGCATGGATAAAATACTGGCCCAGGCAAGACCAACTCCCAGCATGGACAGGAGAAGAAGGTGATAGTCTTTGATAAAATAAATGGAAATCAGTCCCATTCCACCAGCTACCAGTGAAATGGCATGGGTCATCTTTCTGGAACTTTTCCGGGCTATTACAGGAAGCAGAAATGCCACCAATGCCGCAAACCCGTTGTAAACCGCGAAGCAGATGCCAACCCAGTTGGCCCCGCTGTTATACAGTTCTGAAGACGGATCGGTGGTTCCGTAAATATGTTTGGTGACGGCTGTGGTTGTATATATCCACATGGCAAATAGTGCAAACCAGGAAAAGAACTGGACAACAGCGAGTTGTTTCATGGTGGGGGGCATATTGTACATGTCGACCATTACAACCGCCAATCCGTTTCTGGTTTTTCCGTTCCGGATCATAAAGCCGGTGATCAGCATCAATATCCCATACAAAGTAATTCCTGCCGAGAATATATACAATTCGGGAAGAAGTTTGAAGTAATAAATCAGAAAAATGGTTATCAATCCTGCCCATGTCCAGGTGGAGCTTCGCCAAAGAAAAACCCTGCTGGTTTTTGCGGGATTGTCAATTTCCCCATTTTCGCGATGATGTCCGGTTTTCCCCTCGGCTTCTGCATGTTGAAGGAGCTCTTCGGGTGAATATTCCCTGGTTCGGACAACTGTCCAGAGAACGGCTCCGAAAAAGGCGACGGCTCCTATATAGAATGAATATTTCACCGAAAGGGGAATGATCCCTTCGGGAGCAGTATTGGCAATCCCCAGCCAGTTGGTCAGGATATAGGGCAGCGCTGAAGCAACCACAGCGCCTGTCCCGATAAAAAAACTCTGCATCGCAAATCCCTTTGTTCTTTGTTCTGATGAGAGCATATCTCCGACAAACGCCCTGAATGGTTCCATTGAAATGTTGATAGACGCATCCATGATCCAGAGCATTCCTGCAGCAATCCACAATACCGGAGAGTTGGGCATGATAATCAGTGCCAGGGAAGCAAGAATGGCACCGGTCAGAAAGTACGGACGGCGTCTGCCCATCCGGTTCCATGTGTTGTCGCTCATGTGTCCGATAATCGGCTGAATGATTAATCCGGTGACAGGGGCAGCAACCCACAGGATCGGGATATCCTCAACCTTCGCACCAAGCGTTTCAAATATCCTTGATACATTGGCATTTTGAAGGCCATATCCGAACTGTATCCCCAGGAACCCAAAACTCATGTTCCATATCTGCCAAAAATGAAGAAGTGGTTTCTTATTCATCTGTTTGTTTTATAAGGTTGTTCTGCTCGCCGCATGAAACAGATATCAGCCCGTTTGACATTTCATCCGGCCGATGAAAAGGCTTGCAAAGGCATTACATGTTTGAAGTTCATTTGGCGATTCAGGGTGTTGAAGATACGGATTGATTTGAAAGATTAATGCAAATTTCAAATAAAAAATCAGGGACAAACAAAAACAGAAATTGAAACTCCCCGCCGCAGAGCAGCGGGGAATCCCCGCCTGACTGTCGGGCA
>CAYNBE010000046.1:13962-18794 GCA_964395045.1 uncultured Prolixibacteraceae bacterium | reverse complement strand
CCGGCACAATGGCCGACAGGGTGGGCCGTAAACCTGTTTTGATTGTCGCAGGACTTGGATTTATCGTCCGTGCATGGGGATCGGGGATTGCATCCTGCTCCGGCGAGTTTGTCATTTACCGTTTGCTTGGAGGATTGTCCGTAGGTGCAGCAAGCATTTTATCCCCAGCTTACATTAGTGAAATTGCTCCTTCGAATATCAGGGGGCGGCTTGTTTCACTGCAGCAACTCGCAATAGTACTGGGCCTGTTCTTTTCATTCTTTAGCAACTATAACCTTGCGTCTGCTGCGGGCGGAGCATCTGCAAAACTGTGGTGGGGCTTCGACTCCTGGCAATGGATGTTCTGGATGGAACTCATTCCGGCCACGCTTTTTTTTATCTGTCTGATGTTTATTCCCGAATCTCCCCGGTATTTGGTGGCTGCCGGTAAACCTGAAAAGGCCATCACTGTCTTGGCAGGCATCACAAATCAGGAAAATGCAAAAACGGAGGTGGCGGAAATAAGAAGGACAATAGGCCAGGAACAAAAGCCCCGTATTCTCGATATTGTAAACAAGAAAACAAAAAAAATCTATCCCATCGTATGGGTAGGAATCGGCCTGGCTATGCTGCAAACCTTTACAGGAATAGATGTGGTGTTTTACTATGGGGCCGTGCTGTGGCAGGCTGCCGGCTTTACCGAGTCAGATGCCCTGCTGACCAATGTGATCATGGGTGCCGTGAACATTGCGTTTACTATCCTGGCTTTTTTTCTCGTTGACCGGATCGGGCGCCGACCGCTTCTGATGATCGGGGGCCTGGGACAAGCCGTCATGCTCGCGTTCATGGCCATCGTCTTTACCATTGGAGCTGAAGATGCTGCATCAGGAATCGCAATGAACGGCGCAATCGGAATCATGGCACTGATTGCAGCAATTGGGTTTATTGCTTTTTTTGCCTTAACTTGGGGCCCTGTGATGTGGGTTATGCTGGGCGAAATGTTTCCTAACAAATTCCGGGGAGCTGCACTTGCCATGGCAGGGATGTCGAACTGGCTGGCCAACTTTGTGGTTGCCATGACGTTCCCTGTCCTGTTATCTGACTTTGGGCTGGGTATTTCGTACGGCATATACGCCCTTTTCGGTGTCGTTGCATTTGTGATTGTGTTTCGTTTTGTGAAGGAAACAAAAGGTAAAACATTAGAAGAAATTTCATTGGAACAGGAAAACGTTTGAAAGAAAAAGCAGGGACTGCAGCAAAGGTCAGAGGTATGAGGCAATGTGTCATTTTCGATATGGACGGGGTCATTATCGACAGCGAGCCCCTGCACCAGGAATGCGAACGAATGATATTTAAAAAGTTGGGCATTGTTGTTTCTCAGGAGCAACACAACAGCCTTGTTGGAGCCACGGATGAAACAATATGGTCAGGTATTGTGCAACAGTATCAATTACAGTTCAGCGTTCAGGAGATCGTACGGCTGAAAAAGAGCCTTTATCTCGATCTTCTGAAAAATAAAGGAAGCATCAGGGTGGTTCCCTATGCACCGGAGCTTGTAGCGGGATTGGTTCATCACAACTATCTGCTTGCCCTGGCTACTTCTTCTCCCCGGGAGCAGGTTGATTTCATTCTCGGCGAAACCGGCTTCAGGAGATCATTCCAGGCTGTTGTCACCGGTGATGATATTCAGCACGGGAAACCCCATCCTGAAATATTTCTGAAAGCCGCCGGCCTGGTTGGGATTGAACCTGGTTCATGTGTTGTGATTGAAGATTCATGCAACGGGGTAACCGCAGCGAAAAACGCCGGAATGAAATGTGTCGGGTTTCAAAATCCGGTTTCCGGCAATCAGGATTTAAGCAAAGCCGATATCATTATCTTTTCCCTAAAAGAAATTGCCACAATCCTCAAACTGCTAACAAATTGAATTCCGGCGGGCTCATTCCCCGACTCTCCGCAGCTGGTACTTTTTAATGGAGTTTACAGCATTGTAAGCATTCAGAAAATTACTGTCGGTTAGTTATGCTGTTCCTGCTATCAACGCTTTCCGGGCCGTTTCACCTCCATAAAAACAGACTCCCAGCTTGCTGAAAACAATCCGGCCGAGTATCCACTCGTCGTTAGCCCCCTGTACGATGGCTGTTTCCCCTCCGCTATGGATTTTTTCACAGGCAGCAATAAATTCATCCCAGGTCGTGGGTTCGTGTTTATTGAATCGCAGATCATCGGGTCATACGAATCGAAACGGATAGTGACATCAGGGTGTTTCAGTGTGTACAGTGCATTGATCCGGTCCATCTCTGCCACATCGTCGATCCGCCAGCTTGTAAAGGTGATTTCCAACTGTTCGTCCGACTTGTTGCAAGCCAAAATCCCGGCAAGAAAATACAGATACTTTGAACAGATAAGTCACGCGGAACAGTGCTCCGAAATATCAGATTATCATAATATGTGAAATGAAAACTGAAAATAATGTAACAATAATTCAACCTTCGTGGAAATTGTTCCGGAAATTTATTCACTCATGGACTACTTTTCCAATCCAATAACCATATTCTCCTATTTCAAAACCATGTGAAACATCTCCCCTGATAATTCTGTCCGACATGAGTGGTTTGAAAGTGGGATTTTGAGATAAACCGGATTTGCGGATGTTTACTTTTTGCGGAGTCTTTGACAGATTAATAATTGTCAGTACCTTTTCATTTTCCGAAGTCCGGAGGTATGCCAACACAGCCCGGGGCTGGTCGGTAACGATCCATTGAAAGTCACCACTTGTTAAGGCTGCTTCCGATTTTCTTAAACGGCAAAGCAACCGGCAGAAATCAAATCGCATTTTTCCAGCCAGACTATTGGCTCCTTCCCAATTCACAGCCATTTTCCCGAATATCGAGTGGCGGGCAGTGTCGGCAATTTCCTGTCCGTTATACAGAAACGGGACACCATCCATTGTAAAACACATGACCAGGGCAGCATTTACTCCTGAAAATCCCCATGACCGTTCAATTCTGTTATACCAAGCATCATTGGCTATGTCATGGTTATCGATGTATCGGATGAATCGTGCACCGGCAGGACGGGCACCTGCTATTTCCTCCCATGTTTTTCTTAAATCGGCTGCCGTTTTCTTTCCTTCAAAAACCGATCTGACCTGATTGAACCAGGTAAATGAATAATTGATATCAAAGGCTTTGATCTGGTCTAGGGCTCTTTCTCCTTCTGACAACATTCCAATATCGGGACGGATCTTTTCCAGCCTCTCCCGGGCAGTTTCCCAGAAGTCAAGCGGAATGCCATCAGCCACATCACACCGGAAACCATCAGTGCCAAATTCATTCACCCAATATTCCATGTTTTTCCATAAATACTCCCGAAGTTCCGGATTGTCAAAATTGAGGGCGGGAAAATTCCAGGAGGCATTCACAGAACGTCCGCTTTTATCTCTTTTGATAAAATCGGGATGATCGTTAATGAAAACAGCTGTTGGCCCGCAATGAAGATAAACCATGTCAAGCAATACCCTTAAGCCAAGCCGGTGCAATTCCTCAATGAATACTTTCAGATCGTTATCGGTTCCATATTCAGGATCCACATGGTAGTAATCTCTGATTCTGTAAGGGTTTCTGGGATTGTTCATCCCTGAGGCAATTTGCCTGCGGCTCCAGTGTCCCCGGTTGGTGTCACTGTCTGCCACAAAGACCGGGCACAAATAGACAATGGTCACCCCCACTTCTTTTACCTCCCGGAGTTTTGCAGTAGCTGCCTTTAATGTTCCTTCAGGGGTGAAAGCCCGGGGCTGTACCTGATAGATGATGCCCTTTTCCACCCAGGAAGGTGCTGTTTTGGTTGATGGTTTGTTAAAGGACAAAGCTGATGAAGTTTGTTGGCAATAAATTGTATAATATGCCAGAAACATAAATATTCCGGTGATGATCTTTTTCATGGATTCTGAAGACTAGAGTCAATGACTGGATTTCAAATTATCTCTGAAAGAATTTTACGCAATTTCATATCCTGCCTTCTGATGTTCCCGACAAAAAGAATAACAGCCGGCTTTTAATTTTGCTGGTCCGTCAGAAACCATCCCCGTCCTGTTTCAGGTTGAATTCAGCCTGTTGCAGTTTACCAGCCTTATCCTTCCAGATAACCTTATAGCTTCCTTTAAATCCCCTGAACCTGATTGTTCCGTCCGGATCGGGCTTTAGAGTCAGATTTGTTTTCCATTCGTGATTGAAAAGCTCATCCAGGACATAGTAGGCCGGTTTGGGTTGAAGTTCCTTGTCATACAACCCTGAAATGGAAGGCTCACCCGGTGCAGCGCCCCCATCCACCACATTCCACCAAGTAATTCCTATCACTGTGGAATAACTGAACCAGAGCCGATAAAGGTTTCGGGTCACTTCAGCCTGAATTTTCATTCCGTTTTCCGATTCATCAGGAGCTGAAATGGTTACTTCACTGATATGAACCGGTCGTTCGGTTTCGAGCAGGCAATCGAGTACAGCATAATTCTTTGCCGGTGTAAGAATATCTGCTCCTTCGGCTATTTTCCGGGTTTCCTCCGGATTGAAAATATGCATCTGTATACCTACATTATTGATTCGGATGCCTCTGGCGATCAGATCCCGGATGATCTCGACATACCGTTTGGAGGGACCCCAGTGAATATCACAATCGTTGATATTGAACTGAACCGACGCAGGAAAATATTTCATCGCCCACGAAAAGGTTTTAAAGGTATAATCATCCGGCATGATCCCCCGGTTGGCCTGGTCGATCGATTCATTCACCACATCCCAGCGCTGGACCCGGTCTTTATACCTTTCTGCTAACTGACGAACATGTGCTTCGAA
>CAYNBE010000046.1:0-13952 GCA_964395045.1 uncultured Prolixibacteraceae bacterium | reverse complement strand
CCATCTCCTTACGGTCCTCAGGCATCCACTCGGGATGACCCCATCTCCTCATCCCATAAATGATCGCGTGACCATTCATGTTTATCCCTTTGGACTCGCAGAAAGCCACTACCGGATCGGGTGCGGGACGCCGGTATTCATAAGCGCTGCCGGCTTCAAACCTGGGCTTACCTTTTTCCGGCTCCAGGGTTTTCCAGTAAAACGGGACTGTTGCAGCATTGAAAAGAACACCGAATGTTTCTTCGTACTTTCTGTTTTTTTCGGGTGTTTTCAAATCTCCGAACAGGAAGATGTTTCCTCCGAATAGAAATTGATGTCCAGTCTGTTCTACTTTTACCAGGGTTCCTTTCTTTACGCTTTTAAGGATACAGATGGCATCTGCTTTCCGGTTTTTATCTATGTCACGGTCGATCTTTGCCTGTACTTCCGGATTCCAGAATTTCAGGTATGCTTCACTCATAACGGAATTCTCCTGTCCGATGATCTCTGTCTGTTGCTTTTTGCCTGTTGTCCGGGAATCCTGCGCCGTAAGCTGATAACAGCACAATGCAAATACCAGAATATAGAATGGTTTTCGGTTCATCTCAGTCTCTCTCTTCTTTAACTTATTTTTTCCTTATTTTTTGTTCACTGAAATATTCATCTTTACATTCACCCCCTTTTTATGAAGGGATGGAAAAGGTGAGTAAGTCTGATTAATTCCTTTTGTACTTGACGGGATTGAATTTATCATTTTTGTGATGTATTGAAGTACGTCGAAAGTAATTATTAATCCTGTAATGTCATGGTAAAGACTTTATCCCGGGATTATCACAGTCTATTTCGGTCCGTCGCCATCCTGTTTCAGATAAAACTCAGCCTGCCGGATTTTACCGGACTGGTCTTTCCAGCTCAGGCGGTACTTGCCTTTAAATCCGCGGAATTTAAGTGCACCATTCTGATCAGTTTTCAGGGTCGCCTTGGTTTTCCATTCATGATTAATGAGCTGGTCCAGCGCAAAAAAGGAAGGTTTGGGTTCCATGTTGCGGGTAAAAAGCCCAGAAATGGTGGGTTCTCCGGGTGCCCCACAGTCGTCTACCACATTCCCCCAGGTAATCCCCATCATGGGTTTGATGCTGAACCATAACCTGTACAGGTTCCTGGCAATGATCGCCTGAATCTGCTGCCCGCGTTCATCATTCCCCGGAGAGGTAATGGTAATTTCACTTAAATGGATCGGTAAACCTGCCTTTGATAAGATTTCCATCTTTTTCCATACCTGATCGGGACTTTCAATGAGTTTTCCTTCAGCAATATCGAGGCACTGCTGTGGATTGAACAGATGCATCTGTGAACCCATGATATCAATGCGGCAACCATGTGCCAGCAAATCTTTCACCTGGTTGGCGTAGTTCTCATTGTTGGCATAATCGTTGATATTCAGTGCAACATTTTTCGGGAATACACGATCGGCTGTTTTAAAAGTGTGGTAGGTATAATCTCCGGGCATCAGTCCATATGAACTTTTGCATGCTACATCGCCGGTAACACTGTTCCCGTGAAAATCAACAGCGCTTTCATTAACCACATCCCAGCTATGCAGACGGTCACCGTAATAGCCGGCAATTTCAGCTACCCGTTTTTCGAAGAGCCGTTTCATCTCCCGGAAATAAACGGGTGCCAGCTCTGCAACCTGCGCGGGAGAAAGCTTTTCAATCTCCTCTTTGGTAAGTTCGTTCAATTTTTCTTTTTCACCGGCTGGACAATACTGGTCAAAAATCCATTCTGGGTGTTGCCATTTGCGGTTGCCCCAGATAAGGGTATGTCCGTGTAAACGAATACCTTTGCTTTCACAGAAGGCAACCACCTGATCGGTCGATGGACGACGCCAGTGGGGTTCTTCTTTCGGTTCTTTTACGTTGTTCCAGTATTCTTCAGTATCCCAGTATTCCTCCCTGAAACGGGGCCGGTTGGGCTGCATTTCAAATTTCTTCCAGTAAAAAGCAATTGTAGCCGAATTGAACAGCGTTCCGTACAAATCTTTATATTTCTGGTTCCGTTCTTTCGTTCCCAGCTGGTTAAAATTGAAAATGTGGGCGCCAAAGATGAAATCATGTGAAAGTTGCTCTACTTTCACTTCTGTACCTTTCGGCACTCCTTTTAATATGCAGAGCGCATCGGCTTTGCGGTTCTGTTCGATATCCCTGTCAATTCTGGACTGAACTTCAGGATTCCAAAGTTTCCAGTAGGCTTCACTCATTACATTCTTATTCAGGTTGCTGCTTCCTTTTCCGGTAGCCGAGTGAACAGGTGCCTGGGCTTCTGAGTAGCTTATAAACACTGAAGAAATGATAAGAAAAAAAAGTAATCGGTTCATAGTCATTTATTTATGGATTAAAAAATTCTATTCATTTCTTTTCTGTAGTATCCAGTTCCCCGGAAAATCCGAGGTGCACCCGTCCAATCCAAGGATAGGTGTTATTGGCCCCGGCATTTCCGGTCAGGATTTTCACAGCTACGGTCCCATGGGGAAACGACGGCACTTCGTAAGTATATTTATCCATAGGATTGTCCTTATCCCCGGAAATTTGGCTGGGATATCCTTCTCTGAAAATTTTTATCATCGCCCCTTTCGGAAGATTTTGCCAGGAATTGCCATCGGTAGAATATTGAATGCCAACATTTTCTGCTGTGTCGCAAAATGAAATGATTTCAATCCAATTGATGGCGCCGGCTTTATAGACCATTTCACCCGGTCCGCTTCCGGGTATCCTTTCGGCCTGGAAAAGTTCTTCTTCGGTCTGCCTCAGCCTTGGCCAGGTTTCAGAGCTGATCTGAAGGTTGGGCGATTCCGAATACGTCAGGGTAAAGTCACTGAGGTTATCCATTACCATCTTGGTGTTGACGGTTACCGGACCGATTATATTGGAAGGAGCTGAAAGGCCAGACTCATTTTTCCCGGTCACGCGGTAATAATAGGCTTTGCCGGGGACAGCCCCTGAGTCGCTGAACATTGGATAAAAATAAAGGCTAAAACCAATGTCGAAGTCGCCGCTGATATTTTCCCAAGGGCCGTCTGGTGAGATCGCTCTTTCCACAATATAATACCTTGCCCCTGGTGAACATCTCCATTTTAATGCAGCTGCGTCGCTCCGCAGGCTTTCATAAAGATAGGGAGCATCGGTCGGGGCGGGCAATGGAGGCGTTTTGAGTCCTCTGATTTTATAGCCATATTCCCTGATGAGCATAAGGTTATTCCTTTCATTGAAATATTCGCCGCTGCCGAATCCCGGCCACCGGCTGCCACCCCAGGAGTAAGCGTGAAAAAGCGCATGTCCGCCAATTCCGCCGTTATACTGTGGTTTCATCAGGCTCCATAACAAACCTCCGCTGGTTCCTGTACTGCAAATCTCTTCTAGTATCTCCCTGAAACCATCAATCCGCTGAAATTCGTCGATAATCATCGGCCGCTTGCCTTTGCACTCGTCCCACAGCTCGGCAACGCTGTTCCGGTAGTTCGGGTACTGTCGGGTTTTCACTATATCTATTTTTGGGCAGTTTTCAACCACATCATCCACAATTTCTTTCATTTGCTGAATCCCATTTGCACGCCTCGGATCAGCTATCAAATGGTTGGGGTCGATATTCTTAAGATAATCAGCCATTTCTTCAATCCAGACCCCTTTGCTGTTGGGAACTTCATTGCCGAACTCCCAGGCCAGGATAGCCTTGTCGTTCCGGTATTCTATCCCGGTGAAATGATTTTTCCGGGTTGCCATAGCCATGAGCAGTCGTTTAAACCCATCTTTAACTACAGGATCTTCGTAATAATCGCCCCCGCCGTATAATTTGGCGAATGATACGGTTGAACCCCAGAACTTGTTTTCTTTTACCAGACAAAGGATGACCCTTATGCCGTACCTGTTGCACAATTCCAGCATTTTATCAATCCGTCTGAATGCTGTTTCGTTATAGGTCCCGGGACCTGTGACCAATGCCTCGAACTCACCGGTTCCGTCTTCCACGGTGATACCCCAGTTGCGGATAACGGTTACTCCCATCTGAACCATATCTTTAAAATAGGCTTCCATTTCGAAAGATAGCTCTATGGGGTCATAAATGTATCCGCTTCCGGGATTGGTGTTTTTGTAACCGTCGTAATGCCCGTTGATGTTTGGGGTATTCACGGAAATAAACCTGAAGACCCTGTTGCCATCTTTTAGCTGATCGCCTTCCCTGGTGATGAAATTGGTGAATCCACTTGAAGTCAGAACAGACAGGACCATCCACACGGTGGCCAAGACCTTCAGTTTTACTTTTAATACCTTCATTTACGTTTATTGATCGCTTGAAATTCTATCGGATACAAATTTAATAGTTCCGGTGGTGTACCTATTCGGCGATGACAATTTCATACCAAACGGTTTGATAATCAGGTTTAATGCTGATCTGGCAACCTCCTTCGCCAAACTTTGTGACTGCAACCTCCGATTTTCTGTCGCCGTGAGGATCAAGCGCAAAACATTTGGTTTTTGCAGCGATGGAAGGAAGTTTTATGACAGCCGGAATCCCTTCAGCCAGTACCGGACCAGTTCCCCAGTTGGTGAGTCTGATTTTCGTATCCGAACTCTTTTCAACCACCATTCCTTTGTTTTCCACTATTCCGGTTGCTGTTAACAGGATATCAGCGGGTTTCCCAGAACTGCCAAAACCAGTGGCATTCTTCGAAACCAGCGAAAGTGTGGCCCAGCCGAGCCTGGTTTTTCCGATATTGATTTCCACACCACCCAGGTCAATACTCCTGCCATTCGGGAAACCCGAAACCAGTTTCGTATTTGCTGTATTGACAGTCCAGTAACCGGCATTTTCCTTTTCCATATTCCAGGTCAGTTCGCCGGTGTCACTGGTAATAATTTTTTGATTGTCTGGTATTTTTGAATCCGGAGTCGTCTGCTTTACCGGGTCTTCCGTTAATTCCACTGCAGTTTTGTGTATCAAGCATATTCCGGGATCGTAACCTGCATTTTCGATCCCAGCCCTGACTTTTCTGGCTATCGCCAGAGAGTCAAAGTAAGCTGCATGGTTAATTTTCGTTACCAGGGACTCCTTTGCCGGCAGGACATCACCCCTTAAATAGATAGCCGCACAAGCCGGCATATGGGCGAGCACATCTGTTCGGGAAAGCATGTCGAAGAAATAATTCATGGCTTGCGGTTCAAAATCAAGCCGGTGATTGTAAGTGTACTCAAAGACACCATCCCACTCCTGCATGCTGCCGTATGCTCTCAGCATGGGTTGTCCTTCTGCCCCGTACTGGTTGGGGAATGGATGATTGTACTCGCTCACTGTGAAAGGTTTATTGCTGATCCGCTGGGCTGCCATTTCTGAAATATTCTTCAGGGAATTGACCATGGATACATTCCCGATTTCCCATTTCGGATTAACCGGAGAGGGGTGGCACCAGTAAGAGTGGATATCGATGTAATCGAGATCAGCCTGTAAAAACGGAGAGGTGTACCGGAGTTGGGTTCCGGAAATAACCGGCTTAACTTTAAGCTCTTTTTTCAGATAGGTATACATTCCGGTCCAGTATTCTTTCTCCACCTGATAGATGAAACGGTAGAAGTCGCGTCTCACAGGGGAATATGCCGCATCTCTTTTCACCAGCGGGATTGTTTTATTGCTGAAATCCTTCGCTATGCTGTCCATTTGTAAGCCCCAGGCTTTACTGAGTTGACCGGCCGATTGGTAGTTTTTATGTATCCAGCTGTTCCACTGTTTCTGAAGTTCCAGCGAATAGGGTTCGGGCAATTTGTCAATTGATCCGCCAAAATATTGATTGAACAATGCGTTTTCATTGTTTATTTCCACCAGGGCCACGCAGGGATCGTCGGTATAGGCAAGCTTTGTGTAAGGGTTTACATGGGTCAGTAACTTTTTCGCATATTCTTTCTGAAGTGCCACCATGCGGGGTTCGAAATTGTCGACTCCCTTATCCAGGGAAGGTCTCTGGTCAATTCCGGGGAAACCGTCACGTTCATCCATCTTTCTGGCCACATGTAAGTTGATATCCACATAGATGCCCTTCATTTTAAATTGGGCGATCATATAATCCAGCCGGTCGATCTGAGCAGGGTCGAGGTTCCGCTGTGTGGTGGAATCGTTGGTAAATATGCCATGTTCCTCTCCCTGCATGAAGTTGCTGTAATTGGCATCCATATAATGCAGCCTGACGCAATTGATCCCGAACCGGGCCAGCCTCGCTGCAAGGAGGTCGGCCTGTTCATGGGAAGGGAAATTGGCAGATCCGGTAAGGTTAGTTCCATTCAACCGGATACGGCCCGCATCGGTTACAAAATGGCCGTTTTCAATTCTTACAAAACCATCCTTCCCTGCCGGAGCATCCAGCAGATGCGACATATTGGTAACGTTTCCGGGTCCATCATAGGAAATGACAAAGGGGAACATCGGCGCAAGTGCTTCGGTTGCCCGTTTTTGGGAACAGGACAGCAAAAGTAGACCAAAAATAATGAATGATAATTTTTTCATTTGCTTACGGTTAGGAACGTAAAACTGATTAATTTCCTAATTCTATTGACTGAAGATTTGAATTCCAGGCTTGTGTGTCAACTGTAATTTTTTGGTTCCCGGCAGGTTCCCTCCAGAGAATATTCATGGTTACAGTTTTGCTGTCACCCGGAGAAAGCCAGAAGTAATTATCGGTGGCATAAAACGCCCGTTGAATACCCGAAATTTCCAATTTAACCATAAAGGCTGGTATTTTCCCGGTATTGGTGATGCTGATTTCTACCTGGCTTTCACTGGAAGATACGGGTTTTATTGATACCAGTTTAGCCTCCAGTTTCGACTTCGTGGCTGCAACCGTAGGCTTTAACCACGGGCCCTTGTCGAGCGTGGGCCAGGGAACAGGTTCACTGCAAAACCGCTGGTAGAATTCCGGATCTTCCATCTGCAGAATGGTTCGCGGCCAGTATTCGGCGCTTGAAAGCAGCTTGTTTTCTTTGTTCAGTAAAGTTACCCTGACAAAAAAGTACTTCCCTTTATAGGTGGCAGGGATCTGAAAATCAGCAAAGGAAATTCCCGACACAGAAATTCTGGCCTGTATGTGTAGTGGCTTTTCTTCCTTTTGCAGGGACTTGAATTTGTAGTCAAATACTTCAGCGATCACCTTCGCTTCAGCAGCCGGCTGATCCACGCCATTGATCACTTTAACCTCAACAGGGAACGTCTCTCCCGATTTCCAGAGAAGTCGTCGGATGTCAAGTGCCACATGTACCGGTTCATAAGTCCGTTTCAGAAAATAATAGGGAGCTGAAGGCTGGCCTTTACCATCTACCAGGTTAATGGCGGCTACCACGGGCCAGGGCCGTTTGTACACCCAGGGCAGCAGTCCGGTGGTTACCGGATAATTAAATTGAATACCTTCCGACATGACCTGGTAGAATTCTCCTGCTCCGACCTGTGTGGCTTCTGCAATAGATTCAAGAGCCGGATTGGCCATATTGTCGATATGCGAAGCCCTGCTCAACATCCTCGGAACGCGACCCGGGTTGTATTCGGCAAAATGCTGCACAAATTCAGGATGCGATGCAGCAAACGTTTTGTCGTACATTCCTTTCAGATCGCTTAGTTCACTTTCGGCAACCACTTCCCTGATGGTTTTCGGATCAGTTATGCAGTGCATCCCGGTTTCTGCCACAAACGGGACCAATTCGTAGCCTTTATACCATGACGGATCAAAATCAGGATAGGAATGAATGGACCCAGCATCAGGTGAAGCGTGTTGAAAGCTCCTGGTCGGATCGAAAATCGCTAGGTTACGCTCCAGAATGCCCATCGATGCTGCATTTCCGAGGGAATAGGGATTAAATTCATTGCCTCCGCACCATATTGCCAACGAGGGTTGGTTCCTGAGCCTGAAGATATTCTGGCAAACCTGAGCTTCCCAGACATCCTGCGGCCATTCCGGAGTATCAAAATTGGCAATATTGAAATCCTGCCAAACCATGATCCCATATTTGTTGCAGGCATCATAAAACTCTTTGCTTTCCAGCAAGCCGCTGCCCCAGATCCTGAACATCTGAATTCCGGCATTCTTCGCCATCTTCACAGCCCAGTCGTACTTGTCGGCGGTTAAATCATACAAGGCATCCACCGGCATCCAGTTAATTCCTTTGATGAAGAGTTTCTTCCCGTTAACGACAAACTGCCAGTTCTGCCAGCGGTCTCCAGTACGGATTCCCGCACTCCTGACCTGTTCAATAGTCCGTATGCCAAAGTCAAATTCAATATTGTCTGTTACTTTTCCATTCACCAACAATGAAATGCTTGTTTTGTAAATGTCTGGGCTGCCAGTTCCGTTAGGATACCACAACTTGGGATTGGGAACGGAAAATGTTTCTTCCAGCCAGCAGCGTCCTTCAATAACATATGGCGTAAATTCTTTATGGAAAACAGCTTTTCCTGCATATGCCATTTCAAGAACGATTTCCAGTTCATCCTTAGCTTTTTTGTTCTGCGGAGTATCTTTGGGAACGCCTACATTGGAGAGTTGTGTATTTCCCCATGGATGCAGGCTGTAATTTCCTGAGTTTTTGCCAGCGAATATTTCCGTGGTGAAGCCTAAAGTGGCCTGATTCCCTTCAATTTTTTTTGTAAAAAGAAAAGGACGTTCGATATGGTAAGACGGGACGATTTCGATTCTAACATTTCTCCAGAGGCCAAGTGTAAAATAGGGTTCCATGGCAGTGCCGCCCGTGAGAAACCAGCCTTTAACTATTCTCCCCGGATTTCTCCAGTCAAAACCGGGATTCCCGTAATTGGCAGACAGTACCTGGACAACAAGGGTGTTTTGTTCCCCTGGTTTTGTTTTTCCGGTGATGTCAATTACCGGACCTCCGAATATCCCTTCGTGAGTGCCGAGGAGTTCCCCGTTTAACCATACTTTGGAAAAGTAGTCAATTCCGTCGAAACAAAGAAATACCGTATTCCCTTGCGGCTGGGCAGGCAATGTGAAATCTTTTTTGTAATACCATGTCCGTTGTTCCAGCTTTTCATGCTCCTGGGCATTCATGTGGGCATAAGGATCACCCAGTTTACCGGCTTTAAAATGGGCCATTTGTACTGAAGTGGGATATGCTACAGTGAACCAGCCGGCTGATGGAAGCTCCAAAATGTCGCTGACCGATTTATCAGCAGAACTTAACAGCCAGTTCTCCGACAAATCAATGTGCTGGTTATGGCTACGGGGAAAGATATAATATGGTGATTCCAGTTTCTTTTCCTGGGAATGAACACTAAGGATTATTGAAGTAATACATATGATAGTCAGAATAGAAAATCGTAATAGTTTCATTTTTTCAATTTTACAAAGTTAGACACTATGAGGTTTGAAGGTATGGCGAGTTCTGAATAACGGCAGCTTTGTCAAATGCCGTGTGATAGTTTATAAACATCAAAACAGGATGTTCCCATAACATCCTGTTTTGATGATGTCCGGAAAAATTAATAACCCGGATTCTGGTCTTTTATGGGATCAATGGCTTTATTGTAACTGGTCTCATTGATAACCATTGGCCACAAAAAGTGCTTGTCCATCACATCAAGGCCCTTAACCGTCTTGATCTGCTGTTTGGCAATTCCCAGGCGGGTAAGATAGTTCCAGCGTTTGCCTTCGAAAACGGTTTCATAACCCTGCTCCAGAATGACCCGGTCGATGAAAGCAGCAGCACTGGCAAAGTCTGTTGTTTTAAAGTCAATTTCCGAAACTGATTTAGACGGTTTGCCATATGCTCTCCGTCTGACCTGGTTCAGGGCATCCACTGCAGCAGCAGTAACCCCGTTCACTCTGGCTTCGGTTTCTGCGAACCACAGCAAAATCTCAGCATAACGGTAGTAGGGCATATCGTTCGATCCCCCGTTGGTGGTAGCCTGCTTGTCCTGGAATTTTTTATTCAGCAAAGCGGTGGCGCTCGGAGCATTTTTATTGGTGTACCAGTTGTACACATATCGCAGGTCAGCTTTATCCCAGTTGGCAATAATGGGATTTTTGGTGTCGGTATACTGACCCATCCAACCGAAACCGTTGAGGTAGGGCGAACTGGCATGGTGTGCCAGCGGCAGTATTGCATTACCCTGCAGTAACCGGGTATACTTCAGGTAAAAAATTTTCTCGGGTGATGCATCAACGTTGATTCCGTACAATTTGGCGTCGAAATCGTCGGCAGAAGTTATTTCAACCAGTGAGAATTTACCTGACTGGATTACTGCTTTTGCAGCGGACAGCGCCTCACTGGTTTTCCCCAGCCATAAGTAAGCTTCTGTCAACAAGGCGTTCGCAGAACCAACAACGGGACACCCTTCCATTCGTGGAGTATCAGACAGGTTGTCGCGGGCAAATATCAAATCTTTCACAATCAGATCCCAGACTTCGGCCGCAGACGACCTTGGCAATTCCAGTTCCGATATATTTTTTTCAGTTCTTAAAGGAACTCCACCCCAGTGTTTTACCAGCATCAGATAGCTGAAAGCTCTCATGAAGTGAGCTTCACCCAGAAATAATTTTTTCTGTTGATCAGTAAGCTGGGTTCCCAGCGGAATATTCTGAATACAGATATTTGCATTCCGGATGGCACGATAGGTTGCAGACCAAACACCCTGGATCCTGGTTGTATTGGTCACATCCAGACCAACGTAAGTAGAAAGAATCGCATAAGACCCCCTTCCATATACCATATCGCTTGACGATTCATCGAGCGCCCAATAATATCCCATAACATCCAAACCGCTGAAACAGGGATAAATAGCGTTTAAAGCTGCTCCAACTTCATCGGGTGTGTTATAAAACGTTTCCACCGCAATGGATTTGGGATTCTCATCCAGCAGACCGGAGCAGGAGGCCATCAGCATGCCTGACAGTATGATAAATAGTATTTTTGTTTTCATTTGTCGTACATTTTAAGTGTTGAAGTAGTTTAAAATTCCAGCTTTACTCCAAAGGTCCAGGATTTTGATGGCATAGAATAGGTGAAATAGTCGATGCCCTGTGAAACTGAACTCCCTGCATAGTTGACTTCCGGATCGTACCCGCTATATTTAGTCAAAGTGATCAGATTCTGTCCGCTGACATACAACTGAGCTCGGTTTATCCAACTGGCATTCCATTTCTTAACCGGCAATGAATAACCTAACTGAATGTTTTTCAGCCTCATGTAAGAACCGTCTTCCACCCACCGGTTGGAGAAATAGGTGGGGGCACCAACCCGGACCTTTGGATATTTAGCTTTTATATTTTCGGTAGTCCAGGTGTTGTTAATCATATCACGCGGACGGTTATGCCCGTATGCATAATCCATCACCGAAGCCATTTTGACAATATTGAATAAATCATTGCCCTGGGAACCCTGAATAAAGAAACTGAAGTCGAAACCTTTCCAGGTCATCACCGAATTTAACCCATAAATGAAATCAGGATTTGGATCACCAATATACCTTCTGTCGTCAGCAGTCAGGCCATTTCCATCGAAATCCTTGCATTTTATATCTCCCGTTTCGGTATATCCATCCTCAATATATCCATAGAATAATCCCATCGGTTCACCCTCACGTAATATATTGATGTAGTCATTGATGTTCCCGGTATAAATCTGGGTTCCGGTAATTTGTTGTCCGCCGTATAGTTTTACGACCTTATTTTTATTGAATGAAATATTGGGAGCTAGGTTCCATATGAATTTGCCTGTAAAGATGTTGGCATCCAGTGAGATTTCCAATCCTTTGTTTTGAATTTCACCTACATTCTGTACCGTATTGGAATATCCGAGGGATGCCGGCAACTGTACGGAATTAAGCAAGTCGTGGGTGTTCTTGATGTAATATTCCACAGTCATCCGGTATTTGTTTTCCAATACCCCCAGATCAATGGCAAAGTTCGACTGGATTGTGGTTTCCCATTTCAGAGGAGCAGGCAGGCGGGTACCGGGTGCAAACCAGGTGGCTTCTGCTGCTCCAATGGCTGCTTTCCCTGAGGTCAGCATATTCAAAGTATAATAAGGACTGATGGCTGTGCTGCCGGTTTCTCCGTAACCTGCTCGCAGCTTCAGGTCAGAAATGAAATCCAGACCTTTCATGAATTCTTCTTCTGATACTTTCCATGCAAGTGCAGCAGAGGGGAAGAAGCCCCACTTGTTTTTTTCACTGTACCTTGACGAACCGTCAGCTCTGAAACTCGCTGTAATCAGATATTTGCTCATAAACGAATATTGTACTCTTCCGAGATAGGACAAAATGGCCCAGTCGGTATAATCGGCCCCGGGAATGCCAAAATTGGCCGCTGTACTCAATCCGTATACACCCGGCACATCACTTATAAAAGTATTTCCCGATGCACTTAACGAAGTATTCACATAATTCTGGAAAGTGACGCCGGCCACGGCAGTGATATCATGAACCCCCCATTTTTTCGAATATCCGATGGTATTTTCATTCAGGATGCTCTGATAACGGTTGGTGGAAACTGAAGCGCTTCCATCACCAAAGACACGTTTGGTCGTGCTGTAATCTTTGTTGTTGTTAATTCCCAGGTCTATACCGCCTGATACTTTAATGAAAAATCCGGGAAAAGGTTTCATGGTTAATTCAGCATTCCCTAAAAACTTATCTGCCAATGTTTGGCTATCCACATCATAGAGGTACTCCAACGGATTTTGAAGGGCATTTGAACTGAAGGGATAGGCAGTCTGCAGATTCCGGTACGAGCCATCATCATTATAGGGCGTTAAAGTGGGAGGGGCCAGAAGGATGGCACCGAACAAGTCACCTCCTCTGTTCCCGGCCCCGAAATTCTTATTATTCAAATGGTTTTGACTATAAATTAAACTGGCACTTACTGATATAAACTTATTCAGCTCATGACTTAAGGAAGAACGGATATTAAAACGTGAATATTCAGCATTTTCGACAACTCCTTCTTCATCATAATAACCGGCACCAAGCGAGAACTGAGTTTTTTCATTTCCGCCGCTGATGTTGAGTGTGGAGTTATTGATGGGAGCATTGTGCAATACCAGATCCTGCCAGTCTGTTCCTTTTCCCAATGATGCCGGATTATCAAAATAGGCTACCTTGTTCTGCGTAAGCAACCATTTATTGGTGAAGTCGGCATATTCACTTGCGTTCATCAAATCCATTTTCTTACTCACACTTTGCATCGTGTATCCAGATTCGAATTCAACCTTGGTTTTTCCAGATTTCCCCTTTTTGGTGGTAATAAGGACTACGCCGTTAGCGGCACGTGAACCATATATAGCCGTTGCTGAAGCATCCTTCAGTATTTCCATTGATTCGATATCGTTTGGTTGCAGGATCAATGGCGTTCCATTGTATAAAAATCCATCTATCACATAGAGGGGATTGTTGTCTCCGGAAATGGAGTTCGTTCCACGTATCCTTACCTGGATTCCGCCTCCGGGTGCAGAATTGTTTTGTTGCACAAATACACCCGGTGCACGACCGGCCATTGCTTTCATTACATTCGTGGAGGGAAAAGCGGTTAAATCTTTAGAATTAACTGAGGCTACTGATCCCGTCAGATCGCTCTTTTTCATGGTCCCATACCCGATAGCCACAACCTCTTCCAGATTATAAACATCTGCTTCTAATTCAACATTATAAACCAAAGACGAAGTGATTTCCACTTCTTTGGTTTTCATTCCAACAAAGCTAAAGACAAGCGTTTTGGAACCTGCAGGTGCTTTAAGCATGAACCTTCCATCCGCATCAGTGATCGTCCCCAGGTTAGTCCCTTTAACAACAATGGTAACACCGGGAATTTCATTTCCATCAATTTGCGTAACCTTCCCTGATAAGGTAATTTCCTGGGCATTTGCCCACAATACTGATAAAACAATCAGCATCTGAATCAATACAATCTTTCTTAACCAGTTTTTCATAGA
>CAYNBE010000045.1:0-18853 GCA_964395045.1 uncultured Prolixibacteraceae bacterium | reverse complement strand
TCAGGGCGGTGGCATAGTCTACACGGGTTCCCAGTGACAGGGTTTCCGCCCCGACATAGAGAAACAAGGTGATGACCCCCAGAATCAGGTGGGGGAATTGCCAGATCGATGTTTTCCTTGCAGCATAAGGGCAATCTTCCGGCCTTTCCAAATCCTCCCCTGCTGCCTTCACTTCGGGAAGCGATGAAAAATAAGCCAGAAAACCCAGCAGGATGAAAACCGCTATGATAATATAAAATGGCAGGTTGATATCGGTCAGAGCTACATCCTTCACGTTTTTCCCGATCACCAGCGACAGGAAAAGGGGTGAAATCGGCCAGGCAAGCTTGTTGCATATTCCCATGATGCTCATCCTTTTGGCTGCACTTTCAATCGGTCCGAGAATGGTGATATAAGGATTGACCGAAGCTTGCAGAAAAGCATTTCCCATCCCGCTGATGAAAGATGCCAGCAGAAAAAGTGGCAGGCTCTCCATTCTGGCGGAAGGAATGAAAAGATACAAACCAATGGCAAACATCAGGAAAGATAGTGCCATGGTATTCTTATAACCGATATTCTTGATTACCAGCGACGCCGGATAGCTGAATATCAGGAATGCGGAAAATGTAGCTGCTATGACCAGATAGGACTGCCCGGATGAAATCTGAAGGGCTTTATTCAGCAAAGGCACCAGATAACTATTGATTCCCAGGGCGAAACCAATTGCAAAAAACATCGTTCCAATGATGACAAGGGGAAAAAAGTGATTGTTTTTTCCGGATGCGTTTCGTTTTTCCATGCTGTTTGATTTATTTTTTGACGAATATAGATAATTTTCTCAATCAATCCAGTTTTTCACCCGTCTCCTGATACCACCCCGCATACATTCCATAGGCCGATGCAATCCGTTTTACTTCCCCCTCAAGCAGTTCCGGCCCGATATCCTTGACTTTTCTTGCCGGCACACCTGCCCATACTGAACCTGATTCAACATGGGTGCCTTTGGTGACAACCGATCCTGCAGCGATGATTGTGTTGCTTTCGATGACTGCATCATCGAGTACAACGGCATTGATCCCGACCATCACATTGTCATGGATAGTGCATCCATGCACAACAGCCCCGTGGGCAATGGTTACATTGTTGCCGATATGGGTAGGCGACTTCTGGTAAGTACCATGTATAACCGCACAGTCCTGCACATTGGTATTGTTCCCGATCCGGATGGAATGGACATCTCCCCTGAGCACAGCACCAAACCAAATGCTGCAATGGTCTCCAATGACCACATCTCCGGTGATAGTTGCGTTTTCAGCGATAAAGCAATTTTGCCCGATCCGGGGTATTTTCCCCGGAAGTGGTATGATGAAAGCCATAATCTAAAAGGAATGTTATATTGCGAGGCAAATATATCAATTCCGTTAAAGAATCGCACCACCCGGTTTTGACATCATAAATATTGGTTATTTTTGCCCAGTTTAAGAAAAATGAGATTAGATCCATGAAGGAAGCAAAAGTAATTGAGCTGGATGAGGTTGCCATACGCTTTTCAGGGGATTCGGGCGACGGGATGCAGCTAACAGGGACCTTGTTCTCGGATGCCTCGGCTCTGATGGGCAACGATATTTCCACATTCCCTGATTATCCGGCTGAAATAAGGGCTCCGCAGGGAACCGTTGGAGGTGTATCGGGGTTCCAGGTAAAGTTCGGACAAAAAAAGATCACAACCCCCGGCGATTTCGCACATGTGCTGGTAGCCATGAACCCGGCTGCTGTCAAGGCCAATGCAAGGTTCATGATGCCGGGCGGGACCATTATTTACGATGCAGATGCATTCAATGAAAAGAATCTCAAAAAGGCAGGCTTTACCACCGACGATCCATTTAATGAACTGAATCTGCACGACTTTGTAAAAATCGGGGTACCTGTCACCAGTCTGACTCAGGAATGCCTGAAAGACATGGGCATTGACAACAAAAGCATCCTTCGCAGCAAGAATATGTTTGCACTCGGGCTGGTATGCTGGATGTTCAACCGTCCCATGGAGTATATCGAAGAATCTATTTCCTCAAAATTCGGGAAGAAACGGGAAGTTGTTGAATCAAACATGAAGGTATTGCATGCCGGGTACAATTATGGCTTTAACCTTCAACACATGACCCCGCAGTATATTGTCAATCCGGCGCCTATCGAACCGGGCATATACAGAAACATCAACGGGAACCAGGCAACCGCCTGGGGTTTTCTTGCGGCAGCTGAAAAATCGGGAAGGGAGCTGTTTATCGGCTCGTATCCGATTACACCTGCTACCGAAATATTACAGACGCTTTCCGAACGAAAGGATTTAGGCGTCAAATCATTCCAGGCAGAAGACGAAATTGCGGGAATTTCGACAGCCCTTGGGGCCGCTTTTGCAGGCGATCTGGCAGTCACTACCACCTCCGGTCCCGGCTTTGCCCTGAAATCAGAAGCACTGGGCCTCGGAGTGATGGCTGAATTGCCCATCGTGGTGGTGGATGTACAGCGGGGAGGGCCTTCCACCGGATTGCCGACCAAGACAGAGCAGTCAGACCTGTTGCAGGCATTGTATGGTCGGAGTGGCGAAAGCCCTGTCGTGGTCATTGCGGCCAGCACCCCATCCGACTGCTTCTGGTATGCCTTTCAGGCAGCCAAAATTGCACTTGAACGGATGGTTCCAGTTGTATTGCTTACCGATGGTTTTCTTGGAAACGGAAGCGAACCCTGGAAAATACCCTGTATGGCCAATCTCCCTGAAATCCATCCGAGGATAGCCCGGAATGCCGGCTCATATAAGCCATACGAACGCGATGCCGATACCCTTGCAAGAGACTGGGCGATTCCGGGAATGGCTGGATTTGAGCACCGAATCGGAGGACTGGAGAAAAACATCCTGGGAAATGTCAGCCACGATCCCGACAACCACCAGAAAAATTGTGAAATCAGGGAAGCAAAAGTGAACAAAGTAATCGACATGGTTCCTAACCTGGAATTGATCGGGGATGATGAGGGTGAACTGCTTCTCGTTGGATGGGGTGGTACGTTCGGACATATGGTCAGTACCGTTAAAGAACTCAGGGCAAATGGGAAAAAGGTAAGCCTGGCCCATTTCAATTACATTAAACCACTTCCGGCAAATACTGCGGATGTTTTCTGCAGATTCAGAAAAATCCTGGTTTGTGAACTGAACCTTGGACAGTTTGCTGCCTACCTCCGGGATAAAATCCCGGGACATAATTACCTGCAGTGCAACAAAATAAAGGGATTGCCATTCACAGTGGACGAGCTAAAAAGTGCAGCAATTAAACATCTGGAGGAATAAACCATGAATGAACCCATCTATACCATCAAAGATTTTAAAAGTGAGAACGAAGTCCGCTGGTGTCCGGGCTGCGGCGATTTTGCCATCATGAATGCACTTCAGAGGACCATGGCAGAACTGGGTATCCCCCATGAAAACTTTGCTGTGATTTCGGGAATCGGCTGTTCATCGCGCTTTCCCTATTACATGAGCACTTATGGGTTTCACACCATCCATGGCCGGGCCACAGCAGTGGCTTCAGGGGTAAAATGCGCCAATCCCCGGCTGAGTGTGTGGGTGATCACCGGCGACGGAGATGCCATGGCGATCGGGGGGAATCATTTCATTCACCTTCTGCGGCGGAATATCGATATCAACGTGATTATTTTCAACAACAAAATTTACGGACTGACCAAGGGGCAATATTCTCCCACCACCGACAGGGGATTCAAAACCAAAACCTCTCCATTCGGCACCATTGAAGATTCATTCGTACCGGGCCAGCTGGCAATCGGCGCACGTGGAACTTTCTTTGCCCGGTCGATCGACAGCAACCTGAAATTAAGCCAGGAAATATTCCATGCCGCAGCAAAACACCAGGGGACCTCTGTTGTTGAAGTGCTCCAAAACTGTATGATTTTCAACAACGGGGTACATGATGAGATCAACGATCCGGCACACCGGGCCGAAAGGCAGCTAATCCTGAAACAGGGTGAGCCGATGCTGTTCGGGGAAAACCTGTCGAAAGGGCTCATTTTCGAAAAGGGAAAACTGAAAGTCGTCACCCTCGGAGAAAACGGCATCTCCCGCGATGATATCCTTATTCACGATCCCACTGAACCCGATCCCTCCCTCCATCT
The DNA here is from genome assembly GCA_964395045.1 of uncultured Prolixibacteraceae bacterium. Classification (GTDB taxonomy): domain Bacteria; phylum Bacteroidota; class Bacteroidia; order Bacteroidales; family Prolixibacteraceae; genus UBA1413. Next base: position 14,695 of record CAYNBE010000045.1, on the reverse strand, counting down.
TGCCCTTGTCAATATGCACCTGCCCGGTTTCCCCGTTGCGTTCGGCGTGATCCGGAGCGTTCCCTCATTCGTTTATGACCGTGAAATGGAAAAGCAGATCAACGGGATCAGGGCATCAGCCAAAATCAAATGCATGGACGACCTCCTGAAATCAGGCAACACCTGGGAGGTCAATAACAACGGAAACTACCGGTAAGGTAAAAACAGGAGCGTTACCTTCCCGCAAAAATGCCGGCCGTAATATTTTAACCAGGTAATTTGTACAACATGAACCTCGATGAATTAACCCTGTCGGCTGTTTACAAAAACCGGAAGAGCGACCGGGACATTTTTCATGAACTGATGCCGACAAAAGTCAAGGAGGTACTCCTGGTTGCCACATTGTACGATTCTTATTCCATTGTCAGGGAAGGACAGTTCAGCGATAAGATTTTCGGCGAATACCTCCAGTTGAACCTGTACGCAGCACCCAGGTTCACCAGTGCAAATACGAGGGAAGAAGCTTTGAAACTTCTCGATGAACGGGAGTACGACCTGGTCATCGTGATGGCTGGTGTGGACAAGAAAATGCCCCTGGTAATTGCCCGGGACATCCACGAAAAAAGGCCGAAAGTCCCCATTTTATTGCTTGCCAACAACAATGCCGACCTGAAATACTTCAAGTCGGAGGTTCAAAAAGCCGATTTCATTGTCAGGACATTTGTGTGGAACGGGAACTCCAATGTATTCCTGGCGATGATCAAATATATCGAAGACCAGAAAAATGTGGCCCCCGACACAAAACTGGGGAACGTCAGGGTAATCCTTCTTGTTGAAGACAGCATTCAGTACTATTCGAGGTACCTGCCAGTGCTTTACGCCACTATCATGAGCCAGACCCAGAATCTTGTCGAAGACGATTCGAACGATGAACTCCACATCATTCTGAAAATGAGGGCTCGTCCAAAGGTCATCCTGGTCAGCACATACGAGGAAGCCGTTGAAATCATCAACACGTATCGCGACTACCTGCTCTGTGTGATTTCGGATGTAAAGTTTGAAAAAAACGGTTTCGATGACGAAGAAGCAGGCATCCAGCTTTTACAATATGTGAACAACACCCTCAAATATCCCATACCGAGATTGTTGCAGTCGCACGATATTGTGAATGCCGAAAAGGCACGACAGATCGGTGCTGATTTTATCGACAAAAATTCAGAAGCACTCTCACTCGATATCCTGAATTTTTTGTACCGGAGACTCGGTTTCGGAAATTTCGTATTCAAAGACAAAGCAGGAAATCCGATCATGGAGGCCAGAAACCTGCAGGAATTTGAAGAAATGTTCAGGATTATTCCCGACGAAGCCCTTGAATACCACGGAAGCAGGAATTCATTCAGCACATGGTTGATGGCCCGCGGAGAAATAAACATGGCAGAGTTGCTGATCCCGGTACAGACCCGTGATTTTGAAACTACCGAAGACCTCCGGCAATTCTGTCTGGATGTTTTTCAGAGGGTACGGATGAATAAACTCCAGGGCCGGATCATCAAATTTGAACCCCATTTCGTAAATTACAACCGTTTTGTCATCCGCATCGGGAAAGGTTCCCTGGGGGGAAAAGGCAGAGGGATGGCGTTTATCAGCAACTTCATTGAAAGCATCGATTTCAGGAAAATCATACCCGGGATCAATATCCGGATACCCCCTACCACCATCATCAGCGTGAATGAATTCGACCGTTTCCTGGAACACAACAACCTGTACGAACGAATATACAGCAGCAAAGACTACAACCAGATCAGGGACCATTTCCTGGAATCGGTTTTCGACGAACAGATGAACGAGCAACTTCTCGATTACCTGAGAATCATGAATAAACCACTGGCCATCAGGTCATCGGGCCTTTTTGAGGATTCGCTGCTCCAGCCCTTTGCAGGTGTCTATGCAACCTACCTGATCCCCAATAACCACCCCGACCTGGATGTACGGTTCAATCAGCTGGTTACTGCCATCAAACTGGTATACGCATCCATCTTCACCGAATCGGCACAACATTACTTCGAAGCCATCAATTATAAAATTGAAGAGGAAAAGATGGCTGTGATCATCCAGGAAGTGGTAGGTCATGAATACAACGGTAAATTCTATCCGAACATTTCAGGGGTTGCCCATTCGTACAACTATTATCCCGTTGCATACATGGAACCCGGCGATGGGGTATCCGTAACAGCAGTCGGGCTCGGGATGTATGTTGCAGGCGGTGAAAGTGCCTTCCGTTTCTGTCCGAAGTATCCCTCTATCAATGCCATTTCTCTTCGCGACCAGATCAGGGAGTCACAGCGGCACTTTTATGCCATCGATATGCAACGACCTACCTTTGACCTTGTTGAACAGGGAGAGGATGCCGCTATCCGCCGTTTCAGGATCAAAGAAGCGGAAGCCGACGGTACACTGGAGCTGTGTGTTTCAACCTATATCATGGAAAACGATACCCTGATACCCGGGATGACATTTCCGGGCCCCAGGGTAGTCGACTTCAGCAACATACTAAAATACAATGCAATACCTCTTGCCGATACCCTGAAAGTTTTGTTGAGGCTTTTCAGGGAAGCTATGGGATCACCGGTTGAAATGGAATATGCCATCGACCTCAAACCAGGCGAAAACAAATTGCCTACTTTTTATATCCTTCAGATCAAACCACTGATCCGGTCGGAGGAACAGGTTGATATCGATCCCCTTTCGCATGATAGAAAAAACATTCTCCTTTATGCCGAAAAAGGGATGGGAAATGGCATCATCCGGAATATCCGCGATGTGGTTTATGTCGAGCCGCATAAATTCACCACCGTCATAACACAGGAAATTGCCAGGCAGGTGAGCGAATACAACCATTATTTTGAAGAAAACCAGAACGAATATATTTTGATCGGCCCCGGACGTTGGGGAACCAACGACCATTTCACCGGAATTCCGGTATATTGGGCTGGCATCTCCAAAGCCCGGGTGATCGTAGAGATCGGATTACACGATTTTCCTCTTGATGGTTCTCTCGGATCTCACTTTTTCCACAATGTGACCTCCATGAATGTCGGGTATTTCTCCATTCCCCATCAATCCCCCAGCTCTTTTGTCAATCTTGAAATACTTAAAAAACAGGAAGTAATCAGGTCAACAGGGTATATCCATCATGTCCGTTTCGATGCCCCACTGACAGTGATGATGGATGGAAGAACCAGGCAAGCCATCATTGTTTATGAAAACGGAAATGACAGTTCCGACAGAGCTGCTGATGGAAATATTCCCGCTTCAGGCAGGTTGTAGAAAACAACTTGTTACCTTATTTTAACATACCCAAACGTTCATATCCTAAAAAAATGATTACAATTGAAAAATACATTGATGAAAACGGTGCGCGGTTTATCAGTGAATTGTTCGGGTTAATGAGAATACCCTCGGTCAGCGCTCTTCAGGAGCATAAACGCGATATGATGCGCGCTGCTGAGTACTGGGAAGAGCTTCTCCTCGAATCGGGGGCCGATAAAGCGACCATATTTCAAACCGAAGGAAATCCGATTACATATGCTGAAAAGATCATCGACCGGTCGTTGCCGACTCTACTGGTGTACGCCCACATGGATGTCATGCCGGCCGATCCGGTCAACCTTTGGGTTTCCCCGCCATTCGAACCGGAAATCCGGGAAGGCCGGATATTTGGCCGTGGGGCTAATGATGACAAGGGACAGAGCATGATTCATGCAAAGGCATTCGAGTATTTGGTGAAAAGCGGCACCTTGCCCTGCAATGTAAAATTCATGATAGAGGGGGAAGAAGAGATCGGTTCAAACAACCTGGGGAAGTTCTGCGAAGAAAACAGGGAAATGCTGAAATCGGATATGATCCTCGTTTCCGATACCTCCATGATTGCAGAGAATATTCCAAGTATCACAACCGGACTTCGAGGGCTGGCATACTGGCAGGTCGAAGTGACCGGCCCGTCGCGCGATCTTCATTCCGGATTGTATGGAGGTGCAGTGGCAAATCCCATCAACGAACTGTGCACCATCATTTCGAAATTGAAGGATGAAAAAGGAAGGATCACCATTCCCGGATTTTATGATGATGTACTCGAAGTATCTGCCGAAGAAAGGGCAATGCTTGCAGAAGCCCCCTTCGATAGTGCTGCATACATGAAATCTCTTGAAATCGTTGAACTTTCCGGGGAAGAAGGATATACCACCCCCGAACGAACCGGGATCAGGCCCTCGTTTGATGTATGTGGTATCTGGGGTGGATACACCGGAGAGGGAACAAAGACAATCCTACCTTCTAAGGCCTTCGCAAAAGTTTCGGCCCGTCTGGTTCCCAACCAGGACCACCATGTGATCGGAGAGCTTTTCTCAGATTATGTAAAAAAACTTTCACCTCCCGGGGTTAAAACCGAAGTGTTTTTTCATCATGGGGGAAAAGGATATGTTTTCCCGGTCGGATTGCCGGCATATCGTGCAGCCGGAAAGGCACTTGAGGAGGTGTACGGGAAAAAACCGGTACCATACCGTTCAGGAGGCACCATTTCAATTATCCCAGCCTTTGAAAAGATTCTGGGCGTCAAATCGCTGCTCCTCGGTTTCGGCCTCGAATCGGACGCCATTCACTCCCCAAACGAAAGCTTCGCACTATCACAGTTTTTTAACGGGATCAGAACAATCACCCGCTTTTATCACCATTTTGCCGAAATGGCTAGATCAGGGGAAAGGCTTGCATGATCCCCTGAAGTTGAATTTTCCACCGCTCTGACGGTATATTATGCCTGTTTTCAATTTTTAAGGGCTTTCTGCAATGCCCCTGTGGTGGTGTAATATTTAACAATCATGTTCGGAACTTCCCATTCAGGTAACCTGCCCCATACAAGATAGCGGAGGTATTTTTCGGTTACCTGCGCAAAATGGGCTTCATGTCCTGCTTTATACTTATCAGGGATATCCACGGTCCAGATTTTTTCACCCAGTTTAACCAGTTTCAGCCCCGGGTACATTACCGCCAGGTCCTGGTTGACAGCTTTTGACAATCCGGCCTCATAAGTCTCCAATCCTTCCGGAATGTTCGTTTCAATATAGAGGGTGGGTTTATAATTCTGTTCAGCCCCCTGTCGGATGATGAGATTGCAGATCGATCCCCTCATGATGCTGAAGTGGGTATCACCGGTTCCCGCCGGAGCCTCAAAGTTCCATATTACAGAAACCTTTGCATGCACTCCGCGCAATTTGTAATTGATTTCACCGTTGCTGTAGACTTTCAGGATGTTGCCTTCCACATCCTTCTGAAGATATTCGGGATATTGCTCCATTCCCGTGACTTTCTCAAACATTTCCGGTGTCAGGTTGGTACTCCACCTTCTTGCTGAGACGATTTCCACATCTTCTTTTTTCAGGATTGCTTCCGGAAATGCCTCCCACTGAACCAGATCAATCAGGTGAGTGGTGACATCGACAATTCCCTCCCCCTGCTGCGCAGTATCAAAGAACCAGGCGGGTCTTTTCAGGGGTGACCCTGAAACCATTTTGCTGAAGTGGTGAACACTCTCCTTGGTGATAGCAGGTTCTTCAGGGGTGCCTGTCTGCAGTTTGCCAAAAACTTCCGGGATCTTGGAGAGTTCCCGCTGCAGGATGGTTGTAATCTCATACCTCTCGGTCATGATATCATACAGAATCACCCCTTTTTCAGAAGCTTTGGCAAAAGCCGTTTCCAGAACAGGAAACTGATCGGGGGTGATTGCCATCGGTTTATCGGCCAGCACATTCAATCCGGCTTCAACCGACTTCAGGATGTATTCCGTTTTTAAAGCGTTGTTCCCGGCGAGCACTACCACATTGCCCGGTTTTTCCTGAATCATTTTTTCAAGAAAATCACCGCCGGCATAAACTTTTTCAACCCACCGTGTCGGGTTGTCGGCCCGTGAATTGTATGCCTCAATTTTGGCAAGGTGCTCTTTTAAATCAGGCCCGTCGGGTGCAAACACATGCACCACGGGATCGACCTGATCATACATCGTTTTCTGTACCAGAGCAGCATGAAAATGACCCGGATCAACCGTAATCAGTTTAACCTCTCCTGCAGCCCCTGTAAAATTGCTCTTCTTTTCAGTTTGCTTCTGTTGTTTTGTTCCGCAGCCGGAGGCCAGCAAAATAAATGCAGCCATACAATAAATCGCAAATTTTTTCATTATTGATCCTCAAATTGTCGTTTATGTTCTTTCCGTAAAAATATGGCTTTTCCTGATTAATTCCATCATCCGGATTGTTTCTTTTCTGACCGTGTAACTTTCCTGATGGAATTAAAGCCGGATATAATCAGTCCCGTATGGATAGCGCTGCGAACGTTTCAACATAGAATTGGCAGCATCGTTGTTGATAAACCTTTCAGTTCGGGGATCCCATTCAAGCTTCCCCGGAATTTTCATGGCAATATGACTGATCAGGCAGACTGTGCATGCCCTGTGTCCGATCTCTACCGGTGAGATAGGATCTTTTCTGCTTTTGATACACTCGAGCCAGTTTCCGTGATGGTTTTCAATTCTATAAAGGTGAATTTCATTCTCCCCGATGACCGATGACAGGATGTCGGGACTGCTTGCGTCAAGGGCTTTTGAATTGGCTGCTTTGGAAACCGGATCGCTGGCCGTAGCCTGATAATCCCCCCTTGAGACAAAAATCCATCCATCGGTTCCTTCGTACCGGATGCCGTTGGGATATCCTCCGCTGGTATACACAGTAATCCCGTTTTCATATTCGGCTTTCACCATGAAATCACCGTGCACATCCCACAGTCCCGATTTCGGGAACTGGGCCACGGCTTCGACTGAAATGGGTCCGGTGTATTCGGTATCCATTCCCCAGGCTGCCGAATCAAAATGATGCTGCCCCCAACCCGTGATCATCCCAGCCCCAAACTGTTCACAACGGAGCCATCCCGGACGGTCGTAATTCGCCTGGGGATGGACCCTCATTTCAGTATAATATACTTCAGGTGTGGATCCAAGCCAGGCATTGTAGTTCAGGTTTTTAGGAACCGGCATTTCCGGTGCTTCAGGTCCTGAAGGATCTCCCGGCAATCCGATTTTCACCGTGTGGAGCTTCCCGATACGCCCGTTCCGCACCAGTTCAGCGGCAATCCGGAACTGACTGGAAGCCCGTTGCTGGGTACCAACCTGAAGAATGACACCCTGCCTTTTTACCACATCGCTCAGCAAACGCCCCTCAGCCACGGTAAGCGAGGTCGGTTTCTGGAGATAAATGTCTTTTTTTGCAAGGGCGGCCTCAATGGCAGGCTGCGAATGCCAGTGGTCAGGTGTGCTGATGATCACGGCGTCGATATCCCGGTTCAGCAACATCTCTTTATAATCACTGTACATTTTCACATTGGAATAATCGGCCCTCCCTGTTTTTTTTGCATAAAACTCATCCACCAGTTTTTTACCGTCAGACATACGGTTGCTGTCGAGGTCACTTACCGCTACAATCCGTGCCATGTCAAACGAAAGTGTTTGCGCCATGTCATGAATGCGGGCAATACGACCGCACCCGATCTGTCCGATCTGGACTTTATCCGAGGGGGGGTTCTTCCCGATTACCGAAGCGGGGATGATGGTCGGGATAAGAAAAGGACCGGCCGATGAGGCCAGGGAGTGCCTTATAAATGTTCTTCGTTTCATTCGGGGCTGTCATTATTGGTTCATATTCAAAACAAATTATTCATTGATTATCTCAACCGCCGGCAAGTACGAATAGCACTTCCAGTATTCTTCGGCTTCATCGGCTCTCATCTTTCCGTCGAATACAATCATCCTGTATTTCAGGGTATAGTTTTCGAGTGGTTCGAGTTTCCATCCTGTATGACGGATGGGACAAAATTCAAAAAAGAGGTCTCCCCTGCCGCCATTCGCATCAACAGGCCATACCCGCATCGGCTCGGGATGCATTCTGTTGGCCGGATGACTCAGAAAAAGTATTCCCGACCTTCCTTCGGAAACCGATGATTCGCCTTCGGTCAGGCACCACCTTGCATTGGTTCCGTCGGCTTCCTTCCGTGTTTTGTTCTCCGATGTCAATACGGTCGAATTGTTGCTGGTCCATTTCTCTGTTGCCCTGAAGCCAATGCCTCCCCCGTAGCGGTATGCTTCAAGCATGATGCCTCCTGGCAGCGGGGTATTCAGCGTGGAAGTCAGATCCACAACCGACACATTCTTTCCCGGGATTTTCCATACCCGCACATCCCAGACCTCGTTCATTGCCAGTTTTTCCCTTCCCCGTTCATCCATGTAAACATGTTCATGGTGTACCCTGAAGCCTGCAAAAACCGGGCCGGCAACGGCATCGAGATATCCCGCAAATTTCACGGTTCCCTGGCCCTTGTACAAGTTCCAGAAATCGATTTCCCTTCCATCGATCGTTGTTTTGGTCCACGGATTCCAAATCCCGTAATGGTGATAATGGTCGGGGGGTTGAATCCGCGTCAGGATTGTACCTCCCGGCGACCAGAGGGGATGGATAAAACCGGAGCGTTTGAACTTCGGATCAACCCCTTCGGGAGGGTAACATTCAGCATGGTGGTAACTTAGCACAGGATTCATTGCGTCCAGGATAGTTACAGACTGCTCATCTTTATTCAGTGTGAGGTTTCCCTTCGTCCCCTTTGTCTGCGGAAGTTTCCGAATAACATAGGATTTGGCATCCCCAGAATTGTCGAACAAAAACCAGAGAACCGGAAGGGGGCCCCATTCAACCTGGCTGGGAATCTCCTTTTCTCCTGCCTTTGTTACTTCAAACAAGCCAATTCGGAATGAATCGGTATTGAGACCGTCCAAACACAGCATGACGGGAACCGTTGACACCCCATCACCGTTTGCCGGAGAGACCCTGAATCGTTGCAATTCCCCGGCAATCACATCATGTAAGCATAAAACCAAACCGATGAATAAACTAAATCCTCTAATCATGGCGTTGCTGTTAATCCTGTTTCAATGCTTCTGTAAATGCAAAAATATTCTCGGTAGTCACTCCGGGCGGCATTCCACCCCCGACCGACCAGATCATCCTGCTTTTATCCTGAACAGAACGGAACATTTTCCTGGTTTCTTCAAACACTTCTCCGGGGGTTCCGGCTGCCATCACATCGCGTGGCGGTAAGTTGCCGAGCAGTGTAACATCCGGACCTGCCAGTTTACGCATCTCTTCTATTGAGTGTTCAAAACTGAAATTGAAAAAATTGACGCCGATTTCGTTCAGGTATGGGGCACAGATCAATCCCTGTGCATCGTTGTGGAAGAAGTTCACTTCTGCATCAAATGCAGAGTAAATCCGGCTGAGATAGGGAACGGCAAATTCCCGGCATTCGTCATCACCCACAAATCCGACGATATCATCAAGAATGAAAATTCCTCCGATGGTCGGGAAAGTCTCCTTCTGGAACTGCAGCCAGTCGATTGTGAAGCGTGTAATTTTTTCGAGCAGAAGGTGTATTTTGTCGCTGCTGGTCATCATGGCCATCATCAGTTCGGTGGTCCCCATCAGGAACGAAGCAATGTTCAGCGGTCCCCTTGCGATGGCAAACCTGACCTGGTGCCCCGATCCGGCCATTTCCGGCAAACAGTCGGTCAGCCTCTGGATGACAAAAGGGAGCAATCCGTCAGTTTTAGGATTTGGAACCTTCAAACCATCAATTTCTGTTAGGTCGAATATGATCCGGTCGGCATGGGGAAGGGCGTTTTCAGTCCAGATCATTCTGGCCCCGAAAGCGGATGGCTCGGTACACATCCCGAACTCCGACCAGAATCCGGGAAGAAAGATAACTTCGGGAAATGTTTGGATGGCTTTCAGGTTAGCATCCAGCCATTGCGTTTCGGAGGCGAAGTACCGGAGCGTGCTGATCCCGTACCATCCCGGAAGCCAGGGGCTGTCAATGATGAATCCCGCTACCGGTGAGTGTGGTTGTTTGCCCCGGATAATGTCGAGGAGGATTTGCCATTGTTTTTCATTCATAGGAAATTGTATCATGCACAACGATTGATCCCGTTTCCGGAATGATGCCGGCAACAGAAATGATCGTATGTTATGGTATTACTGATGCATTTCAAAATTATTAAAAAATAGACTCATAAACCAAACAGATTTTTTCACAATATTGTATCAGGTTTGGAATGGTTTCACAGGCAGGAACCTGCCACATATCATGCGATATTACAGACGCCATTGGATTCTTGTTACCTTTTTGTGTTTTCCGATAACGGCTATTACCCAGCCTTTCCGACAGATCGTTTACGGAAGGGTGGTTGATTCGGAAAGCCATATCGCTGTTCAGTCGGCAAGTGTGGTTTGTGAAACATGCAAACCTGCCAGGGGGACTGTAACCGATTCGTCGGGGTATTACAAAATGGAAGTTCCTGTTGGAAGGCACATAATCATGTTTTCCCACCTTGCTTACCAGCCAGTATTGATAAACGACATCCAGGCAGGAACCGGGAAGGCAGTCAACCTGAATATTGTGATGCACGAACGGGTTTTTCAGACGGGTGATGTATCTGTGAAAGGCAGCACCAACCGGTGGATCAATCCTATGGCTTCGGTAAGTGTAAGGTCACTGCGTAGCGAGGATGCGGTACGCTATGCCGCCGGGTATTTCGACCCTTCACGAATGGTTACAAACTTCGCCGGAGTGGCAGTGAGCAACAGCGATGACAAAAATGAGATTATAGTGAGGGGGAATTCCCCGAGGGGATTGCTGTGGAGGCTTGAAGGGGTTGAAATTCCCAATCCCAACCATTTTGCAAACGGCATGGGATCTACCGGAGGAAGCTATACCGCCATCACCACCAATGTCCTCTCTACTTTTGATTTCTTTACCGGCTCTTTTCCTGCTGAATATGGAAATGCACTATCCGGGGTCATGGACCTGAACCTTAGGAACGGGAACACCGAAAAACCTGAATACTCGGCCATGCTTAGCGTGATCGGAACTGAATTGTCAGCCGAAGGTCCCATCCGAACATTTCCAGGCAGCTCTTATCTTGCCGATGTCCGGATCGCCGATTTTTCCTACCTCAAAACCATCGGGATTTATTCTGAAGAGGATGCTTCTATTATTCCCAAAACAAAAGATTGTATACTGAAAGCCAATATCAGGAGTTCCAAAACGGGAACATTCAGCTTCTTCATGGTCGGGGGAAGTTCCTCTGTTGGCGATAGGGTATCACCCGACAAGGAAGCTATCGGGAACGACGGAGATAATGATGAATATCTTGAAAAACGAAACCTGGCTTTTGCCGGAATCAGGCACCTGATCGATTTCAGCGACAACAACTCCTTTATCAGGAGCACATTTGCATACACCCGGGAAATGACCTCGGACGAAGACAATAGTGTGGATTCCCTTCTCCGAAAAACAGAAACTTACCGCGACAGATTTGAATACCAGGCATTTCGCTTCGCATCAATGTACAGCAGGAAGTTTAATTCCCGGAATGCATTCAGGGCCGGAATATCTGGAAATTTTATTTTCGGAGATATGTTTGCCCGGCGTTTGTCAACAGCCATGATGCATGACACCCTGGTAAATGACAGGGGACGCGGCTTTTACTCGGGTACCTGGGTGCAATGGAAATACAAATCGCCCGGAAACCTTGAAACAAATAGCGGGATGCATATTACCTGGTCAGGCATTACCCGGGAATTGCTTTTTGAACCCCGCTTCGGGCTTTCACTTCGCTTATCAGACCGGAACTCATTCAATGCGGGAACAGGGGTTCACTCCAGGCTCGATCCCCTGTCAATCTATCACTACAGGGTGAAAGTCAGCCATGAATCCCGGACAGAAGCAAACAAAGATCTGAAGATGTCAAAGGCATTTCACCTGACCACCGGGTTCAACCAGTTTTTTAATGAAAACCTGCATTTAGATGTGGAAGGCTATTTTCAATACCTTTTCGATATTCCCATCCGGGATTCGCCATCCGGGCAATATTCAATTCTCAACTCATCGGAAGGACTCCCCGACTTTAAGCTGGCAAACAATGGAAAAGGAAAAAATACGGGTCTTGAAATCACGCTTGAAAAATCGTTTTCAGACAATTTTTATTTTCTCACCACAGCTTCACTTTTCAATTCAAAGTACAAAGCCCCCGACGGTTACTGGTACAATACCTACTACAATTCAAATTATGTTTTCAACCTGCAGGCAGGGAAAGAGATTCCGATGGGAAGGTACAGGCAGAACATACTGGGAATCAGGGTCAGGGGACTATACAGGGGTGGATTCCGCTATACACCGGTCCGCATCAGTTCAAGCCTGAAAAACAAAAGGGTGGTTTACGAGACCTGGGACACTTATGATGAACAGTTGCCTGATTTCAAAAGGATTGACATGGGACTGACCTTCAGGGCAAATAAGAGCAGGTACGCATGGATCATATTATGTGATGTCCAGAATGCCACGGGAACAAGAAATATACTGAGAAAAAAATTTGAATACCGGAACAGGAGCATTGTTACATCCAGTTCAAGAAGCCTTGGGGCGATCCCGATTGTCTCCCTGAGATTTGAGTTTTGAAAATCCAACCCTGATTCAGATCAGACCTGCGTGAATCAGTAGTTCTTCCATTTCACCCCGGATTTTCGTTGCTTCACCACGTGCCCGTTCAGCAAAGTCATCTCCGTTCGATGCGTAAATAATCGCCCTTGAAGAGTTTACAATCAGGCCGCATTGATTGTTCATTCCGTACCGGGCAACCTCACGCAGGCTTCCGCCTTGAGCCCCTATTCCGGGAACCAGCAGAAAATGACGGGGAACTATCTTTCTGATTTCCTCCAGTTTTTCCGCATTGGTCGCACCCACCACATACATCATGGAGTCTTCATTTCCCCACCTTTGTGAAGCTTTCAGAATCCTGCAGTAGAAAGGTTCCCCTGTATCCGTTCCTGACAGCTGGAAATCGGACGCTCCTTTGTTGGAAGTAAGGGCCAGGAGGATCACCCATCGATCGAGAAAAGCAGTAAACGGCTTCACCGAATCCTCCCCCATATAGGGTGAAACGGTAACAGCATCGAAATCCATCTGGTCGAAAAATGCCCGGGCATACATAACAGAGCTATTGCCGATATCGCCCCTTTTAGCATCGGCAATGATGAATATTTCCGGATGCTTCTGCCTCAGGTACAGCACGGTCTTCTCAAGGCTCGCCCATCCTGAAGTACCGCGCGATTCATAAAATGCAAGATTGGGTTTGTATGCTATGCACTGGTCATGGGTGGCATCTATGATTTCCTTGTTAAAGGCAAAAAGCGGGTCACTGGTCTCCTTTAGAAAAACAGGAATCTGTGAAATATCGGTATCAAGGCCGATACAAAGAAAGCTGCGTTTTAGACGAATTTGTTCAAACAACTCATTTCTCGTCATACGGTACGGTTTTTGAATGAATACAATTTACAATAATAGAGAAAATAAGCATGTTTGGTCCTTAAATTTCAGTAAAATTCGTAACAGATGGAAAAAGAGATCATCACTGCACTGGCGCTTGGGATCGGTCTGGCTGCCGCCACCGGTTTCCGGGTATTTGTTCCTTTGCTGATCGCCGGTATTGCAGCCCGGCTGGGAGTTTTGCCGTTGAATGAACATTTCAGCTGGCTTTCAGGAAATACGGCCCTCCTCTGTTTCGGAGTGGCAACGGTTGTGGAGGTTACTGCTTATTACATTCCATTTGTCGACAACCTGCTTGACCATATTTCGACCCCGCTTGCCATCGGAGCAGGAACACTGGTTTCGGCCTCGGTCCTTCCGGGCGACAACGAACTTCTTAAATGGATCACAGAATTCATCATCGGCGGAGGCACAGCCGCTGTCGTCCAGGGCGGAACCACTGCCCTGAGGCTGGGATCGACAGGCACAACTGCCGGAACAGGAAATTTCCTCGTGGCTACCGGCGAAAACATCGCTGCCGTAATAACCCCTGTCATTGCCATTGTCATTCCCGTGGTTGTGGCCCTGTTTTTCCTCGGGGCTACATTCCTTGTTCTCCGGTTGATCCTCAAACGCAGGAAGCGGAAAACAGCCGCAAAAAAAATGGAAGGTACCCTTCTTTCAGTACTTTGCGTTATTTGCTTTTATACAACTATTTTATATACAATATTTTAATCTATCTACAACATCATGTGATGATAGATATCAGAATACAAGAATTATAAGATAGGACAACAACCCGTGCTTTTCCCGGTGGATATTTCTTCACTGATACCCGAGAAGCATTTTGTCAGGCAATTTGATGCTGTAATCAACAGGAATGATACTAAAAGTTTGAAGACAACTTTTCAGAAGAAGCAGCAACATCGTATCATCCGCAGATGATAAAAATTTTATCATTTATTCCTTTTCCAGGAAGAATTCCTCTTGCAGGAATATGAACAACACTATTCCAATGCTCTCATTGGAGCCTTTTGATTCGGAACGATCAGTGGCTTTCAGATAATCTTTAAGATACTTCTTTTTTGTTTTCCGACTGATTTGTTATTCACAGGCTATTTTTCCCTCTCTATCGTTTTCACGAAAATAGCTTTATAAAATTTTTACTCTAAATCCATTTTTATCATTGGTTGTTGAGTTACTTGATTCATCCCAAAGAAACAGGATAAACTTATTATGGGAAACCTTGACGCGAAAAGGGACTGGG
>CAYNBE010000044.1:0-19047 GCA_964395045.1 uncultured Prolixibacteraceae bacterium | reverse complement strand
TGAGAATATTGGCAAAGAAATGAAGCTCTCTTCCATATACCTGACCGAACCATGGGGATTTGATTCCGAACATGAATTCTGGAACCAGGTGATGATTGTAACTACAGGATTGCCCCCTTTGTCAGTGTTGAAGAAGATCAGGGCAATAGAGAACATTTTCGGCCGGGAAAGAGTATTGGGAAAATATGTTTCAAGAAAAATGGATATTGACATTCTGTTTTACGATTCCCTCATATTGAACCACCAGAATCTTATCATTCCCCATCCTCATATTTTTGAACGCAGGTTTGTACTGGAACCCCTTGCTGAAACTGCCCCAGATTATATTCATCCCCAGACAGGGAAAAGTATTTCGGAAATGCTTCGGGATTGTCCGGATACATCCCGGGTCACCCGGATCAGCTGAACATACCGGCAGATGCGGATAATCAGGATCTTTTCTGTTTAATATCATTCAATAACTGACAGATAGACGAAGGAGCAGATTATATTTCCCCGAATCAGATATTTATGTGAACTTGGTAAGGTTTTTGCTGCATTTCCAACGGTACCAAATCTGAAATTGATCAATTATGAACTCAAAAGCCGTCATTGCAATTCTGCTGCTGTTTTCTTTTTTAGCATGTACCCGGAAGGGAGTACAGGTAATGAACAAAAACATCACCGGCAAAGCAGGGGAAATGATCGTGGTGATGTCTAAGGTGGCATGGGATGACAAACCAGGGAACCTGATCCGCAAATCGCTGGCCCAGCCCCAGCTCTCATTGCCACAGGAAGAACCTTTGTTCGACCTTGTTTTCATTCCCCATGAAGCTTTCAAGGATGTTTTTCTTTCCACCAGGAATATTATTCAGGTTAAGATTTCTCCAATCGTTGAAAATTCGGGGGTTACATTTGCTGATGATGTTTGGGCGTATCCGCAGGCAACAGTTCAGATCAATGCGAAAAACAACGAAGAATTTGAAAGCCTGTTTACTGAGAGTTCACAAAAAATTATATCCTATTTTCTGAAAGCCGAACAGAACAGGTTGCATCTGAATTACAACAAACTATATGAGAAAAGTGTGTACAACCGGATGGAGACAAGATTCAGCATTTACCTGAAAGTTGCTCCCGGATTCAGCGTTACCACCGAGAAAAATGATTTTGCCTGGATCAGGTATGAAACACCTGAAATTTCGCAGGCCGTCATGATTTATACATTTCCTTATACTTCCGACAGCACCTTTACCCTAAAATACCTGATCGAGAAACGCGACAGTTTTCTGAAGGCAAATGTTCCAGGTCCTACCAAAGGCAGCTATATGGCAACCGAATCTGCAACTGATCCTGTTTTCAATCTCATCAGACATCATGGAAATTACGCAGCTGATATCAGGGGATTGTGGCGTGTGGAAAATGACTATATGGGTGGCCCTTTCATCATGCTCGCCGAACTGGACGCCATTCGCCAGCGTGTGGTGGTCGCCGACGGGTATGTGTATGCTCCGGGTAAAGATAAAAGAAACCTCATCAGACAGGTGGAGGCAATGATTTACTCTCTTGAATTCAAAGACCAGGAAAAGAACGATAAACTAAACAGCCAGATCAGAATGGGAAATTGACCCGATTTTATATTCAGTAAAAATGAGGGTTATTTTGCATCACTTTATAATAGATCGGACTATTGTTTGTTTGGGGAGTAAACATTTGAAAAGGAGAGTTGATGAACTCTCCTTTTTTTTTGATTAGTTTTGTGTTGTTCAAGTTATATTCAATGGCACAAAAAAAAATCATCCGGATTTACCGGACCAATCTGGTGAATGTCGGATTCGGGCAGGGGCAACTGAAAGCTGTCCCATATCTTTACTCTGTAACAGAACATTATCCCGACGGACTTATCCTTTCCAGAAGCACCTATGCGTCAGATGGAACCTTGTATGAGGGAATAGCATGGGAATACGATGAAAAAGGGCAGGTTTTATGCGAGAAGTACTTTACGGATGAAAATGAGCCGTCAGAAATCGTCCGATATGAAAGGGACAGCACCGGCCGTATTCTCAGGGGCATCAAGAAATACCTTGATGGTTCGGAAGATATCACAACCTACACCTACGATGAAGATGGTCACTTGACCAGGAAACTCACGCTGGATGAAGAAGGGAACCTTTATTCCCAGGAAGAATTCAGATGGGAGGGAAACAACCTGACATTGCACAGGATAACAGATCCGGAGAACAACGAAACCGAAAAGGAAGAATTTAAGTATGATCCGAAAGGGAACGTACTTGAGCATAAAAGGAGGAACCTGGAAACAGGGGATAACACCATGATTGTCACTGAATACGACCCGAACAACCGGAAAATGGGTGAAAAGCTGTACGATGGAGAAGGCAATCTGATGGAGAGCATGTCATATACATTCGACCAGGAGGGCACATTGTTGGGTACAGCGAATGTTACCCCGCAGAAAAACAGCTACACACGCTATTTCTATGACAACCGCGGCAATCATACCGGACAGGAGGAAACAGATGAAGAGGGGAACAGGCTTCTCTGGGTAGAACACACCTATGACGACAACAATGATCTGGTCAACTCGGTGGTGTATGTAAACGGTGGTTTGATGGCACCGGGGCAGCATTATGAACTGAATTACGAATATGAATGGTATCAGGAATAAAACCCATTGACAACTAATAGGAAAATCATGCTGAAAGGAATTTCACCCTGTATTTCTCCGGCATTGCTGGAAACGCTGGCCCGGATGGGCCATGGTGATGAGATTGTTTTTGCCGACGCCCATTTCCCGGGAGAAACATATAATCCAAAGGTCATCCGTTGCGACGGAATAAGGATTCCGGCGCTGCTTGAAGGGGTAATGCCTCTTTTTGAGCTTGACAGTTATGTGGAAGCTCCGCTGATCATGATGGCTCCGGTGGAGGGTGATTCCCTTGACCCCAAAGTGGAGGAATCCTACCTGGCTGCTATCCGAAAATCCTGCCCGGATGTACCCCCTGTCCGAAGGATTGAACGGTTTGAATTTTATCAGCGTACCAGGTCGGCTTTTGCTGTGGTCATGACAGGAGAAACTGCCAAATATGGAAATATCATCCTGAAAAAAGGGGTAACACCTGTGTAGGTAATGAATTCTCCTGTTTTGCCGGCGTACCTGATTTTCTTGGGAACACTGTTGAAGACCATTCAGCATGATATGGATATGGACCATAAAAAAACTGTAATATGAAAGCATTCAGATTATTTCCGTTTTTCTTATTCTTTCTGGCAACGGCTTGTTCTGAAAAAAAACCGGAAATCCGGCTGATCGATCCAATGGTCTTCGCCGGTGAAGCCAGTGGGAAAAAGGTTGAACTGTTCACCCTCAGGAACAATTCGGGAATGGTAGCACAGATTACCAATTACGGAGGCAGGGTCGTCAGTTTGTGGGTTCCCGACAGAAAAGGGATTTCGGGAGATGTAGTGCTGGGGTATGACTCATTTGAAGCATACCTGAAATCGAATGAGCTCTATTTCGGTGCACTGATTGGCCGATACGGAAACCGGATTGCCAATGCAAAGTTTACCCTGAATGATTCGGTTTATACACTTGCGGCGAACAATGGCATCAATCACCTGCATGGAGGGATCAAAGGGTTTCACAATGTTATTTGGGATGCCATTCAATCCGATGGCGGCACACTCAGGCTGAGTTATCTTTCACCCGACGGGGAGGAAGGCTATCCGGGGAACCTGCATGTCGATGTCACCTACACAGTAACCGAACAAAATGAATTGAAGATTGAGTACAGGGCAACGACCGACAAACCTACACCCGTAAACCTGACTCATCATTCATTTTTTAATCTGAAAGGAGCCGGAGAGGGCGATATCAATGATCATATCATGCAAATTAATGCCAGTTATTATACTCCTGTTGACTCCGTTTTGATCCCCACGGGTGAAATTGCTCCTGTGGAAGGAACCCCGTTTGATTTCAGAACCCCGGTTGCTATCGGCGACCGCCTCGGGGATGATCACCGGCAGTTGAAATATGGCATGGGATATGACCACAACTGGGTTCTCGACAACGTCCCCGATATCCTGCGCCTTGCAGCCAGGGTGGTTGAACCAGGCTCCGGCCGCATCATGGAAGTATATACTTCCGAACCGGGTATCCAGTTTTACGGGGGCAATTTCCTTGCCGGAAAAGATACCGGAAAATACAACAGGGTGTATCCATACAGAGGTGCACTTTGCCTTGAAACACAACATTTTCCCGACAGTCCGAACAAACCGGGATTTCCTTCCACAATCCTCGAACCCGGAAAGGAATACCATTCGATTTGCATTTACAGGTTTTCAGCCGAATAAGGAATGACCGCACTATGTAAAAAAACCCGGCACTCCCGGGTTTTTTGTTATGAAACCATGCTCAACTGGTGCAAACCAATGATTTAACCACCATGGAAAATATAAAAAACCTATATTTGTGATTTTTTTATAAGATCGTACATTTCAATCAATATGACAGAATGACGCTGAAATTTAAGGAATATAAGCAGTTAGACCTCTCACAGATCAATAAGGAAGTTCGTCTCCGTTGGGAAGAGGACGATACTTTTCATAAGAGCATCCATACAAGGGAAGGAAATCCCTCTTTTGTATTTTATGAAGGTCCTCCTTCAGCCAACGGAATGCCGGGGATACACCATGTGATGGCCCGGACAATCAAGGATTTATTTTGCCGTTACAAAACGATGAAGGGTTTCAGGGTTTACCGGAAAGCAGGGTGGGATACACACGGATTGCCGGTTGAACTTAGCGTTGAAAAGACCCTGAACATCACCAAGGAAGACATTGGGAAAACTATCTCGGTCCAGGATTTCAACAAAACATGCCGTTCTGAAGTCATGAAGTACACCCGTGAATGGGAAGAATTGACACGCCGCATGGGATACTGGGTAAACATGGATGATCCTTATATTACGTATGAAAGCCGCTATATCGAAACCGTGTGGTGGCTTTTACGCAGGTTGTACGACAAAGGATTGCTTTACAAAGGATACACCATCCAGCCTTACTCACCTGCAGCCGGAACCGGCCTGAGCTCCCACGAACTGAACCAGCCGGGTTGTTACCGCGACGTGAAGGACACGACAGCAGTTGCCCAGTTCAGGGTAGTCCGGGATGAACGATCGGAGTTCTTATTCGATGAGGCCGGCATTGATGTTTTCTTCCTCGCATGGACAACTACCCCCTGGACACTGCCTTCGAATACTGCATTGTGTGTCGGTCCTGCAATTACCTACATCAGGGTGAAAACCTACAATCCCTATTCCGGGGAACCGATTGTTGTCATTCTGGCAAAAGAGCTGCTTACATCTTTTTTCAGTGAAGAGAATTCAAATCTTGATTTTGAAAGTTACGAACCGGGATCCAGAAAAATTCCATTCATAATAACAGGTGAATTTCCGGGGAAACAGCTTGCCGGTATAAAATATGAGCAGTTGATCGACTGGGTGAAGCCCCGCGGCAATGCATTCATTGTCATAACGGGTGATTTTGTGACTACAGAAGAGGGTACCGGGATTGTTCACATTGCACCGACTTTTGGAGCCGATGATGACCGGGTAGCACGCCAGAACGGAATTGTACCCTTGCTGATCACCGACAGAGAGGGGAAAACACAACCACTTGTTGACAGGAAAGGAAGGTTTTTCCCAATGAAAAACATGGATGATAATTTTGTCGCCTGTTTTGTCAACCAGGATACTTACCTTCCGTTTGCCGGAAAATATGTCAAGAATGAATACGATGAAACTGCCGTAGAGGAGACACCTCCTGTAGACGTCGAAATCGCCCTGATGCTGAAACAAAAGAACAGGGTTTTCAGGATTGAAAAATATGTTCACAGTTACCCGCACTGCTGGAGGACCGACAAACCTGTCCTTTATTATCCCCTTGACTCATGGTTTATCCGTACCACAGCCATGAAGGATAAGATGATCGAACTGAACAACACAATCAACTGGAAGCCAAAATCAACCGGAACGGGTCGTTTTGGCAACTGGCTTGAGAATCTGGTCGACTGGAACCTGAGCAGGTCGAGGTTTTGGGGCACTCCCCTTCCCATTTGGCGCACAGAAGATGGGACTGAAGAAAAATGCATCGGATCTGTTGAAGAGTTGATCTCTGAAATCAAAAGGTCTATCAGGGCAGGATTTATGGAAAGAAATCCGTATGAACAATTTCTTCCGGGAGACTATTCAAAAGAAAATTATGAAAAAATTGACCTGCACAAACCCTATGTCGATGAGATTGTTCTTGTTTCAGGTACCGGACGGAAAATGTTCCGGGAACCCGACCTGATTGATGTCTGGTTTGACTCGGGGGCTATGCCCTATGCACAGTGGCATTTCCCGTTTGCAAAAAACCTTCCTGATCCTGGGAAGCCTGAAGAACTGAAAAGTGAAGAGATACTACCTTTTCCTGCTGATTTTATCGCCGAAGGGGTTGATCAGACCAGGGGATGGTTTTTCACACTTCATGCCATTTCGACCATGATCAGTGAGTCGGTATCATACCGGAACATTATTTCCAACGGTCTTGTTCTGGACAAAAACGGGAACAAGATGTCGAAAAGGCTTGGCAATGCCGTTGATCCTTTTGATACAATCGAAGAATATGGCGCCGATCCACTTCGCTGGTATCTGATCACCAATTCGCAACCCTGGGACAACCTGAAATTTGATATAGCTGGGGTGGATGAAGTCCGCCGGAAATTCTTCGGGACATTGTTCAACACCTACAGCTTTTTTGCTCTTTATGCCAATATCGATCATTTCAGCTACAAAGAAGCAACCGTACCAGTTGTTGAACGACCGGAGCTTGACCGCTGGATTCTCTCACTGCTGAATTCCCTGATTGCCGAAGTCACCGACGGTTATGAGAACTATGAACCCACCCGGGCCGGAAGGGCGATTTCCGAATTTGTAATTGAAAACCTGAGCAACTGGTTTGTCAGGTTAAGCAGAAAAAGATACTGGGGAGGAGAGTACGACCAGAACAAAATTTCGGCATATCAGACATTATACACCTGCCTCTCGGTGGTTGCCCGGCTGATGGCTCCCATTTCACCCTTTTATGCCGACCTGTTGTACACCGACCTTAACAGCGTAACCAGGTTGGACCCCCTGCAAAGTGTTCACCTGGCCGTTTTTCCCCAACCTGATCCCGCCCTGATTGACAAAGATCTGGAAGAAAAAATGGACATTGCCCAGAAAGCTTCATCCATGGTTCTTGCTTTGCGCAGGAAAGAAAAGATCAAAGTCAGGCAGCCCCTGGCAAAAATGATGGTCCCCGTCTTAAATGACCATTTCAGGGAACAGTTTGAAGCTGTGAAAAATGTAATTCTGACCGAGGTCAATGTCAAAGAAGTGGAATTCCTTCATGATAGCTCAGGAATCATCCGGAAAAAAGTTAAACCCAATTTCAAGGTATTGGGACCAAAGCATGGAAAACTGATGAAAGAAATCAGCCAGAAGCTGGCAGGATTTAGCCAGAATGAAATAGACGAGCTTGAAAAAAACGGCCGGTTTCTGCTCACTGTCGGGGAAAAACAGGTCATTCTTCTGGCCGAAGACGTGGAAATCTCTACCGAAGATATCCCCGGATGGCTGGTTGCTACAGAAGACAATCTCACCATTGCCCTCGATATACACATCACACCTGAACTCAGAATGGAGGGAATTGCGAGGGAATTTATCAATAAAATCCAAAACATCAGGAAGGAAAGCGGATTTGAAGTGACCGACAGGATCAGGCTGAAGATCCAGAGGAACAGCCAGTTGGACGAAGCATTGATCGTTCACACCGATTATATCAAAAGCCAGACGCTTGCCGGAAGCCTCGACCTTGTCGGGGATATAGACAGGTCACAGGCAAAACCGGTCGAAATCGATGCCGGAGTTGAGACCTGGATTTCAGTTGAAAAATACATAATGCCTGTGAACTCTTAAAGAAAGGCTTTTCGGTCAGATATTGGAAATAATTATTACCTTTAAACCAGGTAGAGATAGTCGATATCAACTCAAAAAAATACGATCATGGGAGAAAAGAACAGGTATTCCGACGAAGAGTTGCAGGAATTTAAGGAGTTGATCCTGAAAAAGCTTGAAAAGGCTCAGAAGGATTATGAGATGTACAAGAACTCGATCACTCACAATGATGGAAATGACACAATGGACACATCGCCGACATTCAAAGTGTTGGAAGAGGGAGCGGCAACCCTGTCAAAAGAAGAAGCAGGTAAACTTGCCCAAAGGCAGTTGAAGTTTATCCAGCATCTGCAGGCAGCCCTGGTCAGGATTGAAAACAAGACATTCGGTATCTGCCGGGAAACAGGGAAATTGATTCCCAAGGAAAGACTCCGGGCTGTGCCTCATGCCACACTTTGTATCGATGCAAAATACAACCAGAAATAGGTTTTTCCCGTGCTGTTCAACCGGGGGTAATGCGATGGAATTCCGAATTTGCAGGCATATCCGGGGAACGAAAATATATCATTTCCATCCGGAAATAGTCATTTTATGCGAATAGTATGAAGAACCCGAGATTGAAGCTCGTATTCCTGATTGTGTCATTGTTGATCATCTCTGATCAGTGCCTGAAGTTCTGGATAAAAACCAACATGGCCCTAGGAGATGAATTTCACGTTTTCGGCAATTGGTTCATCATCCATTTTGTTGAAAACAACGGAATGGCTTTCGGATTTGAATTTGCCGGGGAATATGGCAAGATGTTCCTGAGTATATTCCGGATCATCGCAGTGATCGCCATCGGGTGGTATCTGGTCAGATTATGCCGGAAAGAAGTGCCCCGGGGCTTTATTGTCAGCCTTTCGCTGATTTTCGCCGGTGCTCTGGGAAATATTATTGACAGCGCTTTTTACGGACTGTTGTTTGATCACAGTTATGGACAGGTTGCATCATTCTTGCCTGAGAATGGAGGGTATGCCGGCTTCCTGCATGGTAAAGTGGTAGACATGTTCTATTTTCCACTGATCGTAGGACAATACCCTGAGTGGATTCCCTACCTGGGTGGAAGTGATTTCATTTTTTTCAGACCGGTTTTCAATATTGCCGATTCGTCAATTACCATCGGAATCTTTTCGATCCTGCTTTTTTACAGGAATATTTTTGATGACCTGTCCAGGAAAAATGAACTTAAAACGGATGAAACAGCAGTTGAAACTGAAGATACCCATACCGGGAAAACTGTCGGTTCCAGAGCTGAACGAGAGGATAAAACTGTTTCGGAATAAAAGGAATTGTACTTCATATCATATTGAATGAACCATTCTTTTACAATCTATAATTCACTCAGCAGGCAAAAAGAGGTTTTTAAACCCCTGGTCAGGGGAAAGGCAGGGCTCTACGTCTGTGGTCCGACGGTTTACAGCCCGGCGCACCTGGGACATGCAAGGCCTGCCATTACCTTTGACCTTCTTTATCGTTATCTTCTTCATCTCGGCTATCAGGTCCGATATGTAAGGAATATCACCGATGTCGGTCATCTTGAGGATGAAGTGGAAGAAACCGGGGAAGATAAAATTTCGAAAAAAGCGATGATTGATCAGCTTGAGCCGATGGAAGTGGTTCAGAAATACATGAACGGATTCCATAAAAACATGGCCGAACTGAACACCCTGCCCCCGTCGATTGAACCAAGGGCTTCAGGCCATATCCCTGAACAACTGGCTATGATCGAAACCATTCTCAGCAGGGGATTTGCCTATGAATGCAACGGATCGGTTTATTTCGACATTGAAAAATACAATGAAAAATACCGTTACGGGAAGCTTTCAGGCCGGAAACTCGAAGAATTGATGGCCAACACACGGCAACTGGAAGGTCAGGATCAAAAACGAAATCCCTTTGACTTTGCCCTCTGGAAAAAAGCCAGCCCGGAACACATTATGCGCTGGACATCAAGATGGGGCGAAGGATTTCCCGGTTGGCACCTGGAATGCTCAGCAATGAGTACGAAATACCTTGGTGAAACCTTTGACATACATGGAGGGGGAATGGACCTCCAGTTCCCGCATCACGACTGTGAAATTGCGCAGTCGACGGTTGCTTTCGGACATGAAAATGTCCGCTACTGGATGCACAACAATATGGTCACCATCAATGGGCAAAAAATGGCCCGTTCTCTTGGCAATTTTATCACTCTCGATGAAATTTTTTCCGGGCACCATCCCTTGCTTGAGCAATCCTATTCTCCGATGACCGTCCGGTTTTTTATCCTTCAGGCTCATTACAGAAGTACACTTGATTTCTCAAATGAAGCCCTTCAGGCTGCTGAAAAAGGTCTTGAAAGGCTCATGAAAGCAGGAGAACTACTTGAAATCCTGAAGCCTTCGGCAGTATCTTCCGTTGATGTCGGGTTGCTGGAAAATGCCGGTTATGAAGCCCTGAATGACGACCTGAATACACCGGTGCTGATTGCCCATCTATTCGACACTGTCAGAATGATCAATTCGCTGAACGACGGCAACGGAACAATCAACGAAACAGACCTTGCCAGATTGAAAAAGATATTCCGGACCTTTGTAACAGAGATTCTCGGCCTGAAACAGGAAACATCTGCCGCTGAAGGTTCAATAAAACTGAGGGAGATTGTTGACCTTGTTCTGAGAATCAGACAAGATGCAAAAGCCCGGAAAGAATGGGCACTTTCCGACTATATCCGGGATGAGCTGGGAAAAATCGGTATAGCCGTAAAAGATAAAAAAGATGGATTTGAATGGGAACTTAAATAAATGGATATGTTTTCAGGAATAGTTGAAGGAACGGGCCGGGTTGTTTTGGTCGAAAAGGAACGGGGAAATATGCATTTCACCCTTTACTGGGAACATGCAGATGAATTGAAAGTCGACCAGAGTCTCTCTCACAACGGGGTATGCCTGACAGTGGTAGCCGTGGACCCGCTCCAAAAATACTATAGAGTGACTGCCATCAGGGAAACCATCGAGAAATCGAACCTGGGACTGCTGGAAACCGGCTCCGAAGTTAACCTGGAAAGAAGTATGCCCATGAATGGCAGGCTCGACGGACACATCGTACAGGGGCATGTCGACCAGACCGCTGTCTGTACCGCGGTTGAGGAAGCCGAAGGAAGCTGGTATTTCACATTTGAATATGCTTTTGATCCCGAAAAAGCCAGACAGGGATACATGACCGTTGAAAAAGGATCCGTATCGGTCAACGGGGTCAGCCTGACTGTGGTTAACTCACGGGACAACTCCTTCCAGGTGGCAATTATCCCTTACACCTATGAAGTGACCAATTTTCATGCTTTCCGGAAAGGTACCGTTGTTAATCTTGAATTTGACATCATCGGGAAATACCTGGCCCGTTTGATGAAATACCAGGCTTTATGACTTTTATCGTGACAGGGTTAATTGATTGTGAATGATTTTGTTTCGTTTCCGGGGTGCAAATTGAAGGAGCTTGGGTTAGGAACTAAAAGTCAGTACTGAAAGGCCCCCAATAAAAATATTCATAACAACACAAAAAACCAGATCGGCAATGGACAGTGTTTCGGTGCGAAAACCGGTGCTGGTGACAGGTGCCGGGCAAAGAATCGGAAACGGCATCGCCACACACCTGGCAGAAAAAGGCTGGGATGTTGCCATTCATTACAACCGGTCGGAAAAAGATGCAGCTGAACTGGCGCAAATCCTTACTCGGAAATTTCCGGACGGCAGGTTTGAAACTTTCCGGGCCGATCTGACTGACACCCGTGAAACCGAAATGCTGATAGGAAGAGTAGCTGCTGTAATGGGAAAACCGGAAATACTGGTGAACAATGCATCTGTTTTTGAGCCTGCATCCATCAGGAACAGCACCCCGCAGTTTTTCGACCGGCAAATAGCGGTCAACTTCAGGGCACCCTTCATCTTAATCCGGGAATTTGCCCGCCTTTGCGAAAAAGGGTTAATCATCAACATGGTCGATACACGGATAACAGGGAACCAGCCTGGATATGCAGCGTATACCCTTTCAAAAAAGGCACTCTGGGAACTGACAAAAATGGCAGCCCTGGAACTGGCTCCCGGTTTCAGGGTGAATGCCATCGCTCCGGGACTGGCACTTCCGCCTGCAGGGGAAGACGAAAGATATCTTTTAAGACTTTCCGTCCGAATTCCGATGAAAAAGCCCGGAGGGTTGATCCCAATCCTGAAATCGGTTGATTTCATACTCGAAAATGAGTACCTTACAGGACAATTGTTATATTGTGACGGGGGTGAGAACCTGGGCACATTGGCTTTAACAAAACAAGAATGACAATCATCAGGATCAAGAATCTGCGGACCAGCACCTATATCGGCTTCAATCCCGAAGAGCTTGTCAACAAACAGGAGGTGGTCATAAATCTTCAGATCAGGGTGAAGGTTCCTCCTGATGCTATGGAATATGACGAACCACTGGGAATATTCGATTACAAAACCATTACCAAAAAAATCCTTTCTTTTGTAGAAGCGGGTCGTTTTAAACTGCTTGAAGTATTGACGCAAAAGATACTCGACCTGATCATGGGACATGAATTGGTCATCTGGGCAAAAGTGGAAGTTGACAAACCACATGCCCTAAGGCATTCGGAATCAGTCTCCACCGAAATGGAAGCTTCCCGATGAACACGGTTGTGATCGGAATTGGCTCAAATATTGACCCCGAAAACAACATTCGGGCAGCCATTGCGCATCTTAAAACCTTTTCGAGGGTAATCAAAGTATCGGAGCTGATCAGGACTGCCCCGATTGGCATCCCTGACCAGCCCGACTTTCTGAACGGCGCCGTGAAAATAACCACCCCCCTTTCAAAAGAAGAGTTGAATACAAGGTTAAAGGAAACCGAGGATCATCTGGGACGTGACCGTTCCCAGCCCAAGTTCGGTCCAAGATCGATTGATCTGGACATCATCATCTGGAACGGTGAGATTACCGGACCTGAGTATTTTACGCGCGATTTCATCCGCAAGGTAGTTGATTCGGTTAAAGGAGAAGAATTGCCGGGCTGTGCATCGGGTGAATAAAAAAGGCAGCTTCAGAATAAAGCTGCCTCAAAGCCATGAAAACAATTAAACAATGTTCAGAAAACAGAAAACTAGAAACAATTATATCGTCAAAATATCCTTTTCTTTTGCTGCTACTAAGGTATCAATTTTTTTTACAAATTCATCAGTAAATTTTTGAACTTTTTCTTCAGCAAATTTTCCCATATCTTCAGGTAATCCTGATTTCATCAGCTTTTTCAAAGCTTCGTTGCTTTCCTTCCTTGCTGTCCTGATGCTCACTTTTGCATTTTCGCCTTCCTTATTTGCCTGTTTCACAAGATTTTTTCTTCGTTCTTCGGTTAAAGGAGGGATGTTAATCCGGATAATTTCACCGTTGTTGTCCGGATTAAAACCAAGATTGGCTGCCATGATGGCTTTTTCAATCACAGGGATCATTTTTTTCTCCCAGGGCTGAATGGCGATGGTCCTGGGGTCAGGCGTACTGATATTGGCAACCTGGCTGAGAGGAACCAGGCTTCCGTAATAATCGACATTCACCAAATCGACCATGGCCGGATTTGATTTTCCTGCCCTGATATGCAACAACTCTTTTTCAAGATGTTGGATGGTCAGTTCCATTTTTTCGGTGCAGTGGTCCAAAACAAATTGGGCTTCTTCGTTTAATATCATATTAGTTTCCAATTGTTACGACGGCAGCAAATATAAAAAAAATTAAAAAAACAAAAAAGGTTCCCTTGTGTATCAGAAACCTGTCACGAGGGTGCCGGTTTTCTGGTTTTTAACAACCTTCAGCAAATTTCCTTTTGTGTCCATGTTAAAAACGATGACTGGCAGGTGATTATCCCGGCATAAAGTAGTGGCTGTGAGGTCCATGATCCGGAGGCCAAGACGGTATATCTCATCGAAGGTGATGGTTTCGAACAGAGTGGCTCCGGCAATTTTTTCAGGATCGGCCGAATAAATGCCATCTACCCGGGTGCCTTTGAGCATCACATCTGCTCCGGTTTCGATGCCCCGTAATGCCGCCGCAGTATCGGTCGTGAAAAATGGATTTCCCGTTCCTCCGGCAATAATGACTACATTACCTGACTCCAGTGCCTCGACTGCTTTTTCTTTTGAATAATATTCTCCGATAGGCTCCATCCTGACTGATGTGAACAGCTTCGCTTTTGATCCGGATGAAATCAGGGCTGATTGCAGTGCAAGGCTGTTGATAACGGTGGCCAGCATCCCCATCTGGTCACCATTGACCCGGTCAATTCCTTTTCCCGTTCCGCTCAGGCCGCGGAAAATATTTCCACCACCGATTACAATGCCTACCTGAATCCCCATTCTGATCACTTCGGTGATCTCTTCGGCATAATCGTAAAGCCTGACCGGATCGATGCCCGATTGTTGCGTTCCCATCAGGGATTCACCACTTAATTTCAGAAGGATGCGCCTGTATTTTCCCATTTTGTTTTTTATCAAAATTAAAAAAAGGCCCCCTATAACAGGAAGCCTTTCCGATATTTTTTCTTCGCACTCTATTTTTTTGACGAATGGGTGAACCTTTCAGGATAAATGTCTATGCATCAAGGGCAAATCGTTCGAATCCGGTAACGGAAAGCCCCTTATTATTTTGATCGATGTATTGCCTGACACTTATTTTACTTTCTTTTATAAATGCTTGTTCCAGCAGAGTAGATTCCTGAAAGAATTTCTGAAGGGCGCCCTGGGCAATCTTGTCGAGCATGGCTTCGGGTTTGCCTTCCAGCCGGAATTTTTCCCTGGCAATTTCAAGTTCTTTTTCAATCACATTCTGAGGCACCGACTCCCGGTTCACGGCTACAGGATTCATGGCTGCCACCTGCATAGCCACATCTTTTCCGAGTTGTGTTTCCACATCGGGTTTTGAAAATCCAACGACAGTAGCCAGCTTATTTCCCGGATGGACGTATGCAAAGACTGTTTCAGCGACAATTTTTCCGTAAAACGATAAATCGAGTTTCTCACCGATAATACCGATCTGTTCCACCACCCGGTCGCCGATCGAACGACCATCGATTTTCAGATTTTTCAGTTCATCAAGATTAGCTGGTTTGTTGCTGATTGCAGAATCGAGTATCTGATTGGTAAAAGCGATGAACCCCTCATTTTTTGCAACAAAATCGGTTTCGCAGTTCAATACGACGATGGCACCGAACTTTTTATCATCGCTTACTTTTGCCAGTACAACCCCTTCGGTTGCATCTCGGTCGGCCCTTTTACTTGCCACCAGCTTACCCCTTTCACGGATAATCTCAACAGCCCTTTCAAAATCGCCGTCAGCCTCTGTCAGGGCGTTTTTACAATCCATCATTCCGGCACCGGTCATTTTCCGAAGCTTTACAATATCTGCTGTGGTAATTGACATAATGTTTACAATTTATCAAATGAATCTTTGTTTTGCTGTTCGGATTGAATTATTCTTCAACATCTTCATCATCTTCATCATCCAGTTCTTCTTCCAATCCGGAATCCAGGTCTTCATCCTCTTCCGATTCACCAAAACTATCCTCTTCCATTTCCTCTATTTCGGGATGCTCTTCTATCGTTGTTTCTTCTTCATCTTCCAGGACGGCTTCCACTTTTTTCACCGTTTTCCGGGGTCTTCTTGCCCTTCTGGGCATTTCTTCCTCATCGCTCTCGATTTCCTGTTCCATATCATCCTTATCGCGTTCGACACGTCTTTCCTGCAGGCCTTCCCGGATAGAATCGACCATGATACCGACAATCAGCTGAATCGACTGCGAAGCGTCATCGTTGGCAGGGATGACAAAATCGATACCTGTCGGATCGGAGTTGGTATCCACCATTCCGAAGACGGGAATACCGAGCCTTTTGGCTTCACGAACGGCGATTTTTTCCTTCATGATATCGACCACAAAAAGGGCTGAGGGAAGGCGGGTAAGATCGGCAATGCTCCCGAGAACTTTTTCCAGCTTTGCACGCTGACGGGCAATTTGAAGTTTCTCTCTTTTGGAAAGTTTCTCCCAGCTGGTATCCTTTGTCATTTTGTCAATGGAAACCATTTTTTTAACGGCTTTCCGGATGGTTGGGAAATTGGTGAGCATTCCACCCGGCCATCGTTCGGTGACATAAGGCATTTTGACCGAAGAAACCAGTTCCGACACAATGTCCTTGGCCTGTTTCTTCGTGGCGACAAATAATATCTTCCGGCCCGATCTTGCTATCTGGCGTATAGCTGCCGAAGCTTCATCGATCTTTACGATGGTCTTTTGCAGATCAATAATATGAATCCCGTTCTTCTCCATAAAAATATATGGCTGCATATTGGGATTCCATTTTCTTTTCAAGTGACCGAAGTGTACTCCGGCATCAAGCAATTGCTGAAAATCTGTTTTTGGCATCTGTTTACTTTTTTTTGAAATCCTGCTTAAAAGCAACTCTTGAGTAGTTCCGCCAATGGCGGAAGTCACAAGGGTTTTAGATCCCGTTGATATTAATTTGAAAAATGTTAACGTTTCGAGAACTGGAATCTTTTACGCGCTTTGGGGCGACCCGGTTTTTTCCGTTCGACCTCACGCGGATCCCTGGTCATAAAGCCTGCATGTTTCAGTTTGGGCCGGTTTTCCGGATCAAGTTCAACAAGAGCCCTTGAAATGGCCATCCTGAGCGCTTCGGCCTGACCGGTATAACCTCCTCCGTCAAGGTTTACTTTTACATCGTAGCTTTCCTGAACTCCGAGAAGATTCAGCGGCTGCTTGACAATATATTGTAGAATATCTGTCGGAAAATAATCATTCAATTCACGGTCATTGATGGTTATATTACCTTTCCCCGGGGTCATATAAATCCTGGCAACAGCACTTTTACGGCGACCAATGGTACTAATTACATCCATACTTGATTCACTTTATGGTATTTAAATCGATCAATCTTGGTTTCTGGGCCTGGTATTTGTGTTCCGGACCAACCACAACTTTCATGTTTTTGTATATGCTACGGCCCAGTCGGTTCTTGGGAAGCATTCCCTTCACCGCTTTTTCGACGAGGCGCTCGGGATACTTTACTAGAATGTCCTTCGGGGTTTGTACATACTGCCCACCGGGATAACCGGAATGACGCACATACTCCTTGTCAGTCATCTTGTCGCCGGTCAGTGCAACCTTTTCGGCATTCACAACAATCACATAATCCCCGCAGTCAACATGAGGCGTGAAATAAGGTTTGTGTTTCCCCCGTAAAATCCTTGCCACAGTGGTTGCAAGCCTGCCAAGAACCTGTCCGGCAGCGTCGATCACCACCCACTCTTTCTTTACTGTGGCCTTGTTGGCCGAAACAGTTTTATAACTTAGTGTATCCACTTTATTTCCTGATATTAATGAATTTAACATTATTTACCGAAATACCCTGCCCAATGACCATCCGCACCAGAAATGTTGACAACCCATTGTACAATTAAGTAAATCAGTAATTTAAACAAATTGAACGTAGAATAATAATCGGACTGCAAAAGTATTTTCTTTTTTCAGAATTGCAAAGAAATCTTTCCTTAAAAATTGATTTTCTTAATGATTGAGAAATAAAGCTTTTAACTCCGGGCAGTTGGCTTAGAGAAAACCATGTAAAAATCCCGTTTTTGTTTATTTTTACGGAGTCATTTCATACCGGTAGATCGAAGCCATGGGAAAAACAAAACCAGGAAGGTTGAAAGAAAGAATCTTTACTTCATATCTGACATCTACAGTCAGTATCACCCTTGTGCTGTTTCTGATCGGATTGCTTGCGCTTATCTTGCTCAATGCCGGACGGCTGACGGAATATGTACGCGAGAAAATCGGATTTACCCTTGTTTTACATGAAGACCTGAAAGAAACAGAGATACTACGGTTACAAAAGATCCTGAGTGCCGAACCCTACGTCAAATCTATCCGATTTGTCGATAAAGAGGATGCTGCCCGGGAACTCCGACAGGAACTGGGCGAAGATTTTACGGGATTTCTCGGATATAATCCGCTGTTTTCCTCAATTGAGGTTAAATTGTTTGCCCCTTACACGCACAGCGATAGTTTAGCAATCCTGGAAAAAGACCTGTTGCAGTTTCCGCAGGTGAGGGATGTTTTTTACCAGCGCAGCCTGGTTTCGGTAATCAACGACAATGTCCGTAAAATCAGCCTTTTTCTTTTGCTTTTCAGCGGACTGATGTTGTTCGTTTTCAGCGTTCTGATCAACAACACCATCCGAATTTCGGTCTATTCACAACGGTTTATCATCAACAATATGCTGCTGGTGGGGGCCACACGGAGTTTTGTCCGTCGCCCTTTTGTAAGAAAAAGCATTGTCTTCGGTATATACGGATCGGTTTTTTCCTGTATCCTGCTCGGAATCCTGATGACAACCTACAAAAGGGAGTTGAGCGGGGTGATCGACATGTCCGATTTTATCTCTCTGGGAACCGTTTTCCTGATCGTGCTGGCAGCAGGCATTATCCTCTCCTGGATTTCTACTTATTTTGCTGTCAACCGGTTTCTTAAATTGAAATTCGATGAATTGTTTTACTGATCCGGGAATTTTTCAAGTCGCGCAACCTGGTCCTGACCAGGAGCTTTTCACTGAAAATCCTTCCCAACCATGCCATCGCAAATTCCTTAGTCACCGTTGCAACAGGTACGGCTATTTGAATTTCCACTCTACATTGTAATAATTAATTGCCTATTTTTGACCCAACTATAAAAATCCATTATGGCTGTTAAAGAAAAAGAAACGAAAAATCCCGGATTTGCCCTGGGGGCAGAAAACTACAAGCTTTTAGCGATCGGATTCGGGATCATCATTCTCGGTTTTATATTGATGATTGGCGGAGGAAGCCAGAATCCCGAAGTTTTCAACCCTGAGATTTTCAACTTCAGAAGAATCACCCTCTCCCCCCTGATCCTGCTGGCGGGATTTATTTTTGAGATTTACGCCATTATGAAGAAAAAAAAATAAGGCCACAGAACTAAT
>CAYNBE010000043.1:0-19180 GCA_964395045.1 uncultured Prolixibacteraceae bacterium | reverse complement strand
ACTGGTTTTCGGTGGCCAAAAAAACCACCGAACAATAGTGAGGTTAAGTTCAACATAGTACATTCCAAATGATAACAGCGACTTTGCGTACAATTGCGATAAGCGCTTTTTTCTAAATTTTCTCATTTCCAATTGGTTTTACTTTTCTTTCAATCTGGATCCTTTTGTATTTCCAATTTATTACATACTTTAATGCTTAAACCTAAAAAAGCACCATTTTAAAAAATCATATTTTTTTTCAATACCCCCATCCTGTCGGGTTATAAATGTTATTTCTATGTAAATTTTTGTAAATAACCCCTTATTTTTATATACCCATCCGCGAATATTCTATTTCTTTGCACTAAACTAATAAAATCAATAATAATGGCTATCATGAGATTTAAGGCGCTTGAAGAGGTGATGAACCGTGAGCCTCAACCTTTGACCAGGGAAGATATGCTGACTTCGGATTATTACGGTTCCCTTGTTTTTGACAAACCCAAGATGAAAAAGTACTTGTCGAGGGAAGCTTACAATGCTGTGGTTGAAGCCATAGAAAGCGGCACTTCCATTGACCGCAAGATGGCCGACCAGGTAGCACAGGGTATGAAAGCATGGGCTCTTGACAACGGAGCCACACATTATACCCACTGGTTCCATCCTCTGACCGACGGGACAGCCGAAAAGCACGACGCTTTCATTGAGCACTCCGGTGTAGGTGGGGTTATTGAATCATTTAGCGGCAAAATGCTGGCTCAGCAGGAACCCGATGCATCCTCCTTTCCAAGTGGCGGAATCAGGCAAACGTTTGAAGCCCGTGGTTACACGGCCTGGGATCCTTCTTCGCCGGCCTTTATCAGTGAAACCACATTGAGCATTCCGACCATATTTATCAGTTATACAGGAGAAGCCCTTGATTATAAAACCCCGCTGCTTCGCTCAATCAGAGCGATCGACGAAGCAGCCACAGAGGTTGCCCGCTATTTTGACAAAGATGTTAACCATGTACAGGCTAACCTCGGTTGGGAACAGGAATATTTTCTCGTTGATGAAGCACTTTTCTATGCAAGGCCTGATCTGATGCTTACCGGAAGAACACTGATGGGACATTCAGCATCAAAGGACCAACAACTGGAAGACCACTATTTCAGTTCTATACCAACCAGGGTGAACCGCTTCATGATTGAACTTGAAAAAGAAGCATACAAACTGGGGATACCTGTTAAAACCCGTCACAATGAAGTGGCTCCCAACCAGTTTGAATGTGCCCCGATTTTTGAGGAGATGAACCTGGCAAACGACCACAACCTGATGGTTATGGACCTGATGCAAAAAATTGCCAGAAGGCACAAATTCAGGGTTCTTCTGCACGAAAAACCCTTCGCCGGGATCAACGGTTCAGGCAAGCACAACAACTGGTCGCTTCAGACCGATACCGGGATCAATCTTTATTCCCCGGGGAAAACGCCAAAGGCAAATCTTCAGTTTCTGACATTCATTGTTAATACGCTCAAGGCAGTCCATGAATACCAGGATCTTCTGAGGGCAAGTATTTACAATGCAGCCAACCAGCACCGGCTTGGAGCCAATGAAGCTCCTCCTTCTATCATTTCGGTATTCCTCGGAACTGAAGTGAGCCGGATGCTGGATTTGATGGAAACAGCTGTTGTTGACCGGAAAATGACTCCCGATGAGAAAACAGCCCTTAAACTGAACATCGGCCGCATACCGGAGATCATCCTCGACACCACTGACCGGAACCGGACATCTCCGTTTGCCTTTACCGGCAACCGGTTCGAATACAGGGCAGTTGGTTCATCGGCCAACTGTGCATCTGCCCTGATTATCCTGAATGCCGTGGTTGCCAGCCAGTTAATCAAATTCAAAACTGAAGTCGACGCTCTTATTGAAAAGGGAACAAAAAAAGATGAAGCTATTTTCCATGTACTCAAACGGCTGATCGTTGAATCAAAACCCATCCGTTTCAATGGAAACGGGTACAGCCAGGAATGGATCGAAGAGGCTGCCCGCCGTGGTCTCAGCAACATCAATAACGTGCCGGAGGCGCTTTCGGCATACCTCCGCCCCAATAACATCAAAATGCTAAAAGAACTTGACATTCTTACAGAGAGGGAACTCCATGGCAGGGTGGAAGTGGAATATGAAAAATTTATTAAGAAGGTACAGATTGAATCGCGTGTACTCGGCGACCTCGCAATTAACCATATTGTACCGGTTTCAGTTAAATACATGACCCTGCTCCTTGAAAATGTCAAACTGCTGAAAGAAGTTTTTCCGGAAGCTGAATATGAAGAATTGGCGTCAGCCCGTAAACAACTGATCAGGGAGATCAGCATCCACAACTCCTCAATCAAGTCACTGGTAAATGAAATGATCGAAGCCAGGAAAAATGCAAATGCGATTGAAGACTCAATCGAAAAGGCAAAGGCTTACGATGAAAATGTTCTTCCGTACTTAACCTCAATCAGATCCCATATCGACAAATTGGAAATGGTTATCGACAACGATATGTGGCCGCTTCCGAAATATCGGGAACTGCTCTTTACCCGGTAAAACCGGGCACCGGACTTGAAAAAAGCGGTAGGTTTGGCACAAACCACCGTTTGGCTGGATTTCATGTAAAAGAGGTTATAATTGGTTATTCTGCCGATGTATTTCGGGGTTTCCTGTATAGGTGTTGGGATGTGCCAAGGTTGTCTTTGCTTCCTTTCCCGGGCAGGACCCAGCAGACCATGATCCTGTATAATGGAAAGATAATAACTGTTGACAGTCTGGATAACATCTTCAGTGCGGTTGCGATCAGGGAAGGGAAAATTATCAGGCTTGGCAGCGATAAAGGAATCAGGAAGCTTGCAGGGCCAGGCTGCAGGTTGATCAATCTGGATGGAAAAGCCGCCACTTCGGGACTGGTAGATTCTCATTATCACGTCATGTATTACGGACAGCAGTTTATACATGGAGAAAATAATCATCCCTGACAGGTAAAGCAGGAAAAATCAGCACAACAGGCGATGAACCGCACCATCCTGTATACTAATCAGACACGGTGTCCGTTTTCTTTTGAAAACCGGAAATAAGATTTACTTTTACGTCCCGTATTTCTGAAGGTATGAGAGTTGTCAATAAGGTTTTCTTGCTGTTGGTCTGTCTGGTACTGGCTTCATGCGGGGCCAGCAATATTGGAAGAATTGCATTTACCGCCAAGGAAATTGGCGAATACAGCAAAGCGATCGATAAATACCGGAAAGCCAACAAAAAGGAAAAAAGCAGGGAAAAGCGCACCGAATATACGTTTGCCATTGCAGAATGTTACCGACAGCTGGGACAATATGAAATGGCAGAACTTTACTACAGAAATGCGGTCAGAAGAAACCACCCCGATCCGAAAGCACTGCTCTGGTACGCCGAAATGCTGAGGACGTCACAAAAATATGAGGAAGCCATTGAAAATTATAAAGCGTACCTTGATAAAGTCCCCGGCGACGAGAGAGCGTTGAACGGGATGGAATCCATCCGCCGGTCTCTTCAATGGATTGCCAATCCCACTCGACATATCATCAATCCGGAGAAAGCGCTTAACTCACGGGAAAGTGATTATTCACCTGCCTATGCAGGCGGACGTGATAATGAAATCATCTTTACTTCGACCCGCAAAGCAGGAACCGGTAAGAAAAAGAGCAACATCACAGGGCAAAAATACGCCGATCTGTTTAAGTCGGAATACAACGTACAGAAACAGAAGTGGGAGGAACCGCAACTGATCGACCAGAACATGATTGTCAATACCTCCGACGAAGAGGGGGCGGCATATCTCTCCTCCACAGGAGGACAAATGCTGTTTACCCGCTGCATGTACGACAAAACCCGAAATCTTGGATCCCAGATACTTTCCACATCGCAGGTGCGGGGAAGCTGGGCTGAACCTTCCCCGATCGACCTTTTCGGCGACAGCATCCTGGTAGCTCATCCGGCTCTTTCACCCGACGGGAGCACCCTCTATTTCGTTTCAGACCAGAAAGGCGGACAGGGAGGAAAAGACATCTGGAAAGCTGAAAAAACAAAGGGTACCTTTGGAAAACCCGAAAACCTGGGGAACAAAATCAATACCCCTGGAAATGAAATGTTTCCCTATGTCAGGGACAACGGCGAACTCTATTTCTCATCCGACTATCACCCAGGGATGGGAGGCCTTGATATCTTCAGGGCAAAAATGAATGAGGATGGGGTCTGGGAAGTCGAAAACATGGGATATCCTATGAACTCACCCTGGGATGATTTCGGAATTGCATTTGTGAACGGGAAGGATCAGGGGCTTTTTTCATCAAACCGGAAAGGTTCGAGAAGCGATGACATTTACTCTTTTGTTGTGCCGCCCGTTATTTTCCAGGCTTCAGGAGAAATTTTCAACAAGAAAACGGGCAGTAAACTGGACGGGGCGATGGTCCGCATCATCGGTTCAGACGGGACCAACCTTCGTATGAGGGCACAGAACGGCAATTTTCAGGTAAAACTGAATCCCGGCACCGAATATGTATTTGCCGCATTCAGAGATGGATTCCTGAACGACAAAGTCAGGGCTACCACCGCCGGACTGACCGACAGCAAAGACTTCCGGTTTGAACTGTACCTGACACCTACTGATGAGCCGATTAAACTGAACAATATCAATTACGAATTCGGAAAATACGACCTTTTGCCCGAATCGATCATTGCACTTGATTCACTGGTCAGATTGCTTGAGCTCAATCCTACCATCACCATCGAATTGATGTCCCATACTGACCATATCGGAAGCGAGCAGTTTAATTTTGAACTTTCACAGAAAAGGGCTGAAACCGTTGTGGCTTTTCTGATCTCCAAAGGAATCAATCCCCGGAGGCTGACCGCAAAAGGTTATGGAGAAACCTGGCCCAAAAAGGTAACCCGCGAAATTGCAGCGCAGTACGATTTTCTGAATCGGGGAGACGTACTCACCGAAGAATTCATAAATAAACTCTCAACGGAAGCTCAAAAGGACATAGCACGTGCTATCAACCGCCGGACCGAATTCAGGGTGATCTCAAATGACTTCATTGAAACATTTGCCCCCGAACCCCGGGAATGATGCAAACGATGAAGGATTACTGCGTCCGATGAAACAGGATTTCTTTAGTCCTGATATTTTTCAGTTCAGTTTGGAAAAACAACCATATTGATTGCATCTCCAATTAAAGACTCTTTACCAGTTTGCTGCCAATGTGACAATGCAGGCAACGCTTCAAATCACAATATCTGCTTTTCAGGTGGATGAGTGCTTGTGTTTCAAATGCTGAATCAGCAGGAATGCCCATTTTCGCCCATCCTGAGACCACTGAATTTTGTTCTGCCGGAAGCTTGTCGAGCCATTCAAGTGCTTTATCCTTCAGAAAATTCTTTCCTGAGTTTTCACCATATTCAAACAATACAGGGATCAGTGTATTAATGATCAGACCATTTGCGGCAACCTCCCCCAGGTGTTTGGGAAGAAACTCGGCATCAGTTCCAAACCGGTAATGGGTATCCCAATAATCGGAAGCCTTCACATTGAGCAGTTTTTTTATTTCATCGAGGGAGCCTGATTCGACCATTCGTGAAAACAAACCTGAAGCGTGGTGAAAAAGGGCTGCAAACTGTGCTATCCTGACTGTGGGAAAATTGACAGGTCTCATGCGGAGGAATTTCCACAGATGGGCAGGTATGGGTTTCAGATGGTACTTTTTTGCGAGGAACCTGTACTCTTCCCCGAGTTTGAGATAATAATCATCTCCGAAGAGTTTTTCGTTCAACAATCCCGACTGTCCGAAAAAAAGGGCTTCCAGCTGAAAGATATTGTCCCTGTGTTTGGCAGGGATGGATTGAGGCAACGACATTGCCATGAGTTCAAAAGGTATAGAGTTGGTTTTAAAGCCGAAACTTCTGGCCAGTAACTGGTAGAAAGTCTCATTCCAGTCGTTGCTGTTCGTCTGAAGTTTTGTGGTAATCTCTTGGGTTCTGTTTTCCAGACGTTCAATCATCAGCCGGTTTAATCCGATTTTTAACAGAAATCGATCAGCGATTTGAAACTGGTTGCAGCAGGGGATCCAGCCCGGCGATTCCATCAGCAACCGGAAGTTGTAAATCAATCGTGGAGGAACAGGAAGCACAAGGGTAGGAATTTTTTCTCCACCCAAACGGCAAATCTGCCTGTCGAAATTCTGAACTACATGAAGGATCACATTTTCGTAAGCACCATTGCCATGATGGTGATGCCGGAGCCAATCAGAGGCGTTTCTGTGGATTTCGACATTTCCTGCCCATTGTGTGTCATCGATTTTGATCCTTGCATTGAAGAAATCGGGACCCGAATCGATGTTTCTCGTTCCGGGTTCCAGGACCTCCACTTTTTCCCCGGCCACAGTCGTAAGGTTGGTCTGGTCATAAAGCGTCTGTTCCCAAACGAATTGCAAAAAGTCTTCAGTCATATCCAGAGGTTTCAGGATTTTTTCCTGTATGTAAATCAGGTTACAAGTTAATAAAAAAACAACAAACAGGTTGCCTGAACCAACTTTTTTGCTACTTTTGTGCCGCAAAAATTAATTTTAAGCCGTTGTAATTGAAAGCGATGCTGCGGTTTAAACATTGAATCACCAATTAATAAAAAAAGTATGTATTTAACAACTGAAAAGAAAAAAGAGATTTTTGGCCAGTATGGCAAAAGCGAACAGGACACGGGGAGTGCCGAAGGCCAGATTGCATTGTTCACATTCAGGATCAACCACCTGACCGAACATCTGAAAGACAACCACAAGGATCACAGTACACGTCGTTCGCTGATCCGGCTGGTAGGAAAACGCCGTCAGCTCCTTGATTATCTGAAACGCAAGGATATCAATCGGTATCGTTCGATCATATCTGAACTAAACCTCCGTAAGTAAACATGCTGAATATAACCACAAAGACCATCACGCTTGACGATGGCCGCACAATCACGATCGAAACCGGGAAACTTGCCAAGCAGGCCGATGGTTCGGTAGTCGTGCGAATGGGCGACACCATGTTACTGGCAACGGTTGTTGCCGCCAGGGAGGCAAATGAGGACGTTGATTTCATGCCGCTTTCGGTCGATTACCGTGAGAAGTTTTCGGCTGCTGGAAGATTCCCGGGGGGATTTCTGAAACGGGAAGGTCGTCCTTCGGATGAAGAGATTCTGATTGCCAGGCTCGTTGACAGGGCTTTGCGGCCACTTTTTCCGGCCGATTTCCATGCCGAGACGGTGGTGATGATCACCCTCATATCGGCCGATAATGAAACGATGCCCGATGCGCTTGCAGGACTTGCGGCATCGGCAGCCATTGCTGTTTCCGATGTGCCTTTCGAAACACCCATCTCCGAAGTCAGGGTTGGCCGAATCCAGGGGAAACTGGTCATCAATCCGACCCATTCGCAACTGAAGGATGCCGATATCGACATCATCGTAGGTGCCTCGTACGATAATATCATGATGGTGGAGGGTGAAATGAACGAAGTATCTGAAGCTGAAATGCTCGATGCCATCCGCTTTGCCCATGAAGAAATCAAAAAACACTGCAAAATTCAGCAGGAGCTTGCCGAAGAAAGGGGAGTGGTCAAACGGAGCTATTGTCATGAGACCAATGATGAAAACCTGAAATCAAAAGTTTTTGCCGACCTCTACGATAAATGTTATGAGATTGTAAGTCAAAGAATAACAAACAAGCAGGAACGTACAGCAGCTTTCGAGAACCTTCGCGATCAGTATATCGAAGCCTACAAAGCAGAGAATGAAAACACGGAAGGAGTTGATTTGCTGATGCATGAAAAACTGATCAAGAAATATTTCCACGATGTGGAAAAGGAAGCCATGCGCCGGATGGTACTCGACGAAGGGATTAGGCTTGACGGACGCGGGACACGCGACATCCGCCCGATCTGGTGCGAAGTGGATTATTTGCCCGGAGCACACGGATCAGCGATTTTTACAAGAGGCGAAACCCAGGCACTTGCTTCCACCACTCTGGGGACAAAGATGGATGAAAAAATAATCGACGGTGCCACCGTTCAGGGAACCGAGCGGTTCCTCTTACATTATAACTTTCCATCTTTCAGTACGGGTGAAGCAAAGGTACCCCGGGGGCTCGGACGCAGGGAGATCGGACATGGGAATCTTGCTCACCGCGCTATCAAGAGGATGATCCCTGAAGACCTTCCCTACGTTGTCAGGATCGTTTCGGATATTCTTGAATCAAACGGATCTTCTTCTATGGCGACGGTCTGTGCCGGAACCATGTCACTTCTTGATTCGGCAGTAAAAATGGTCCGCCCGGTTTCCGGAATTGCCATGGGTTTGATCACCGACAAGGGGAATGTAAAATATGCCGTTCTTTCCGATATTCTGGGCGATGAAGACCACCTGGGCGACATGGATTTCAAGGTCACAGGCACCGTAAAAGGGATCTCGGCCACACAAATGGACATGAAAGTGGGAGGCCTTTCATACGATATCCTGAGCGAGGCATTGGAACAGGCCAGGGAAGGAAGGCTCTTCATTCTTGAAAAAATCACAGAAACAATACCTGCTCCGCGGAAACAATACAAACCAAATGTTCCGAGGATTGAGGTCATCCTGATTCCCAAAGATATGATTGGCGCCGTGATTGGCCCCGGAGGAAAAATCATCCAGGGAATCCAGTCGGATACGGGTGCAACCATCGCCATCACAGAGGATGAAAGCCACGGGATCGTTGAAATATCAGGCCCCAACCTGGAGATACTTGAAGCTGCGAAGGCAAGGATCAAAGCGATCGTAGCCATCCCCGAAGTGGGAGAAGTGTACCGGGGAAAAGTGAAGTCGATCGTTTCCTTTGGCGCCTTTGTTGAAATTATGCCCGGTAAGGAAGGATTGCTTCATGTATCAGAACTTGACTGGAAGAGAGTAGAGTCGGCTTCCGATATCCTGAAAGAGAACGACATAGTGGAAGTGAAACTCATCGGAGTGGATGAAAAAACGGGCAAACTGAAACTTTCGCGCCGGGCATTGCTTCCCAAACCCGATGGGCACTCCGAAAAAGAACATTCCCGTGAGAACCGTCCTCCAAGAAGAGAGGATGATCAGAGAAGGAATGACCACCGGAGGGATGACCGGAGAAACGATTTTCACCGCGACAATCCAAGGGGTGAACAACGTGGCCACGACCACAGGGGCGGGGAAAACCGTGGAAACGACAGGCGGGGAAGCGACCAGAACCGGAGGAACGATATGTGGCAACCCAGAAATACATAAGTTTCGGATTCACAAATTAAAAAAAACCGCCGTTCCTGGCGGTTTTTTTTGTGGAATCTATCTTAATCCGGTAACTTTCCTGCCGATATGTTATAAAACAGCAATACCAAATCGTTAATTTCCAATCCTGCAGTCTGACAAATCAGAGGTTTATCAACTATATTTGTCGATCTGTTAACCCGGTTGCTGTTGACCAGTAAATGATATATCATCTCTTCAACAAGACCGGATCAGGTATTAGGTATTGTTAAACTACGATTTCTATGGATTCAAAAATTCAGCAGCTGACCGAAGCCATTTACAGCGAAGGAGTATTAAAAGCCCGTGAAGAAGCTGAAGCAATTTTAAAAGAAGCAAATGAGAAGGCTGCCCGGATAGAAGAGGAAGCAAAAAAAGCCGCCGGAGAGATGATGGCCGAAACGAAAAGAAAGGCAGAAGAATTCCGGAAAAACGTCAATTCGGAAGTCAGGTTGACCCTGAACCAGTCCATTTCAGCACTCAAGCAGGAAATCGCGTCACTGATCACCCTGAAGGTTATAAATCCCTCAGTCAGGGAACTTTTTTCAAATAAGGATTTTATCAGGTCGCTGGTTACTACTATTGTGAAAGGCTGGATTGAAAAGGACAGCTTTGACCTGAATGTCATCCTTCCCGAGAAGGATAAACAACAGATGGAAGAATATTTCAGGAACAACCTGGCAGATGAATGCAATAAAGGTGTTTCATTTTCATTCTCTCCGGATATGAAATC
Source organism: uncultured Prolixibacteraceae bacterium (assembly GCA_964395045.1). Classification (GTDB taxonomy): domain Bacteria; phylum Bacteroidota; class Bacteroidia; order Bacteroidales; family Prolixibacteraceae; genus UBA1413. Next base: position 9,131 of record CAYNBE010000043.1, on the reverse strand, counting down.
GGGTTTTAAAATTGGTCCGGCCGACGGAAGTTATGTCATCAGCTTTACCGATGAAGACTTCATGAATTTTCTGAAAGCCTATCTCAGGCCCAAAACCAGTCAACTTCTTTTTTCAGAAGAGAAATGATAATGATAAGGCGAAATTACTATTGCCTGATTGCCGGCCTTCCAGATATTGCCCACGACGATAAAAAACTCCATTTTTCTCTCGTTAAACTGAAGGAATATTTAAAGGAAGAACTTCATCCTAAGGATTACAATCTGGTGGAGATGTTTTATTATCCGTTTGATAACAAGAACCTTCTGAATATCCTGTTTTCACAGGGAAAAGAGTGGGATGAAAGAGGAATCCTGACTTCTGAACAAATTGAACAGATTTTACATCCAAAGTTATTCCAGGAAGCAGACAGAACCCTTTATCCCGACCATATCTTTGAGTTTGCCAGACTGCTGCACTCTAAAGAAGATATGGAAGAGAAGCTTGGTTACTTCGAGTCGCAGCAATATCTGACATCAGAATATTACCTGAACATGCTTCAGTCACCACATGCCTTCATCAGGCAGGTGGCCGAATACAAGGTCAATACAGGCAATATCCTCCTGGCACTGAACGGAAGGAAACACCAGCTTACTTTCGAAAGCGGGCTGATCGGGAACAACTTTGTCACCAATGCCCTTCAGAAAAACCGTACCCGTGACTTCGGCCTTTCGGTCGATTATCCCGAAATTGAGCAGCTCATCCAACTGTATGAAACCGACAATATTCTCGAACGGGAACTCAGACTCGATTACCGTTTCTGGAATTTCCTGGATGAGATCACGTTTTTCCACTATTTTACGGTGGAGCGGGTTCTGGCTTTTGTCCTGAAGATATTCATGGTAGAACGGTGGTTTCTTCTCGATTATGAAAAAGGGCAGGTCATGTTTAACCAGTTATTGAAAGAAATAGAATCAAGTTTTGAATTTCCTGAAGAATTCACAAATACGTATGGAAAGAAAAAATAAAACGACAGGGATCGTAACCGGGATCATATCCAACCTGGTTATCGTTGAGGTAAATGGGCCGGTTGCCCAGAACGAGATATGCTTCATTACACTGAAAGATGAAAAACTGATGGCTGAAGTCATCAAGGTAGTGGGTAAAGATGCATATGTTCAGGTTTTCGAAAGCACAAGGGGATTGAAACCGGGGTCGCCTGTTGAATTTCAGGGCCATTTGCTGGAGGTCACCCTGGGGCCGGGTATTCTTTCGAAGAATTATGACGGGCTTCAGAATGATCTCGACAAAATGACCGGAGTTTTTCTGAAAAGAGGGGAGTATACCGATCCTCTGGACCGTGAAAAACTCTGGGATTTCAAACCAATAGCCAAGGTCGGCGACAGGGTGGCAGCCGGCGACTGGCTGGGTGAAGTCAACGAAAACGATATGCCTCACAAAATCATGGTACCTTTCAAACTAAATGGCACCTTCACCGTGAAAAGCATTGTGCCGGAAGGACAATATACCGTGGACCACCAGATTGCCGTGATTGCCGATGATTCTGGAAATGAAACCGAACTCGATATGGTCCAGAAATGGCCGGTGAAGCTGGCTATCAAGGCATACCGTGAAAAACCAAGGCCGTTTAAACTTCTTGAAACCGGAGTCAGGTGCATCGATACACTGAATCCGATCACGGAAGGGGGAACCGGTTTTATCCCTGGTCCGTTCGGTACCGGAAAAACAGTGATGCAACATGCCATATCGAAGCAGGCAGAGGCTGATATTGTCGTTATTTCGGCCTGTGGTGAAAGGGCCAATGAAGTAGTGGAGATTTTCTATGAATTTCCGGAACTGATCGACCCCCGCACCGGTAAAAAACTGATCGAACGCACCATCATCATTGCCAATACCTCTAACATGCCGGTTGCAGCCCGTGAGGCATCGGTTTACACTGCCATGACCATTTCAGAATATTACCGGTCAATGGGACTCAAGGTACTAATGATGGCCGATTCAACATCGAGGTGGGCACAAGCATTAAGGGAAATGTCGAACAGGCTTGAGGAACTTCCGGGCCCCGATGCATTCCCGATGGACCTTTCCGCAATCATATCAAATTTCTATTCGCGGGCAGGATTTGTGTACCTCAATAACGGTAAAACCGGATCAATTACCTTTATCGGAACGGTATCGCCTGCCGGAGGAAACCTCAAAGAACCGGTCACAGAAAGCACCCGGAAAGCGGCTCGCTGTTTTTACGGCCTTTCCCAGGCCCGTGCCGACAGCAAACGCTATCCGGCCATTGACCCGATCGACAGTTACTCAAAATATCTCGAATATCCCGAAGTACAGGAATATCTCGGGAAAAACGTTTCTCCCAACTGGCTCGAAAACGTCACCAGGGCAAAGGATATCCTTTACAGGGGAAAAGAAGCGATGGAACAAATCAACATCCTTGGCGACGACGGAGTGCCCATCAATTTCCATGAACGTTACTGGAAATCTGAACTGATCGACTTCGTGATTCTCCAGCAGGATGCCTTCGACAAAATCGACGCATCAACCCCCATGGTGCGCCAAAATTACATGCTCGGAAAAGTCCAGGAAGAAACCGAAAAACCATTCCGTTTTGAGAACTTAGAATCGCTCAGCACTTTCTTTAAAAGGATCATCAATCTTTTCAAACAGATGAACTATTCCGAATTTGAATCCGAAATGTTCCGAAAATATGAGAGTGATCTTGAAGTTCTGTTAAAAGAACGACTTAACTGATTTACAAACAGGGCGATACATAAACATTCAGAAATACGTGACAAATATGGAAAATCAGTCATTTCAAAAAATATATACAAAACTCACCAACATTACAAAAGCAACGGTCACGCTGAAAGCCGACAATGTTGGCAATGAGGAGATGGCAGTGGTCGATGGCCGGCTTGCCCAGGTAGTGAAAATCATCGGAAAGGATGTAACACTGCAGGTTTTCTCGGGAACCGAAGGAATTCCGACCGACTCGGAGGTGAGTTTTCTCGGACGTCCTCCACAGTTGAAAGTCAGTGATGAATTGGCTGGCAGGTTTTTCAATGCCTATGGCGACCCGATTGACGGAGGGCCTGAAATCAACGGTGAAACCCGTGACATCGGAAGCCCTTCGGTGAATCCTGTCAGAAGGCGCCAGCCCTCCAACCTGATTGCAACAGGTATTGCAGGGATTGACCTGAACAATTCGCTTGTCACAGGACAGAAAATCCCGTTCTTTGCCGACCCCGACCAGCCCTACAACCAGGTGATGGCCATGGTGGCCCTTCGTGCCAAGGCCGATAAAATCATCCTTGGGGGAATGGGCCTCTCAAACGACGATTATCTCTTCTTCAAGAATGTTTTTGACAATGCAGGAGCTCTCGACAGGATTATCAGCTTTGTAAATACCACCGACAACCCGCCGGTGGAAAGGCTGCTGGTCCCCGACATGGCCCTTACAGCTGCCGAGTATTTTGCTGTTGACAAAAATGAGGCTGTTCTGGTCCTTTTGACCGACATGACACTTTTTGCCGATGCATTGAGCATCGTTTCAAACCGGATGGACCAGATTCCATCGAAAGACAGCATGCCGGGTTCCCTCTATTCCGACCTGGCCAAAGTATATGAGAAAGCGGTACAATTCCCTTCGGGAGGTTCCATCACCATTATCGCAGTCACCACCTTGTCGGGTGGCGACATCACACATGCCATTCCCGACAACACCGGCTATATCACCGAAGGGCAGCTCTTCCTGCGCCGCGACTCGGAAATCGGCAAGGTCATCGTGGATCCTTTCCGATCTCTTTCCAGGTTAAAACAGCTGGTCATCGGAAAACAGACCAGGGAGGACCATCCTCAGGTGATGAACGCTGCCATCAGGCTGTATGCCGATGCTGTCAATGCCCGGACAAAACTGGAAAACGGTTTTGACCTGACAGACTATGACGAAAGAACCATTAATTTTGCAAAAGAATATTCCAAAAGATTGCTCGCAATCGATGTGAACGTCGATACCGACACTATGCTTAATATTTCATGGGAACTTTTCGGACAATTCTTTAGCAAAGCCGAAGTAGCCATCAAAGAACAGTTCACCGAAAAATACTGGAGGAACTAAGAAAACCGCAGAAGCATGGCCGAATGCTTGAATACACATTTCGGCAACAGATTTTCTCCAACCATAACGAATCTCATTCTGATAAGCGGAACAAGGAATGTCGATCAATTTTCAATACAATAAAACAGCTTTGCAGGGACTTGAGAAGCAGCTCAAGGTCAGGGAAAGAGCTTTGCCTACCCTGAAAAACAAAGAATCCGCCCTCCGGATGGAAGTAAAAAGGGCAAAGGATAAAGCGGCAGCCCTCGACCAGGAACTGATCGGACAGATACAGAAATACAGCAAAATGTCGAGGCTCTGGGGAGAATTCGATCATGACCTGATCAGGATCAGCGACGTGAAATTGTCGGCAAAAAAAATCGCAGGCGTATTCACTCCTGTCCTGGACGATATCGTTTTCGAAACAAATCCGGTTAACCTCTTTGACAATCCCATCTGGTATGCCGACGGGGTTGAAATCGTTCGAAAACTGACCGCAATTGCCGTTGAAAGGGAAATTTTCCTAAAAAAAATGGATCTGCTCGATTTTGCAAGAAAGAAAAGCACCCAGAAAGTAAATCTTTATGAAAAAGTGCAAATTCCCGGTTTCCAGGATGCTATCCGGAAAATCAAGCGTTTTCTTGAAGATGAGGACAATCTTTCAAAATCGGCACAGAAAATTGTGAAGAACAGGCAACAGAAACAACAACTTCAGGAGGATAAACAATGATAGTACCGATGCATAAATATTCCTTCCTTGTTTATCATGCCGATTTTAAGGATTTTTTATCTCGCATCAGAAAACTGGGTGTGGTCCATATTGACCAGAAAGTGACGGAACCAACTCCAGAAATGCAGGAATTGTACAGGGAAATAAAGGATATTGAACTCACGCTGAAAAAACTTGACTGGTACACCGAAAAACCCGAAACCCGGGGTGATGATTATAAGAACGGGGAAGCGGTTTTCCGCCGGATGAAGGCGATTGAAAAGGAGCAGGAGTATCTTCAGCATCACAGGGCACGTCTTGAAAAAGAAGAAAGCCAGCTGGAACCCTGGGGGAATTTCGACTTTGACAACCTCCGGAAACTTGAAGAACAGGGACTTGAATTCAGGTTTTTTACCTGTTCTGCCAGGAAATTTCAGACCCAATGGCAGGTAGAGCATCCCATCAGCCTGATCAATGATGAATCAGGGATCTATTATTTTATAAGAATCGACCGCAAAGGCACCGACATTACTCCTTTTCTCGAAGAATCAGGTGTAGAACAGGTTTTCCTGCCAACCTCTTCACTGAACGCTGTTAAAGAAGAGCTTCACGAAATTATTGAGAAACAGTCTCTTCTCCAGACAGAGCTGAAGCAGATCGCTGCCTACCAAAAAGAAAAGCTGAAAGAATATTACAACAAGGTCAGGGATGAACTTTCAGGGAAAAATGCCCTCCTGCAATCCACCGGCCAGGTGGAAGGGAAAGTGAGGTTTCTTCAGGGGTATGTCCCTGAAAATAAAAAGGCGGAACTTGACCGCTACCTGGAAGAACAAGGCATTTTATATATTTCTGAGATACCCTCCGGGAAAGAGGAAAAAGTTCCCGTGTTGTTGAAAAACAACAGATTCGCCAGGCTTTACGAGGTGATCGGTAATCTGTACGATCTGCCCAACCACCGTGAAATGGACCTTGTTCCATTTTTTGCACCCTTCTACATGATGTTCTTCGGCTTTGCCCTCGGTGACGCCGGATATGGCCTGTTGATCCTGATAGCATGTACGTTTGCCAAAAGGAAAATGCCGAATATGAAGGATATTCTGTCACTTGCCCAGTGGCTTGGACTGGCCACTCTGATATTTGGAATCCTTACTGGCACCATCTTCGGAATCAGCCTCATTGAAGCAAAAATTCCGGCTCTGGAAAACTTTAAACAATACATGATCGATACTGATAAAATGTTTACCCTTGCCATTATTCTCGGGGTTATTCAGATTATCTTCGGAATGTTTGTAAAAGTTTTCAACATCAGGAAGCAACTTGGAATAGCGTACTCCCTGCCTACCATCGGATGGCTGATTTTACTGCTGGGGAGCATGATTCTTTTTGGTATGAAGAAAGCCGGTATCATTTCGGTTTCTGCTGCATCAATTGCACAATATATCGTTCTTGGCGTTGCCGGAGTCCTGATTCTTTTGCTCAACAATCCGCGAAGAAACATTATAATGAATTTTCTTTCAGGACTTTGGGACACATACGGAATGGCAACGGGTTTGCTGGGTGACCTTCTTTCCTATATCAGGCTTTTTGCACTCGGGGTTTCAACTGCTATTCTGGGGAATGTTTTTAACCAGCTTGCTCTCAATATGAAACCGGACATAATCATTGTCGGTGAATTGGTAATGATTATCATCCTACTGGTCGGACATGGAATCACCCTGTTCATGGCCGGATTGGGGGCTTTTGTCCATCCAATCCGTTTAACCTTCGTTGAATTTTATAAAAATGCAGGATTTACCGGTGGGGGAAGACCATACACTCCGTTTGAACAACACTCAAAATAGAATTGAATAACAATATTTTAACAACTTAATAATTTACAGAAAATGACACCGATTTTTTTAGCTTACATTGGGATTGCGTTAATGATCGGGCTTGCAGGAATTGGCAGTGCCTATGGAACCACTATTGCAGGAAATGCAGCGGTCGGATCTATGAAAAAGAACAGTGAAGCCTTCGGCTCCTATATCATGCTATCAGCGCTTCCGGGCAGCCAGGGACTCTATGGATTTGCAGGATACTTTCTCCTGAACAGTTTCGGACTTCTCGATCCGGCAATAGGATGGGACAAGGCCAGCGCCGTATTTGTTGCCGGGATATTTCTCGGTTTTGTCGGGCTTCTTTCAGCAATCCGCCAGGGACAGGTTTGTGCCAATGGCATCGTGGCGGTTGGACAGGGACATGATGTGGCAGGAAAAACTCTTATCCTTGCTGTTTTTCCCGAGCTTTATGCTATTATCGCACTCGCAGCCACCTTTATGATCGGCTCCGCTGTAGCCGGGTAATCAATCTCTTCCTAAAATATTCATAATCCGGGTGGAATAAATTTCTGTCCGGATTATTTTTTATTATGGTGACTGTTGATTACTGATGTGCTTTGGCAGGCATAAATTTTCTGGTCAGTTCATCACTGTCCTTGTAAAGATTCCTAATCCATTCAAGCCTGGCTGTCAGGCTATCCCGGACAATTCTGTAAGATGGATCGTCAAATACATTTTTAAGCTCTAAAGGATCGGCTACCAGATCAAAAAGTTCCCATTCGTCAATATCATAATAAAAATGGATGAGCTTATAACGTGTGGTGCTTATGCCATAGTGCCGTTTGACGCTATGCCAGCCCGGGTATTCGTAATAATGATAATAGTGTTCCTTTCTCCAGTCGGGCGGAGTTTTCCCTTTTAACAACGGGACAAGGCTCCTGCCCTGCATATCATCCGGTACAGGAACCCCTGCAGCTTCCAGGAATGTTTCTGCAAAATCAATGTTGCTGACTATATCTTTGTTGATACTGCCCGGAGCAATCACACCTGGCCATCTTATCAGCAGCGGAGTCCGGTACGACTGTTCGAACATAAACCGTTTGTCGAACCAGCCATGCTCCCCAAGGTAAAATCCCTGATCAGAACAATAAACCACCATGGTGTTTTTATCCAGACCCGATTCCTTCAGATAGTCAAGCACTTTTCCCACACTTTCATCAACCGACTGGATACAGGCCAGATAATCATTCATATATCGCTGGTATTTCCACCTGACAAGGTTGTCACCTTCGGGTTTCTCCTCCTCAAACTTTTTCCTGACCGGTTCATAGCTGGCATTCCAAGCCTGCCGCTGTATGGGATTCATCCTTCCAAGTGTTTTTTTCCAGTTGGTTGAAGAGGTGTCGGTCCACATTTTCAGGTCCGAATCGAGGCGCATGGTTTTGCGGATGGTCATATCCTGTTCATTTTCTGCCCTTCCCCTGCCGGAATAATCGTCAAAAAGGGTTTCCGGTAACGGGAATTCCACTCCCCGGAACCGTTCAAGGTATTTTGGACCAGGTTCCCATTCCCTGTGCGGAGCTTTATGGTGCATCATCAACAGGAACGGTTTTCCGGTTTTTGAAGCTTTCTTAAGCCAGTCAATTGATTTTTGGGTAATGATATCGGTGACGTAGCCTTCTGTCCGGCATTTTCCTTTGCTGTTAATAAAATCAGGATTATAGTACTGCCCTTGCCCGGGAAGAATATCCCAGTGGTCAAATCCGGTAGGCTGCGACTCAAGGTGCCATTTTCCAATAACAGCTGTAAGGTAACCTGATTGCTGTAATAGTTTTGGAAAAGTCATCTGGCTGCTGTCGAACCTGGCCGCTTCATTTTGTACAAATCCATTCATGTGGCTGTACTTACCCGTTAAAATAGTTGCCCTTGAAGGCCCGCAAATTGAATTTGCAACCAGACAACGGTTAAATAACATCCCCTCACCCGCAATCCTGTCGATGTTCGGAGTGGGTGCCACCTTGCTGAACCTGTCATTGTAAGCACTGATCGCCTGGTAGGCATGATCGTCGCTCATAATGAACAGGATATTGGGATGAATATTCTTTTCTCCGTTCCCGCAGCCGCTAAATGCCGGCAGCATCGCCGTTATCCCTACGAAAGGCAACAATCTTGCTGCTGCTGTCATCAAATTGGTTCCTGATTATTTATTTAAACAAATGATGAATATTCCTTAAACGACTTTCTCAACAATCTCCTGCCCTTTCCGGATGGCTTCCAGGTTGAGCGGGATCAGCCTGTGATAACGGGGGGGCAGCGATTTTTCAAGTCCCTTTTCCACGTTGGCAAGAGTGACAACGGGCCTGATTTTTAAATAACTCCCGACCACAATCATATTAAAAACCCTGGGATTTCCCATTTCCACAGCTGTTCGGGTTCCTTCCGTTTTGTATACCTCAATATCTTTTCTAATAGGAGGACGAATCACCCCGTTCGGAACGTAGAGGA
>CAYNBE010000042.1:0-19237 GCA_964395045.1 uncultured Prolixibacteraceae bacterium | reverse complement strand
GGGAATTTGAGAATAAAAAAAATACCTTATTCCCTATTAAGTCAGTTTATGCCGATTCAATTTGCTCAGGTATGTAATGGTTTGATCTCTGTGGATCCTCAGGAATTGGTTCATAGCTATATCCATAATGTGACCGGCATGTACTCCAGAGCCTGTGGTATCAACGGCAAAAACCACCCGGATATGTTCGTTCAGTGAGAAGAATTGAATTCCGGTGAGCGCATTCCCCGTCGGCTCTGCCACGGGGTAAGCGAACAACGCAATAAGGAAGTCCTTGACGGAATCGCCTGCCCGACAGTCAGGCGGGGATTCCCCGCTGCTCTGCGGCGGGGAGTTTTAATTCAGGGCACTTTTCTTTAGCAGCCTTCTTTTTTTTCATAACAGGGAATTATTTTAAAAAGATCACTAATTTCACCCGAAATTAAATGAAATGAGAGAAGCACTGCTGGCACTGGACCACATCCGGCTTAATTTTTCGGAAGGCGGATTATTGTTTTTAAACATCACCATTGCATTTGTTATGTTTGGAGTGGCCCTGAACATCAAACTGGGAGAATTCAAAGAGGTAATTGCAAAACCGAAGTCTTTTATTACCGGCCTGGTATCTCAGTTTATCCTTTTACCGGCTGTAACATTTCTTCTGGTATTGGTATTAAATCCAACTCCAGCCGTTGCGCTGGGAATGATCCTTGTTGCAGCATGTCCGGGGGGAAATATTTCGAATTTCATGACCTCCCTGGCAAAAGGAAACATTGCCCTCTCGGTCAGTCTGACCGCATTTTCAACCATCATTGCCATGGTGATGACACCGGCCAATTTTGCCTTTTGGGGCGATTTGTTTATCAATTTCTATGAGAAGTCAGGTTCGTCTGAATTGCTGAGGCCTATTGAAATCGACTTTTGGCAGGTGGTCCAAACGGTATTTATCCTCCTGGGTATTCCGGTTGCACTGGGTCTTTTTGTTGCCCGGCAGTTCCCCCGGCTAACCGAGAAGATTAAAAAGCCACTGAAACAAATCTCTTTTATCATTTTCATCCTCTTTGTGATCATTCTGCTTTCCGCGAATTTTTCCAATTTCATGCAGACAATCCATCTGATATTTTTTATTGTATTAATTCACAACGGGTTGGCTCTTGCCACCGGTTTTGTTTTCAGCACAATACTGAATCGCCCCAGGTTCGACCGAAGGTCAATCACCATTGAAACCGGTATCCAAAACTCTGGTTTGGCACTGGTACTCATGTTCAATCCAAAAATATTCCCGCCCGACCTTGAACTGGGAGGCATGGCTGTGATCGCTGCATGGTGGGGGGTCTGGCACATTATTTCAGGTCTGATCTTATCGATGATTTGGGCAAAAAAGCCGATTGGAGAACAATGGCATGTTTTTGATGCAGTCAGGAATTACTTTCCAAGCCGGAGCCGCTGAATTACAACCATATCCAGAGTACGGCGATTGAAATGAAAAAAGTAAGGAGGGTTACTGTTAACCCGATCCTGAAAAATTCACTGAACCCGATTTTTATATGCTGTTTATCGGCCGATTCGATGACGATGAGGTTGGCCATAGCTCCGATGATTGTAGCATTACCTGCCAGTGTGGAAGATGAGGCCAGTGAAAGCCACAATATTTCACCCGGTAAGGGCTTTAAGACGGGCAGCATCATGACCGTGTAAGGTACATTGCTGACAATTTGTGACATAATCAGGCTTAACCCGTGTACCCGGGCAATGCTGTCCATGTTGTCAGTTAATCCGTGTGCCTGGATGATAACATCCATCAATCCTGCTTTTACTGCCCCTTCAACCACGATAAACAGCGTTGCAAAAAAAAGCAACAATACCCAGTCAACGTTCCTGATAACCTGCGAAGGCCTTACCCGGCCAAAAATCAGGATCAGGGAGGCGCCGGCAAGAGAAATAACCGGAATGGAAAGATTCATCAATTTCCCAAAGAAAAACATGATTACAACACCTGCAAAGATGGGAACCGAAAACTTCATGGAACTGTAACTATAATTGAATGTCTGAGGCTTGCATCCAATGACGGTCCGATGGTCAAAGTTTGATCGGTAGAACCACCTGACTACAATCACTACCAAAGCCATTCCCAGCAATGATACGGGTAAAAGTTTATAAAAGAAAGTAGCATAACTGATCCCCGAGTTGATGCCTATCAGCATATTTTGAGGATTCCCTGTGATGGTCATGACACTTCCGATATTCGACGAGAGAATTTCAGCAATAAGGTAAGGAACCGGATTTAGGGAAGAACCAACGCAAATGGCGATGATGACCGGAGTGAAAAGCAGCACCACGGCATCATTCACCAGAAACGCACTGGCAATACCTGTGATAAAGGTGATCATGACTAACAGTCGCAACGGGGTACGCGACCAGGACAATGTTTTCTCGGCAATAAGTGAAAAAAAACCGTCAATCTGAAGAGTGGAAATGATGATCATCATTCCGAGAAGAAGGGCTATCGTGTTGTAATCTATCGCTTTGACCGCTTCTTCCAGGCTAAGTACCCCGAAAACCACCATGGCAACTGCTCCGAAAAATGCCGCTGATGGCCTGTCAATATTTATTTTCGGAAGGCGGGTAAAAATGATCCCGGTATAGGTGACAACAAATATAATGAGTGCAGTGAGCTGCATACATTCCAAGTTTTCCGTAAAAATAGATTCAATTTGGTAATCTATTAAAAATATGAAAGGTTATTTTTAGAATGATTGTTCCATAAAACGAACAATTCAGCTTAAATGAACTCTCTTTCTCCTGAAAAGACTTATCTTAGATATGTGAAATTCAAGCCGTGTTCGACAAGGAGTTTAAATTGGCAATCAGGAACGGTGATCCCTTGGCATTCAGGGATTTGTTCAAGTTTCTGTTCCCTAGGATGAAGGGATATTGCAGCCTTTTTGTTTCGGATACAGACGATGCCGAAGACATTATCCAGGATTGTTTTCTGAAAGTCTGGGAAAAACGCGCCTCCATCGACGTTGAAAAATCGATTGAAAGCTACCTATTCGTCATATTACGGAATCACTGTCTGAATTATCTGAAAGATAATAGGTTGAAAGGTGAAATGGTCCGGGAAGAAACATTGAAGATCAATGAATTGCAATATCTCTACCAGTTGGACCTGGCAGAACGGGAGGAAAAAAGTCTGGAAGAACAATTGATTATTGCTTTTCAGAATTGTGTGGATTCGCTTTCCCGGAAAACCGGTCAGGTATTCAGATTGTGCAAGATAGAAGGGAAGAAACAGAAGGAAGTTGCCGATGAACTTGGCATCAGTTTAAAAGCTGTCGAAAAACACATTGCTTTGGCAAAGCAGCAAATCATGAAACAGCTCTCAAAGCAATATCCTCTTTGGAGTATGATGATTTCAATATGGCTTCAGAATTGAGAGACATGTCATGTTCACATGAGTTTTATCATATCCCTTTGCCTGTTGTTTCACGGACCGTTCCACCAGTTGAAACTTTCCGGTTTTCCTCATAAATTGAAATGGGGTTCTTTTAGCATTATATGGAGTATTTAGCCTGATAAATTCATTAATTCCATTATCTGCCTTGCCGGGCGAAAAAAAATTCTAAGTCTTCTCCATGATGGAGAAGGATTTAAGATGAAGTATTAAAGAGTTGTTGAAAAATCAGATAAAAAAAGGTAGGGTTTTCACTGGAATTTCGGTACTCCTATCAGAAACATTAATATGGAAGATATTATTCGGAAATATCTGGAGAATACGGCAACGGATCAGGAGAAGGAATCATTGTTGCAATGGCTCAGGAATAGGGAAAACATCAGAGAATTCAATATTGTCAAAAAAAGTTGGAAGGCTGGACTGAACAGTGATACTTTTCCTGGCGAGGGGAAAGAAATCTGGATGAAAATACAGTCTGGTTTGTTGGAGAGGGGATTTGCCGGATGGCAGAAATCAAGAAGAATAAGCCAGATTCTGCGATATGCTGCCATCCTTTTTTTCCTTACCACCATCGGAAGCATTACGTTATATTTGACAAACAGGCCGGCGAAATCTGATATCCTTGTGACCACTATCGTTGCGGAGAACGGTCAAATGTCGAAAGTGATGCTGCCTGATCAGTCGGTGGTATGGCTTAATTCAGCCTCGGAGATCAGGTATGACAATCAATACGGAGTGAAGAACAGAAAGATCAGTCTGCAGGGTGAAGCTTATTTTGATATTTCAAAAGATGAATCACTTCCTGTTGTTGTGGATTGCAATGAATTGCAGGTAAAGGTCACCGGTACAAAATTCAATGTGAACGCATTTCCCGGAAGTGAACAAATCAGTGTGGTGTTGGAGGAGGGTAGTGTAGACATTCTGAAGGATGAGATTCCAGGTTTCAGATATAGCCTGATATCCGGACAGATGGCAACGTTTGATATTTCTGGCAAAAAGATGACAGTTGGCCAGGTCAATACATCAAAATTCACATCCTGGAAAGAAGGGATTGTCAATATATATGAACTGCCGCTTGATGAGGTCGTTACACGGCTGAATATGAGATACAATCAGCAGTTTGTAGTGGATGATGAAGTAAGGCACTACCATTACACATTTACCATCAAAAACGAATCGTTGCAGGAAGTGATTGCACTGATTGAAAAAATCACTCCGGTCAGGGCGGAACAAACCGGTTCCGTAATCGTATTCAGACAGGATAAGGCAAAAATGAGAAAAATGATGAAATAAAAAGGCCGGAGGGTGAGGCAACACCCGCCGGCCGTTATTCATCATCTCGCAATGATAAATAGATTTTATAAACTAAATCGGGTAAAGTTATGAATAAATTTTTTAGGAAAGGGAGAGGATTGCCTCCAATTGTTATTCAATGGCTTAAGATTATGAAACTTACGTTCCTGTTTTTATTGGCAGGTCTTTTGCAGGTCTCTGCCAGTGTCTACAGTCAGAACACCCGGCTGAAGCTGGAAATGCGTGATGCAAGGGTGTTGGAAGTACTTGAAGAGATTGAGCAGCAGTCGGAATTCCGGTTTGCCTACAGTTCGCAGTACATTGATGTGAACCGGACGGTTTCTGTCAGGATTAACGGGAAGACTATCCAGGAAACCCTCGACCAGTTGTTTGAAGGTACAGATGTGAAGTATGCGATCAACGACCGTCATATTTTACTCTATCCCAAAAAAATGGAGTCGGAGAGTATTTCATTGCAACAGTCTCAGGTATCGGGGAAGGTGACTGACAAAAACGGAAATCCGGTTCCGGGTGTGACAGTGGTGGTAAAAGGGACTACCACAGGGACCATCACTGATCTGGATGGCAGATATCTCATTTCCGGCATCCAGGCTGATGCTACGCTGGTTTTTTCGTTTGTCGGTATGAAAACGCAGGAAATCAATGTGGAAGGCCGGTCGCAAATTAATGTGGGCATGGTGGAGGAATTGATCGGGATCGATGAGGTGGTGGCGATCGGGTATGGTACGCAGTCCCGCAGAACGCTAACCGCATCAGTTTCCAAATTTGATGGCACCAAGCTGGAAAGCATGCCCATCAATTCACTGGGGGATGGATTGAAAGGAAAAGTTGCAGGATTGCGCATGTATACGACCGACTTTCAGCCGGGTGAAAATCCGACCTTCAGGATTCGGGGAGGATCGTCAATCAACAAAAGCAATGAACCGGTAGTGGTGGTTGACGGAGTGGTAAGGGAGATTTCAGGGATCAATCCGAACGACATTGAATCGATCGAAGTACTGAAAGATGCTGCTTCGGCGGCAATTTACGGGGCAAGGGCCTCGAACGGGATAATTCTCATTACCACAAAAAAGGGATCATTAACAAGGGGTCCGAGCATTTCATTTGAAGCAAATGTGGCACATCAGGAACCTGCCCAGATGTTTGACCTGATGAACGCAGCCGATTATCTTTATTATATGCGGACAGCCATTGCGAGGGGAAAATTTCCTGCACGCAATTCCTCCGAAGGATTTTCGGCCAGTTCGGTGAATTCAGACGCATCGATGTGGACAACCCGGTATCTCAAAGAAGGTGAAGCTATCCCGATAGGATGGAAATCCATGACCGATCCTCTGGATGAGACCAAAACGCTGATTTTTGAAGACAATGATTTTCAGAAGCGTTTTTTCAAACCTTCCACCTGGCAAAATTATTATATCGGTGCCGACGGAGGGAATGAAACCGTGAAATACGCCGCAAGCATCGGATATACCGATGATGGGGGAATTGGGATTGATACCGGGTTCAAACGTTTCACCATGAAAGGGAACACCGATTTCACAATCAATAATAAACTCTCTTTTGCAACGGGATTTGACTATGCATACACTGAAATGGAAGATTATCCCGATAACAAGCGCAACGTATTGCACCGCGGCCTTTCCACACCGCCCACACACAGGATATACAATGTGGCCACCGGTTTGCCGGAGAAGGGATACAACGGATCGACCCCCGCTCCCGATTGGTATGAATATTATTACGACAGAGGAACCATCACAAAGAGGTCAACGGTCTTCGGGCAGTTGACTTACCGCATCACAAACGATCTGAAGGCTGTGGCTATGGCTACCAACTTCAACCGGCATAGCCGCGCAAGCAGTTTTATCAAAGCCAACGAATACGATGGACTCCGCACCACCACTGAATCGTTCAGCGAAGTCCAGCGGTTTGATTTTCAGGCATATGTTAATTATAACAAACGGTTTGGCAAACTGCATAATCTTTCGGCTACTTTGGGAACAGATTATCTGAAAGACAGGAACAATGCATTTGCAGCGTCGGTCACAGGAGCCAGTTCCGATAAAGTTCCCACACTAAGCGCAGGGTCCACCCCCGGAGCTCCCACCAGTTCCCTGACCAGGGAGGTTCTGATCAGTTATTTCGGCCGGTTTAATTATGATTTCAAGGGGAAGTATCTCTTATCGGCCACCCTTCGGGCTGATGGTTCATCCAAATTTGCTCCCGACACCCGTTGGGGATATTTTCCTGCTGTTTCAGCCGGATGGATCATTACTGAAGAAGATTTCATGTCGGGTGTGACTACCGTGAGCAACCTGAAACTCCGGGCCAGTTACGGGCAGACTGGGAACAATGCCATCGGGTTGTTTGATGCATATGGCAATTACAGTACCAGTGGCAAATATGCAGGAAATGCAACTATTGTCACTTCAACCATTCCGAATAAAGACCTGAGATGGGAAACAACCAACCAGCTTGATGCGGGCTTCGATCTGGGTTTGTTAAAAGACAGGATCAAACTGAGCTTTGATTATTTCGATAAAGTTACCAATGACCTGATCTTCAGTAACCCTCTTCCCAACACCTCGGGATATACCTCTATAACGACCAATATCGGGAAGGTGAAATTTTATGGAACCGATATTGAGCTTTCATCCCAGAATATCAAGACCGGAAATTTCTCATGGTCAACTGATTTCACATACAGTTATGTAATGAACCGGGTGCTTGAACTTCCCGACAACGGGAGGGATAGGAACCGGATTGGAGGCATCACCCTGGGTGATGGTACTGCCTTTGGCGGAACGGCTGAAGGGGAAAGGATGTATCGGATATACGGTTATAAGGTTGACCGCATCCTGGAAACCGAGCAGGAAGCATACGCAGCCATGTATGATGCCAATGCCAACGGATTCAGATTTTCAGACGGAAAAACAATTCTGGGGCGCAAAGATGTGGGTGACTATGAGTGGGTGAACCGGCCTGGCAGTACCCAGCGCAACGGAGTAGACCAGATTACTTCTGAGGACCAGTTTTTACTGGGGTACACGGTTCCGCATTCAACGGGAGGCCTGGGAAACACTTTCACCTACAAGGACCTGTCGTTCTATATTTTCATGGACTACCAGCTCGGGCACACCGTTCAGAACTATCTCCAGGAACGCTATTTTATGGGTACTTTCAATTACAATTACACCCTGACAAACGAGGTGAAGAAGTGCTGGACACAACCGGGTGATAAAACTAAATATGCAAGGTTCTTTGCAAATGACGCCGACGATGGCAACCGGAATTATTCACGCGTTTCGGATATTTTCAGTGAAAAGGGAGATTTTCTCTGTATCCGTGAAGTGGTCCTCTCTTATAGGCTGCCAATGAGGTGGATCACCAGGATTGGTATGCAGAATGCGTCTGTATATCTTTCAGGCAACAATCTCTACTATTTTACCCAGGTTACGGGAGTTCCCCCCGAAATGGGAACTGGCTCAACCTATGATACGGATTATTCACCTTATCCTGCGGCCAGGAAGTATTCTGTCGGTGTAAAATTTACCTTCTGATGCTGAAACCCCGAATCATTAAAATGCCATTATCATGAAATCAACTAGAATATTTACGACATTTTTTGCTATTGTTTTGATCTTCAGCGCATGTCACGACGATCTGGATGTTATTCAGACCAGTCAGTTGTCAGCTTCCTCCATGTGGACAGAGGAAAGCGATGCCGTTGCGGCCATGTATGGTGCGCACCAGAAATTCAGGGCTGCATTTAACAAAGGCCTTGCTTTTTGGGGTGAGTACCGCAACGGTCTTTGGGGACCCGGAAATCATGGCGGATTGAGCCAGACCGACCGCGACCAGATTTACCAGAGCACCATGAAAAATACCAATGCTTATGCCGACTGGGAAGGAATCTACGGAACCATCAACCAGGCCAATCTAATCCTGAAATATACTCCCGGATTGAAATTTGCAAGTGAGGCGAAAAAGAACGAAGTACTCGCAAACGCTTATTACATCAGGGCATTTTGTTATTATTGGATTGTAAGGATATGGGGTGATGCTCCGCTTTGCCTCGAGGGGTATGAGTCGGCTTCACAAGATCTCTACCCGTCAAGAACCCCTGCTTCAGAAATCTACACTCAGGTGGGAAAGGATATTGGCCTGGCCCTGTCTCTGATGCCTGCAACAGTGACCAGCAGAAACATCGCATCGCCAGGATCAATCAACATGCTGAAAGCCGATTTCAGCCTCTGGATGTATAAGGTACGGAACGGGGGTGCTTCCTATCTGAGTGCCGCTGCCGATGCTGTTAATGCAGTTCTTGCCAATACCGCACTTTATAAGCTGGAAAGCAATTATTCAAACATCTTCGAGTCAAAGACCGAGTCAGGTGGTGAAGTGATTTATGCCTGGAAATATACCCAGGGTGAATACACCGATGGTTATCCGATTGACTACCAGTTTAACTCTGCCACAGTATCGTCAAAATACCACTTCAATCCTGTGGCCGTGGGTGTTCAACAACAATGGTGCTGGTACACCGATGCGTACATCGCTGTACTGACGCAGGAGCCTGCGGATACCCGGCTGGCTACAAATTACCTCGTTTTTTACGACGACGGTAAGAAGCTGACATTCCATTGGACAAATAAATACAGGGGGTCATGGGTAAACAACACTTTAATTCTTGATTCAGACATGATAGTTTACCGTCTGGCCGATGCTATCATGATGGATGCTGAAATCAAGATGGAATCCAATAATGTGGCAGGTGCCGTTGCTTCGTTGAACAAAATTGCAAAAAGGGCTTACGGAACAGATAATTATTATTCTGCCTCCCTTACACCTGCTCAGTTAAAGGATGCTATTGTAAAGGAAAGGATGAAGGAATTCCCGGCCGAGGGAAAATTGTGGTGGGATTTCATCCGCTTGGGGGTAGCTTTCAAACTGAATCCCTTCCTGGCGGGCCGTGAGAATGACAAGAACATCCTTCTCTGGCCCCTCAGTGATGATTCCATCAATGATAATCCTAATCTGGGAGGTCAGACACAAGGATGGGAATGAATGGTTCGTGTTTTTTTCCCAGAACCCTGTCCCACTCAGTTTTAATCCTTTTTTAGGGGCAATGTTCCGGAAAAACCCTGACCGGTATTTCCGGAACATGTTTTTAAGGTATATTTACCGGTTCAGGAAATATTGTTTTTCACGATGTTCAATCGTAACAGAGTTTAAAAAAATTAAAAATAAAGATATGTTCAGTAAGGTGAATTTGTTTTTGTTTATTGGTCTTATAACTTGCCTTTTCACAATCGAGACACAGGCACAAGTTCAGAATGAGGATGTGTTTGAGCATCCGGGAGTAAACGATCAGAACTATAGATACAACATTCGGATACCTTCAATCGACGGTTACCAGCTATTGAAATGCGATTTTCATATTCACTCTGTTTTTTCAGATGGTCAAACCTGGCCCGACACCCGTGTGAATGAAGCATGGAACCAGGGACTGGATGCTATTGCGCTTACCGACCATATTGAATACAGAAAGAATAAGAGTTTGCTGATCAGTGATTTTAACAAGTCGAATGAAATAGCCGTGAAACGGGGCGAAGAAATTGGTCTGATTGTAATCCCAGGTTCAGAGATTACACGAAAAAAACCACTGGGGCATATCAATGCGCTTTTTATCCGGGATGCCAACAAACTGGAGGTGGACAATGAAATTGATGCAGTCAATGAAGCTATCGCTCAGGGAGCATTCCTGATCTGGAACCATCCGGGCTGGCCAAACGATACCAGTACCCTGTATCCTGTTCACCAGGAACTGATCAGAAGAAAAAAAATACACGGGGCTGAGGTGTTCAATGGTGAAGAACAATATCCGAAGGTGATGGAGTGGTGCAATATATTTAACCTGACCTGGTTTTCAAATTCGGACCTTCACTACACAGCTGCAGGTGCTTATCGTGACAAACTGAGGCGGCCGATGACCCTTGTGTTTGTGAAGGAACGTTCATCCGAAGGAATCAGGGAAGCCCTGTTTGCAGGGCGCACCCTGGCATTTTTCGACAACTGCCTGGCTGGCAAAGAAGAGTACATCCGGGAAATCGTATCGAAGTCAATTGAGGTGAAGGTCATAAACAGTCAGAAAAATACCATTGAGATTTCAAATTCGAGCGATATCACGTTTCAGATAAAATTCGGGAATTATATGTATTCAAAACCCATTTATGCAAATCAGGTGCTGAGAATTGATATGCCTCGGGGTAGTGATGTGATATTTACTAACTGTTACACCGGGAACAACAGGTTTTTTACTACGAAGCTCTGGTGATCTTGGAAAGAAATGCAGCAGAGCGGGAAAATGTTCAGTTTCTACCAGGCCAAACAACGGAAAACCCTTTTAAACAAGTAGTAAGTTGTTTTGATGCGCAGTCAGATACAAGGTTTTGGGAAAGCATTGAGCCGGATGGTGATGCCCAACATTGGGGCGTTCATAGCCTGGGGATTTATCACAGCATTGTTCATCTCCTCCGGATGGTGGCCAAATGAGAAACTGGCAACCCTGGTTGATCCGCTTCTGAAATACCTGTTACCCCTTTTGATCGCCATCACGGGAGGACGGAATGTGGCTGGCGACCGGGGGGGTATCGTTGCGGCTATCGCTGCAATGGGGGTTATCGTGGGAAGTGATGTTCCCATGTTTCTGGGAGCCATGGCCATGGGTCCCTTTTCCGGATATTTGATCAAAAAAACAGATAACTGGCTGAAAAACAAAATCCCGGCCGGTTTTGAAATGTTGGTCAACAACTTTTCACTCGGTATTCTGGGAATGCTGTGTACCATCGCCGGATATTTCGCAATAGGGCCTTTGGTGGATGTGATAACCAGATTCTTGGGTGAGACTGTTTCGCTTATCATGAACAAAGGATTCCTTCCCCTAGTTTCTCTTTTCATTGAACCTGGGAAAGTGCTGTTCCTTAACAATGCCATCAACCACGGGGTGCTCACTCCCCTCGGGATTGAACAGGTCAGGCAGACTGGCAGTTCTATGATGTTTCTGCTTGAGGCGAATCCAGGATCAGGATTGGGCATTCTTGCCGCATACTGGCTGTTTTCAAAAGGTGCCATGAAAAGCACAGCCCCCGGCGCCATCATCATCCATTTTTTCGGGGGGATCCATGAGATATATTTTCCCTATATTTTAGCACGGCCGGCGCTGATTATTGCCCCGATCCTGGGATCGGCATCTGCTATCCTTCTGTTTTCCCTTTTGGGCGGGGGACTTGTTGCACCGGCATCACCGGGTAGCATTATTGCAGTGATGGCCATGTCGCCCCGGGGAAAGCAACTGATCGTCCTGATGGGGGTTCTGACAGCGGCCATCGTTTCTTTCCTGGTTGCTTCACCCATCGTAAGGAGGGCGGTGAAACCGGAAGGGCCGGCCCGGAATCCTGATCGGGAACCATTGAAAAATACCGGAATACGTCAAAAAACGATCAGGAAGATCATCTTCGCTTGCGATGCCGGGATGGGGTCCAGTGCCATGGGTGCCACCCGGTTTAAAAACCGGCTGAAATCCGGAATGGATATTATAGTCGAGAACAGTCCGGTCGATGAGATTCCGGGTGATGCCGACATAGTTGTTTGTCAGGCTTTCCTGGCTGAAAGAGCTGCCAGGTCGGCACCTGCTGCAGAACTCGTGATAATCAGGGATTTTTTGGAAAGCGAAAGTCTGGATCATCTGTATGAAAGATTGATTACAAATTTCTCTCTATCCGATGAAAAAAATCCTTTGGCTGCAGCCGGGTCCCTGAAAGCGGAAAACAACCAGATACTGCTTCCCGAAAACATCGTCACAGGTCTTCGGAATGAAACCAAAGAAGAGGCCATTCTCAGGGCAGGAGCCATGCTTGAGAAGTACGGGTATGTGTTGCCTGGATATGCAGTCTCCATGCTGGAAAGGGAAAAGCAGACCACCACCTATATCGGGATGGGTATTGCTATTCCCCATGGCACCAGTGAATCAAAGAAGGTGGTCATTAAAACCGGAATCGCTGTGCTTCAGTATCCTGAAGGAGTTAACTTTGGCAATGAAAAGGCTTTTCTGGTGGTAGGAATTGCGGCTGCAGGCAACGACCACATCCAAATCCTGTCCAACCTCAGCACCGCACTGGATGATGAAACCCTTCTGAAAACGCTATTCACAACAAGTGACAAAGAGATGATCTTCAGGATTCTTGGATCAGCTGTACATCATGCGAATAATTAATATCAATCGGTTTATGTTATCGAAAAAAGTAATGATCAATCTGAGTTCCGGTCTCCATGCCCGGCCTGCCTCCCAACTGGTATCACTGGTTAAAAACTTTTCAAGCAGATTCAGGTTCCGTTGTGGTGAAAAAACTGCCAGTGGAACCAGTATCATCAGCATCCTGGCCCTGGGACTTACATCTGGAAGCGTTGTAGAGGTTGAGGCCGACGGAACGGATGAAAATGCAGCCCTCGACCAGGTGGTCACATTCCTGGAAAACCTGCAGGAATAAAAATCAGTTTCAAAGAATTTATTTCGATTGCGATATGATTGGAAAATATTTAAATATCACAGGACTATCTGTTTCACTCTTCATAATCACCCTTGTTTTTTTTATCGGGAATGAATCTGTAGCCGCAAAAAAGTTGCACAGAGTCGGGGTGCGAAACATGAAACAACTACTGGAGTATTTTACCTACCGGGAAGAAAAGCCAATAATCATCAGTGGTCACCGGGGTGGCATGATGACAGGCTATCCGGAAAACTGCATTGAATCCTGCAGGAAAACGCTTTCCCTGATGCCTTCCTTTTTTGAGATTGATCCCAGGCTGACCAAAGATAGCGTTATCGTGCTCATGCATGATGAAACCCTCGACCGCACTACCAACGGCAACGGAAAAGTATCGGACCACACCTGGACAGAACTGAAAAAGCTAAACCTGAAGGACCGTGACGGCAACATCACCCCGTATAAGATCCCCACACTTATTGAAATGTTGGAGTGGGGACGGGGGAAAACCGTTTTTAATCTCGACAACAAAAAAGTACCCTGGGAAATCTATTCCCGGATGCTGAATAAATATAAATGGCCAAATATCATCCTGAGTGTCCGTTCGCTCGAAGAAGCCCTCTTTTATTATGAAAGGAATGACCATGTCATGTTTTGTGTGGCTATCTTTGACATGAAAGATTATAACACTTATAAAAATTCAGGGATACCCTGGAACCGGATTATGGCTTATGTGGGGTATTCCATGAAGCCTGAACAGAAAGAGGTGTACGACCTGCTTCGTTCTCACGGTGTCATGTGTATGATATCGGTCCATCCCACATCTGACAGGGTACAGCCCCATGAAGGCCGGATAGAGGCATACCGTAAAGATTTGAACTCCCGGCCTGATATTATTGAGACCGATTATCCATCCCTGTTTACCGAATTAGAAATGTTCTGACCAGTTCACCAAAAATGGCTTTGATGCTCTCACGACAACTCCAACCTGATCAATGGAAAGAATTATAGTAACAAATCATGACTCACGTGGAATTGCGACGGGAAAGGCTTTCGTGGTGAAAAGGGAAAATCCGGAAACCGTTCGTCGGTTTGTTGAGAATGCCGGGAAAAAAAATGAAGAAGAGAGATTTTCGGCTGCTTTGAAGAAGACACTAGCCCTAACCCGGGAAATGGCTGCGGCAGATCCCATCTTTACTGCACACGTGGAAATCATTCAGGATGAAACATTATGGGAATTGACTGTTTCAGGGATTCATAGCGAAAACAAGTGTGCCGAATGGTCGTTAAAAGATGCCGGGGACCAGCTTTGTGCCATGTTTGAAAATATCGGAGATCCTTACCTGAGGGAGAGAGTTACTGATGTCAGGGATGTGGTCAACCGGATCATGCTGGCTTTGAAAGGAGAGACGTTTAATCCTTTTACTGGTATTCATCAGAAAGTTATTGTTGTGGCTGATGAGCTCTACCCTTCCGCTACTTCCCTGATGGATTTCAGCAAGGTACTCGGACTGATTACCCGGCGGGGAGCCACTACCAGTCATGTTTCCATCATCGCAAGAAACCGCGGGATTCCTGCCCTTACCGGATTGGGAGATGATATTCTGAAGCTGCGTGATGGAGATCTATTGATTCTCGACGGGGAAAAAGGTGAGATTATCGTCAATCCCGATGAAATTACACTGGAAAAATACAGGGAAAAAGCGAAAACAACCGAACGGCGGAAGGAATTATTTCACAATATAAAAGATTTGGAGGCCATTACTTCGGATGGTTTTCCCATCGATCTGATGGCCAACGTCTCCGGTGCGGATGATGTGGCCCTGGCCCTGAACCACGGAGCTGCCGGGATCGGCCTTTTCCGGAGTGAGTTCCTGTTCATGCAGTATTCAGAAGATTTCCCAGATGAAGAGGCCCAATTCACTGAATATAAAAAAGCGGCTGAGATATGCGGGAATCATCCCCTGATCATCCGGACATTGGATATCGGGGGAGACAAATCCCTTCCCTATTTTTCGCCGGGAAAAGAGGAGAATCCGTTCCTCGGATGGAGAGCCATCCGGATATCCCTTTCAGAGACTGCGATGTTTAAGGCCCAGCTTCGGGCTATCCTGAGAGCCGCTGCATTCGGCAATATTCAGATCATGTTTCCCTTGATCATTTCAATGGAGGAATGGAGAGAAGCCAGGTCATGGGTGGAAGCATGCAAAAATGAGTTGCGAAGCGAAAGGGTAGTATTTAATGAAGATGTTGAACTGGGAGTGATGGTGGAAACTCCCGCAGCGGTCATGATTGCTGATGATTTAGCTTCTGAAGCTGCATTTCTGAGCATCGGAACCAACGACCTGACCCAGTATACACTGGCTGTTGACAGGTTGAACCCCCGGGTCTCTGCCCTTTTCAACCCTCTTCATCCGGCTATGATCAGAAGCATACAGGCAGTGGTGAAAGCTGCTGATTTACATGGCATCCCCGCTGGGATCTGTGGTGAGTTGGCCGGAGATCCGGATGTTGTCAAACTTTTGCTCGGGCTTGGATTGAAAAAACTCAGCATGGCGCCTGTTCAAATTCCGGAAATTAAATACCTGATCAGAAACACATCTATGTCAGAAGCCAGAAAATTGACAGCTGAAATAGTCGAAAAAAACACCATCGGGGAAATCAGATCACTTTTAGCGAATAGGTAAGCCTGAAAAAAAACTACATGATGATAAGAATCAATCGATTGACCGGTTTCTTGAAACCCGCACCGGTAAGGGAAAGGACATCAACTGATCCAAAAGAAATCAATCAGCAGTACAGATACTGGAGGAGCAGGATCATGTACACCACCATCATCGGCTATGCCCTTTTTTATTTTGTAAGAAAGAATTTATCAGTTGCCATGCCGGCAATTGAAGCCGATCTCGGCATTTCAAAAGTGGACCTTGGTTTGTTTTTGTCGCTCCACGGCATCCTTTACGGAATTTCAAAGTTTCTGAACGGGTTTCTGGGAGATCAGACAAACCCAAGGTATTTCATGGCAATCGGATTGCTGATGTCGGCCTGTATGAGTTTTTTCTTCGGGATGAGCAGCGGGGTGATTGCGTTCGGCATTTTCTGGTTGTTGAACGGATGGTTTCAGGGTATGGGATTTCCCCCTTGTGCGAATGCAATTACAAACTGGTTTGCCCCTGGTGAACGAGGCGTCAAGTTCGCAATCTGGAACTCCAGTCATTCGATCGGAGCAGGATTGGTGCTTTTGCTCAACAGTTTTCTGGTGGTGTATGACTGGAGGCTTTGTTTTTTTGTCCCCGGGATGCTGGCTGTTTTGGGTGCGTTTTTCATTTTAAACAGGATGAGGGACAAACCTCAATCGTTGGGGTTGCCTGCAGTAGAAATTTACAGAGGAGAAACCCCTGAATCGGATGATCCGGATCAATCGCTTGATTTTAAAAGTTTTGTAAGAAAAAAGGTTTTCGGGAACCCGATGATCTGGATTCTGTGTCTGGCAACTTTTTCATTGTATACCATACGGTATGCCATGCTCGACTGGGGGCCCACCTTTCTGACCGAAATGAAGGGCATCGAGCTGAAGAAAGCAGGCTGGCTGGTGGCGGCCTACGAAGGATTCGGCATTCTGGGGATGGTTTCCAGCGGATGGATGATGGACCATATTTTCAAAGGACGTGGTGGAAGGGCTGCATTTATTTATATGGCAATATGCACCCTTGCTGTTTTCTTGTTCTGGAGGCTCCCCGATGAAAGCACGCTTTTTTACGCCATCCTGCTTTGTGTGACGGGCTTTTTTATTTATGGGCCCCAGGCGCTGGTGGGGATTATTGTGGCAAACCTGGTTACGAAGAAAGCAGCAGCCACTGCCATCGGCCTTACCGGATTCTTCGGTTATCTGAGCACAGTCCTCTCGGGCTGGGGAATCGGATATATTGTCACACACAGAGGGTGGGACACTGCTTTTCTGACTTTCATCGGAACCGGGATCGCTGCCACCCTATTCTTTGCCCTAACCTGGAATGCGGGCTATATCGACCCGGCTAAAAAATAAAGTAAAATCTGAATGCTGAGCACCCTGATCTGTTCCATCAATGAAAAAGATGTTTTTTTGTTTCCTGTACACGTTCCTGATCTCATATTTGAACGGTTCCTGTACCGAATTTCACTATCCCGGCGATAGAGATCAGAAAGAAACGATACCATTCCCGGCACCCAATCTTCCCGACAACAATGTGGTTGCACACAGGGGGGTCTGGAAAGAAACAGGATTTCCCGACAATTCCCTGGCAGCATTGCGAGCTGCCATTTCACTCGGTTGTTTTGCTTCGGAGTGTGATATTCATATCACCAGCGACAACCGGGTTGTGGTGTTTCATGATGATACCTTCAGGGGGATGATCCTGAAGGACACAGACTATGAGGAACTATGCGCTGCAGGTACCCTTGCGAATGGCGAGAAAATCCCTTTGCTGGAGGAGTTCCTTGATGTGATCATGGAGGCAGGTTCGACAAAACTCTGGATTGATGTCAAGTCGGTGGCCGACCTGTCCGGTGGTACGGAAATTTCGGTTAAAGCCTGTCAGGAAGCCTCCCGGATCGTCCATGAAAAAAAAGCCTGGAATTTCGTTGAATTCATTGCAGGCAGGGAAGAAGTATTTGTCAAATGCATATCTGCAGCAAAGGGTAAATGGGGATGCGGTTATATGAATACCCGGGCGACACCGGCATGGTTTCTGGCAAATGGCTATACATGGGCTAATTTTACTGTCGATGTACTGTACCATCATCAGGAACTTATCAAAAGCTTTGTGGATCACGGAGTCAGGGTCAGCACATACAATGCCGATACTGAAGAACAAATGAAATGGTTCCTGGAACAGAAAATCTATGCAGTGTGTACCAATTATCCGGTAAAGATGCTGAAAATATTCCGGGGGAAATAACTTCTTAAGTTCTGAAATAGCGGATAGATGCCTTGCTGAAAAGAATTTTTACATCTGAGGGGTCACAGACTCCGGGCCCTTTGCTCAGAAGGTTAGCTGCCCCGCAAGCCACGGCCATCCTCAGGACATCCTCTGTTTCATAACCAAACGACAACGAGAGCGCAATTCCTCCGATCATTGCATCCCCACATCCGATTTCATTGCCTTCTCGGTTTCCCGGAGGAAGTTTCACATTGGCTTTCCAATATCCGGGTTGATCTTTTCTGGTAAGGATCACCCCCTTCTTCCCCCTCGAAACAAAAACAAATTCGGTCCCTTTCTCATTGAAAGCTTTGGCTTCTCTCACCACGTCCGGAACGGATGAAATCTTTCTCCCCGATAATTCCTCCAGCTCCTCCATGTTGGGTTTGATGACATATGGGATCCCCTGCAGACCCCGCTTAAAAAAAGGTCCGCTCGAATCAAAAATGACTTTGCATCCTTTTTTGTTGCATGATGCGATCAGATTCTCATAAAAGTGAACGGGTACACCTTCGGGAGTACTGCCGGAAACAGCCACAACATCGCCCGGTGAAACCAGTTCTTCAAGCCTGGGGCCAAGCAATTGAAGAAGGAGTTCGTCGAGGTCAAAACCTTTTGTCTGTATATGGATGATCAGCCGCTGTCCGGAATCCACCACTGTCATGTTGGAACGGGTGGTTCCGTTGACAGGGAACAGAATTAGATTGAGATATTTCGAACGGAGCTGTTTGTAAATATGCGTTTCGTTTTTCCCCACATAACAAAAGGCAGTAACCTGTTTGCCGAGACCTGCAACAGTCCTGGCAACATTGATCCCTTTCCCCGCAGCAGATACCGTTGCTTGTTTGGCCCTGGTTACTTCGCCGGTTTTAAATTTCTCGATCAGGATGTTGTGATCTACCGCCGGATTCAGTGTGATGGTAATGATTTTAGGCATTTTTAAAAACAACTTTATAACCTGGTGAATTATCATTTGTAAAAAT